>NZ_JBFAIR010000030.1:0-142970 GCF_040654815.1 Streptomyces sp. NPDC050619 | reverse complement strand
CTTTTGGCACGCTGTTGAGTTCTCAAGGAACGGACGCTTCCTTTGTACTCACCCGAGAGACTCTCTCGCGGCTTTCCTCCGGGCGCTTCCCTTCGATGTTCCCAACTCTATCAGTGTTTTTCCGGCTCTCAGACCACCGTCCTGCGAGCATGCAGAAGATGACCCCGAGATAGGATCTGACAAGTTGGGTGCTGCTCGGGCAGGAACACCTGGTCAGGTCGTTCGGTCTCAAGCAGGGGTACGACTGTACACGGGGCCGCGAAGAGGGTGCAAATCGATTACTGTCGTGGTCTAGACCTCCAACCGGGAGCTCTCATGCGGAACCGGTAGTTCCTGTGACCTACCCTGCTGAACAGTGCGCCGTCCGGGACAGGCAGTGGCGGCCCATATTGATCTCCACCCCTGGGAGGCTTCCCATGACCACCGTGACGTCCCCTCTTGCCGGACGCGCCATCGGGCTGGCAGCAGTGCCGGATCCGGTCTTCTCCGGGGCCATGGTCGGCCCGGGCACGGCCATTGACCCCGTGCGTGAGCCTGCCGAGGCTGTGGCACCCGTCGACGGAGTCATCGTCTCGCTGCACCCGCACGCGTTCGTCGTCGTCGACGAGCAGGGACACGGTGTACTCACCCATCTCGGCATCGACACGGTGCAGCTCAACGGCGAGGGCTTCGAGCTCCTCGTGAACAAGGGCGACACCGTCACCCGCGGGCAGAGCGTGGTGCGCTGGGACCCCGCCGCGGTGGAGGCCGCCGGCAAGTCCCCGGTGTGCCCGGTCGTGGCACTGGAGGCGACGGCCGAGGCCCTCTCCGACCTCCGTGAGGACGGCGATGTGAAGTCGGGTGACAGTCTCTTCGTCTGGAAGTGACGTCCGCGCCGTCGTTACGACGGCAAGCAGGGACAACCACCGCGGCGGCGGGACCCGCCGCACTATCGGAGACGGGTGAGATGGAGACAACGCTGCGAGGCGTCGGCGTGAGCCACGGTGTGGCTATCGGCGAGGTTCGGCACATGGGAACGGCGGTGCTGGAACCGCCTGCCAAGCAGATCCCGGCGGAGGACGCGGAGCGTGAACAGGGGCGCGCCCGCAAGGCCGTGGAAGCTGTGGCGGCCGACCTGATGGCGCGCGGCAATCTGGCGGGGGGCGAAGCCCAGGCCGTGCTGGAAGCGCAGGCCATGATGGCCCAGGATCCTGAGCTGATGGCGGACGTGGAACGGCGTATCGCCGTCGGGAGCACTGCCGAACGTGCGGTGTACGACGCCTTCGCGGCGTACCGCGCCCTGCTGGCCAATGCCGGTGAGTATCTCGCCGGTCGTGTGGCCGACCTCGATGACGTGCGGAATCGTATCGTCGCCCGGTTGCTGGGGGTGCCGATGCCCGGTGTGCCGGACAGTGACGAGCCGTACGTCCTTATAGCGCGAGACCTTGCGCCTGCCGACACGGCGCTGCTGGATCCGGCTCTGGTCCTCGGTTTCGTCACCGAGGAGGGTGGGCCGACCAGCCACAGCGCGATTCTGGCGCGGGCTCTCGGTGTACCGGCGGTGGTGGCTCTGCCCGGCGCCAGTGAGCTCGCCGAGGGCACGGTGATCGCCGTGGACGGAAGCACCGGCGAGATCTTCGTGAATCCCAGCGCCGAGAAGAAGGCGCGGATGGCAGTCGAGGCCGCCGAGCGCAAGGCCGCGCTGACCGCCTCGACCGGGCCCGGTGCCACGTCGGACGGTCACAAGGTGCCGCTGCTGGCCAACGTCGGCGGTCCGGCCGACGTGCCGGCGGCCGTCGAGGCCGGAGCCGAGGGCGTCGGTCTCTTCCGTACCGAGTTCCTCTTCCTTGACGACAGTAAGAACGCTCCGTCGGAGGCGAAGCAGGTCGAGGCGTACCGGCAGGTCCTTGAGGCGTTCCCCGAGGGCCGTGTCGTGGTGCGGGTGCTGGACGCGGGCGCGGACAAGCCGCTGGACTTCCTCACGCCGGGGGACGAGCCGAACCCGGCGCTGGGCGTGCGTGGTCTGCGGACGCTGCTCGACCACCCGGAGGTGCTGCGCACGCAGCTGACGGCGCTGGCCAAGGCTGCCGAGGGACTGCCGGTCTACCTCGAGGTCATGGCGCCGATGGTGGCGGACCGTGCCGATGCCAAGGCGTTCGCCGATGCCTGCCGTGAGGCGGGGCTCCAGGCGAAATTCGGCGCGATGGTGGAGATCCCGTCGGCCGCGCTGCGTGCGCGCTCGATTCTGCAGGAGGTCGAGTTCCTGTCGCTGGGGACCAACGACCTCGCGCAGTACACCTTCGCCGCGGACCGTCAGGTGGGGGCGGTGTCCCGTCTCCAGGATCCGTGGCAGCCCGCGCTGCTCGACCTGGTCGCGCTGTCCGCCGAGTCGGCGAAGGCCGAGGGCAAGAGCTGTGGTGTCTGCGGTGAGGCCGCGTCCGACCCGCTGCTCGCGTGCGTGCTGACCGGTCTGGGTGTCACCTCGCTTTCCATGGGGGCGGCTTCGATTCCTTATGTCCGGGCGACGCTGGCGAAGTACTCGTTGGCGCAGTGCGAGCGGGCCGCGGCGGCCGCGCGGGCCTCGGACAGTGCCGAGGAGGCGCGCGACGCGGCTCAGGCGGTGCTGTCCGGCGAGTAGCCGGACCCGGCCACCCGTCGGCTGTGCTTGAGGGGCGCTCCACCTGCGGGTGGGGCGCCCCTTCTGCGTTCAGTGATGGTGTCCCGGCGCCTGTCCCGTGTCTCCGAGGTCGGGTGGTACGCAGTAGTCGACGTCCGATTCCGGGGAGATGAGGTCACCGGAGTCGATGTCGGTGCAGTAGGCATCGAAGACCTCACCTGCGGTGAGGGGGTCGAGGCCTTCTTCGCGCAGGCGCCAGCCGTAGATGCGGTCCGGGGTACCGGGGGCGCTGGTGCGCATGACGAGTCCGCCGGGGCTCTGGGTGGCGAGGCCGAGTGCCAGGACGGTGGTGAATTCGAGCGCCTCGGCCTCGTCCAGCTGAGTGGCTCCGTCGGCGTCGTCATCGGCGTGCAGGACGGAGACGAGTGTTTCCGGTGTGCCCGTGACGCTGCAGACCAGGTGGCGGTTTCCCACCTGGGCCGTCTCGAGGATGCGTACGAGCAGGTGCGAGGCTCGGACGAACGCGGCGCGGCCGATGTCCTCGCCGCAGGAGGCGCAGGAGCCGAGGCGGGCCAGCAGTGTGCTCGCGTACTCCCAAGTGGCTTGTCGGACGGCTTCGTCCACCAGGGCTGGTACGAGGTCGGTCAGGGGCTGACCTTCGTAGGGGAGGGTCGGGCCCGTGGTCGCTAGTTCCGCTGTGAAGCGGGTGCGGCTGGACGGGATGTCGGGGTCCAGGCCTGTGTCCGCGCAGAATTCGGCGTACTCCAGTGGGTCGAAGAGGGCGACGGTGGTGTGGCTGCCTTGTGCGGCGCGGGACTTGAGGAGGTCTTCGACCTGGTGGAGATAGGTCGTGTGGTCGTCGAAAGTGAAGGTGCGGTAGCGCCGCATGGCCCGGAAGTCGTGCTCGTCGGTCAGCAGACCGATGGTGCCGGCGATTTCGCGGCGCAGTACGCGTCGCATGGTCTGGTGTTCGGTGTGCGCCATGTTTCCCCCTGTGCACAGTCGATCAATGCTCACTCACAGTAACGGGAGGCACTGACAACGGCGTCCGGGCGAGGGGTTCGCGGATGAGTCTGTGCTGATCAGGCAGGTCAAGGCGATGGCAGCGCCAAAGGCTGTCCAACCGAGCGGGCCGGTGGCGACGAGCCAGGGCGACGGAGAGTTCCCAGGAGACGGTGGCGTGCAGCATCTCGGCCAGGGTGAAGGCGGCGGCCGAAGCGGTGAGGAGCAGTGTGGCGGTGACGGGCCCGCCGGTGGCCGAGAGCGCCATGGTGACGCCGCCCAGCGCGAAGGCGGCGGGGGGCGGGAGGAGAAGGGTGCGCGCGGCCGCCGCGGTGGTGCCGAACCGGGCCACTGGGACTTGAAGGGCCACCACCATCACGTTGTTGAGGACGAGCAGCAGGGGTGCGAGACCGTGCGGTGCGTTGTTCGCGTGCGCGATCCACAGTGGCAGGCCGACTTGGACGGGCGGCTGCTGCTGACCTCGGGCAGGAACGCTCTGCTCCGCGCGTTCGGAGATCGGGCCATCGAGGCACACGGGGCGAGCGGGATGAACCTGTGGGTGCCCGTGCGGGACGAGTCAGCAGCGGTGAACGGGCTGCGGTCGTACGGCTGGTGGGTCGCGGCGGGCGCTCGGTTCCGGCTGGCATCCGGTCCGGGGCTGCGGATCTCCGTCGCCGACCTCGAACCGGCCGACGCGGTGCGGCTGGCCTCGGACTTCGCCGCCGTGCTGGGTGAGTCCGAGGCCACCTACGGAGGTTGACCGTCTCCGGGGAGCCGGTCAGGCGCGCTTGCGCGCCAGGTCCTCGTAGAAGTGCAGCAGGTCGAGGTTGTCGATGGAGCCAGGGTTGACCGCCTTCTCCAGGGAGGTGCCCTGGAGAAGGCGTTTGACGGGGACTTCGATGCGCTTTCCGGTCAGGGTGTGCGGGATGCCGGGGACCTCGATGATCTCGTCGGGGACGTGGCGGGGTGAGAGCTGTTCGCGGATGGTCTGCTTGATGCGGTTCAGGAGGGCCTCATCGAGGACGGCTCCGGGGATCAGATGCACGAACAGGGGCATCCAGTAACCGCCGTCGGGCTGTTCCAAACCGATGACCAGGGATTCCTTGATCTCGGGGAGGCGTTCGACGGCTTCGTAGATGTCCGCCGAACCCATACGCACGCCCTGCCGGTTGAGCGTCGAGTCGGAGCGGCCGTGGATGACGACCGAGCCCCGCGAGGTGACGGTGATCCAGTCGCCGTGGCGCCACACTCCGGGATACGTGTCGAAGTAGCTGTCGTGGTAACGGGTCCCGTCCGGGTCGTTCCAGAAATAGATCGGCATCGACGGCATGGGGTTGGTGACAACGAGTTCGCCGACCTCGTCGATCAGGGGTGTGCCGCTCGGGTCCCACGACTGGAGATCGGTGCCCAGCCCGGGTGCCTGGAGCTCGCCGATGTACACGGGGAGGGTCGGTACGGCTCCTGCGAAGCAGGAGCACACGTCCGTGCCGCCGCTGACGGAGGCGATCCACAGGTCGTCGCGGACCTCGTCATGCAGCCAGCGGAATCCGTCCGGCGGCAGCGGTGAGCCGGTGGTGGCGACGCACCGCACCTTGGAGAGGTCGTGGTCGCGGCCGGGGCGCACGCCGGCCTTGCGGCAGGCCATGACGTAGGCGGCCGAGGTGCCGTAGAGCGTGGCCTGTGTGCGTTCGGCGACGCGCCACTGGGCGCCCGTGTCGGGATAGCCGGGGCTGCCGTCGTAGAGGACGGTCGTCGTGCCCGTGAGGAGGCCGGAGACGAGGAAGTTCCACATCATCCAGCCGGTCGAGGTGTACCAGAAGAAACGGTCCTCGGGGCCGAGGTCGCAGTGCAAGCCGAGCTGTTTGAGGTGCTCGACAAGGATGCCGCCCTGTGACTGGACGATGGCCTTGGGCAGGCCGGTCGTGCCGGAGGAGTAGAGCACCCACAGGGGGTGGTCGAAGGGCACCTGTTCGAAGACGGGCTCCGTGGCCGCGCTCGTCAGGGCCGACCACTCCAGGGCGCGTTCGGGGGCCTCGGTGCCCATGAGGGGGATGTGGACGACGGCGCGCAGAGTGGGCAGTTCGCGGCGCAGTTCGGCGACGATGTCGCGGCGGTCGTGCTGCTTGCCGCCGTAGCGGTAGCCGTCGACGGTGAACAGGACCACCGGTTCCACCTGCTGGAAGCGGTCGAGGACGCTGCGGGCGCCGAAGTCGGGGGCGCAGGACGTCCAGACACCGCCCACGGCGGCCGTGGCGAGCAGGGCGACGACGGCTTGCGGAATGTTCGGGAGGTAGCCGCTGACGCGGTCTCCGGGGCGTACACCGAGCGCACGCAGTTCGGCGGCCAGGGAGCCGACCTGGCGGCGCAGTTCGGCCCAGGTCACCGGGCGCGGATCGTGGGTTTCGTCGACGTGGAGGAGGGCCGGTTCGTCCGGGCGGGTCTCGGCGGCGCGCAGGGCGTGCTCCGCGTAGTTCAGGGTCGCGCCGGGGAACCACTGTGCTCCGGGCATCGAGCGGTCGCCGAGCACGCGCGCGTAGGGGGTCGAGAAACGTACGTCGAACCACTCCGTGACGGCTTTCCAGAACTTTTCCAGTTCGTCGACGGACCAGCGGTGCAGTGCGGCGTAGCCGCCTTCGGAGGGGGCACCGTGCTGCTCGGCCGCCCAGGCCTGGAATCTGGTGATCTGTGCCTGGGCGACACTTTCCGGATCCGGCCGCCAGAGCGGCTGGGGGTTCACGGTCGACATGGGGCGGCTCCCGGACTGTGCGCTTCGTGTGCGTCGGTCGCGCACGGGCGGGGGTGTGCGCGTGACGCGGCTGACACGGACGATGCCATCGGATCGATTCCTGCACCAGGGTGTGCCCCACATAGTCCGTGTCGTGAAGATGTGGTCCCAACATGGGTGAACGGCAGTTGAACGATACGCACGCATGGGCTACTCGGTGGCAGGCTGAGCAGCATGGACGGTCGTGACCTGGTGCGTTCGGTGAAGGCAGTCGGTTCGGCGGGGGCGACCCAGGGGTTGCGTACCGTACGGGCCGCGTGGCGCAGGAGGCGTGCCGACGCCACGGGGCTGCCGCCACGGGGTGCCGAGCGCGCGCGGGTGCCCGGGCCCGTGCAGGACGTCGAGCCCGGGCCGGGGGGCGGTGTCGTCCGGTTCAGCCGCTCCGAGCTGCGGATCACCGTGGCCGTGAACGGGGCCGTCTTCTGGGGCTGGGACGGGGTCGGTCCCGAGCCGTCGTACGCGCTCGCCGGCCGCTGCCCGGAGCCGGATCCCCGGGCCGTGCTGGAGCCGGACAAGGACGGCGGCTGGCGGGTGGTGGCCGAGCGGGCGACGGTCGTCGTCTCGCGGCACGGTGCGGTCGAAGTGCGTACGCCGGGTGGTGTGATCCTGCGCCGGGCTCTGCCGCCCCGCTGGTGGGAACCGGTGGGCGGCGGCACGGCACGTTGGATGCAGCGTTCGGAGGTGGCGGCTGACGCGCGGTTCTTCGGGCTCGGGGGGCGCGCTTCGGGCCCTCGGCTGCGGGACGGGACGTACCGGCTGTGGAACACCGATCCGGGCCGGCCCTTCGGACCCGGTGACGATCCGCTGTACATCACGATGCCGGTGCAGGTGGTGGTGGCCGACGCGGCCACGCATCTGGTGTTCCACGACACCTCGTGGGACGGCACGGTGACGCTGCGGCAGGGCGAGGAGGGCGCTGGTTCCGGCCACGACCGGGCCGGCACGTGTGAGCTGCGGATGGACGGCGGTCCGCTGCGCTGCTGGGTGATGGTGGGCACCCCCGCGCGCGTGCTGCTCGCCTGGGCCTCGCTCACCGGGGCGCCCGCCCTGCCGCCCGCGTGGGCGCTCGGCCACCACCACGCGCGGTGGGGCTTCGGCGGTGAGCAGGAGGTGCGGCGGATCGCTGCGGGCTACCAGGAGCGTGGTCTGCCGCTCGACGCGGTCCACCTGGACATCGATCACTACGACGACCACCAGGTGGTCACTGTCGATCAGGAGCGCTTCCCCAAGCTGCCCCAGCTGGCCGAGGAGCTGCGACGGGACGGGATCCGGCTGGTGTCGATCGTCGATGCGGCGGTCAAGGCCGAGCCGGGCAACGCCGTGTTCGACAGCGGGTCTGCGGAGGACGCGTTCGTGCGGGACACCTCGGGGCGTCTGGTACGGGGCGTCGTGCAGTTCGGGGAGGCCGTCTACCCGGACTTCACGCACGCGCGCGTGCGGCAGTGGTGGGGTCGCCTCTACGAGGAGCGGCTCGCGCAGGGGTTCGCGGGTTTCTGGCACGACCTGAACGAACCCACTTCGTTCACCGCCTTCGGGGAGTCGACACTGCCGCGGTCGGCGCGGCACTCCCTGGAAGGGCGGGGCGGAGACCATCGTGAGGCGCACAACGTCTACGCGCTCTGCATGGGCCGGGCAGCCTACGAGGGGCTGCGTGACCTGGTCCCCCAGGAGCGGCCTTTCGTCTTCTCGCGCTCCGGTTGGGCGGGCATGCAGCGCTACGGGGGGACGTGGTCCGGTGACATCGCCACCGGCTGGCCCGGGCTGCGGGCGTCGTTGTCGCTGGTCATGGGGCTCGGCCTGTGCGGGGTGCCGTACTCGGGGCCGGACGTGGGCGGCTTTGACGGCAGCCCGTCCCCCGAGCTGTATCTGCGCTGGTTCCAACTGGGCGCCTACCTGCCGCTGTTCCGCACCCACGCGAGTCTGCGGGCCGGGCGCAGGGAACCGTGGGAGTTCGGGCCCGAGGTGCTGGAGCACGCGCGCGTGGCGCTCGTCGAACGCCGGCGGTTGCTGCCGTACTTCGTGACCCTGGCGCATCTGGCACGGCGCACGGGTGCGCCCTATGTGCGGCCCCTGTGGTGGTCGGCGCCGGAGGACCACGCGCTGCGCGACTGCGAGGACGCGTTCTTGCTGGGCGACTGCCTGCTGGTGGCGCCGGTGCTCGATCCGGGGGCGGACCGGCGCGCGGTGCAGCTGCCGCGCGGGCGCTGGTACGACACGACGACGGAGCAGGTCTACGAAGGTCCCGCGCAGGTTCTCGTGGACGCTCCCCCGTCGCGTATTCCGGTGCTCGCGCGCGCGGGGGCCGTCATCCCCGTGCGCGGGGACGACGGCGGGCTGGAACTGGAGGTGTGGGCGCCCGCCCGGGGACGGACGGGGGGCGGGCTGGTCGTGCCGGACGCGGGCGACGGCTGGGACGAGCCGGAGATCGAGCGCTATGTCGCCCGCTGGGAGGGCCGGCGGGTGGTCGTGGAGCGGGAGGGTGAGGACGGCGTGAGCGCGCCGCCCCACCCGGTTCGGATACGAGGGCTCGGGACGAGCTGAGATCAGATGTAGCGACCTTCGAACCAGGCCCGCACGACCAGGGTGTGCAGGGGGAAGGCGAGCTCCTCCGGCCTGCGCAGGAGGTGCCAGCCCTCCGTCTCGTCCGTGGCGGCGGACCGCGGCAGGCCGTCGGCCGGCCGCTCCGGTAGGACGCCGAACAGCAGCAGGTGTCCGTCGTGCGAGCTCAGCGCGTCGACGAGCCGTACGTCGCGGCTTGCGGCGTCGATGCCGGTCTCTTCCTTGAGCTCGCGGACGAGGGCCTGCCGCCAGTCCTCCCGGTCGTCGATGTAGCCACCGGGCAACGCGATGCCTCCGCGCGCGGGGGCCACGGTTCGAGTGATGACGACCAGGGCCGTGCCCTGCGTGTCGTACACGGGCTGGAGGGCCACCGCGACCGGCAGCGGATTGCGGTAGGCCACGGTGTGGCACGCCGGACAGGTACGCGGCCAGCCGGAGACGCCCTCTCCGTACGGAGCTCCACAGCTCGAACAGTGGGAGCCGGGCGCGGAGTTGGGGGTGGAGTGCTGAGTTTCGGACACGCGGCGGACTGTATCCGATTATCGGAAGGGCGTCTTCCGGGGGCGGCTGATTGCTGTCGGTCAGTTGCTCAAGGGCTGTTGGTCAGCGACTTCGAGGACACCGGGAAGTCGAAGTAGGTGTCGGGGTAGGGCTCGGGCTTGAAGGTGAAGTGCCACCACTCCTCCGCGAGGTTGACGAAACCGAGCTCCTCAAGGGTGTTCTTGAGGAGCAGCCGGTTGGCACGCTGTTCGCCCTGGATGCGCGGATCGAGGGTGTGGGAGAGGGTGTCGAAGCAGTCGAATCCGGTGCCCATGTCGACGGAGTTGTCCGGGAAACGCTCCTCCTTGGGGGCGTAGCAGGGCACCAGGGGCTCTCCGGGCACATACGGCCGGGTCGGCTTCGCGGGGAGTTTCACGATCGTGAGGTCCATGGTCGAGCCGCGGCTGTGACCGGATTTTTCCGCGATGTAACCGTCCTCGAACAGACGGGTCTTGTCGACGTCCGGATAGAACTCGCCCTTCATGGCCTGGTCGTCGAGATCCTGCGCCCAGCGTACGAAGTGGTCCACGGCGCGCTGTGGCCGGTAGCAGTCGTACACCTTGAGCGTGTAGCCCTGACTCAGAAGTTTCACCTGGGCCTTGTGGAGTCCTTCCGCGGCGGGTCGCGTGAGGATGCAGAGCGGCTGCTGGTAGCCGTCGACGCGCTCGCCGACGAAGTTGTGTGGGGTGAAGTAGCGCATCTCCTGGGTGATCGTCGGATCCACGGTTCTCAGGGCCACGAAGTCGTCGGGTGCCTTGGGCTCGGTGTTCGCGTGGGCGGTGGCGGAGGTGGCGGTCACGGCCAGCAGGACGGCGAGCGCGGTGACCAGCACGCGTACCGCACCGGAGAATCGTGCCGCGCTGGAGAGTCGTGCGGCGCTGGAGAGTTGAGTCATGGCTCCTGCGTCTATCAGGCGCGTGTTCCGCGGGGGAAGTGATCGGATGCAGTTCGCCTCGCATCACCCCGAACGGGCGACCGCGCCGACGGCCCTGCCCATGAGGCGCCACCCGTGGCACACTTCTGACGTTCCGTCAGATCCGGTGCCGAGGAGGAGCCTTGCCACGTACCCGCACACCTGTGATCGCCGGGTGGTTCGCCGGTGACGGAGATGAATTCCGGCTCCTCGGAACGCGTTGCTCGGCTTGCGCCTCGGTCTTCTTCCCCCGCGAGGACGTCCATTGCCGCAATCCCGGGTGCTTCGGCGGCGATCTGGAGGAGGTCCCGCTCTCCCGGCGCGGGCGTGTCTGGTCCTACACGGACGGTCGGTACCGGCCTCCGTCACCGTATGTGACCGATCCGGAACTTCCGTGGGAGCCGTACACGTTGATCTCTGTGGAGCTGGAGGCGGAGCGGATGGTGGTGCTGGGGCAGGCGGTTCCCGGGGTCACCGTCGCCGAGCTGGCGGTGGGCATGGAGGTGGAGGTCGTACCCGGCGTGCTCCATGAGGACGCGGAGACGATTTGGACGACATGGCAGTGGCGGCCGACGGGGGAGACGGCATGACGGCAGAGGTGGCGGTGCTGGGGGCGGGCATGCACCCCTGGGGCAAGTGGGGACGCGGTTTCGTCGAGTACGGCGTGGTGGCGGCCCGGGCCGCGCTCGCCGACGCGGGTCTGGAGTGGCGGGAGGTCGGCTCGATCGTCGGCGCGGACACCGTGCGCGGCGGCTATCCGGGCTATGTGGCCGGGGCGACGTTCGCGAAGGCGCTGGGCTGGCAGGGCGCGCGGGTGGCGAGTGTGTACGCGGCGTGCGCGTCGGGGGCGCAGGCCGTCGACACCGCGCGCGTGCAGATCCTTTCGGGGCGCGCGGACGTGGTACTGGTGGTGGGTGCCGATGCGGCGCCGAAGGGATTCTTCCGCCCCGCGGGCGGGGATCGGCCCGACGACCCGGACTGGCTGCGCTTCCGGATCCTCGGGGCGACCAATCCCACGTACTTCGGCCTGTACGCACGGCGGCGGATGGCTGTGCACGGGGACACACCGGAGGACTTCGCGCAGGTCAAGGTGAAGAACTCCGCTTCGGGCGCGCTGAATCCGTACGCGCGCTACCGCAAGCGGGTCACCACCGACGAGGTCGCCGCCTCCGCGGTGGTCGCGGACCCGCTGCGGCTGCTCGACATCTGCGCGACCTCCGACGGAGGGGCGGCTCTGGTGCTGTCCAGCATGGAGTTCGCACGCGGGCGCGGGGTGGCGGAGCCGGTGCGGATCCGGGCCGTGTCCACGGTGACGCCGCGCTACCCCAGCCCGGTCCTGGACCTGCCGGACATCGCGACGGACTCCGCGGTGGCGGTGGGGCCCGCCGAGGAGACGTTCCGGGCGTCGATAGCGCGGGCGGCCTACGAGGAGGCCGGCATCGGACCGGAGGATCTCTCCCTCGCCGAGGTGTACGACCTGTCCACCGCCCTGGAGTTGCAGTGGTACGAGGACCTGCGGCTGTGCGGGGAGGGCGAGGGCGCCAAGCTCCTGCGGGAGGGCGCGACGGCCCCGGGCGGGCGCATACCCGTCAACACGAGCGGCGGGCTGGCCTCCTTCGGAGAGGCAGTCCCGGCACAGGCGATCGCCCAGGTCTGCGAACTGACCTGGCAGTTGAGGGGCGAAGCGGGTGACCGGCAGGTCACGGGCGCGCGCGTGGGGATCACGGCGAACCAGGGGCTGTTCGGGCACGGCTCGGCG
Source organism: Streptomyces sp. NPDC050619 (assembly GCF_040654815.1). NCBI lineage: Bacteria > Bacillati > Actinomycetota > Actinomycetes > Kitasatosporales > Streptomycetaceae > Streptomyces > Streptomyces sp. NPDC050619. The sequence goes on along the minus strand of NZ_JBFAIR010000030.1, from coordinate 130,816 downwards.
GTGATCGCGGTGCGGTGAGGAGCCGGCGCCGGTTCGGCACGCGCCGCGGCCGACGCGGCCGGTAAGCGGGCCACCGCCACGCGCGGCCGGAGCCCCAGCACTGCCACGAAGCGGAACGTTCGAGGGCAAGGGCTTTCTCGTACGCTCCGTGACCAGTGCGGAATGCTGTGTGAACGTCTCATGAACTGCGCCTGGGCGGGCACCGGCAGCGCCATCATGCTTCCGTGCATTCCTGGACGGATACTCTCCGCTTCGCCTTCCAGCCGGTGGTCAATCTGACGACCGGCGCAGTCGCGGGGCTGGAGATACTCGCCCGCCCCGAGACCGGCGACATCCTCGCCGAGGCCCGCCGTGACCCCGAACTCGACGGTCAGCTCGCGGTGTCGGCGATCCGGGCGGCCGTTCGCAGGGAGACCCTGCTGCCGCTGCACGTCAACGTGTTCGCCGGCACTCTCGCCGATCTCGGCGGGCTCACTCCCGTGCACGACGCCGTGCGCGAGGCGGGGCGGCTGCCGTGGGAGGTGACGATCGACGTGGGCCCACCGCACACCCACGTGCCGCAGCAGGCGCTGCTGGAGGCCGTGGCCGGGCTGCGGGAGCAGGGCTTCCGGATCAGTGCGGACGGTGTCGGAGACGGGGACCTGCCCCTGCGGCTGCTCACCGACATGGCCCCCGATCTCGTGAAGCTCGACGCGTCGCTGCTCGCCCGGCCGGCGGCGGTGCGGGCGATGCGGACCCTGTGCGACGAACTGGGCGCGTTGCTGGCGGTGGAGGGCGTGGAGACCGAACTGCAGTGTGCGGGCGCGCTGGCGGCCGGCGCGCAGCTGGCCCAGGGCGAGCTGTTCGCGCCCCCGTCCCGGCTGCCCGCCGCGGACGTATACGTTCCGCCGCGCTCCCCCGACGCGGTCGAGGCGCCGCGGTCGGGGCCGTCGGTGCGGGAGTTCGTACGGCCCGCCGCGCTGCTGCCCGCCAACGCGTCCGCGAGCCAGGTACGGGCGCTGCTGACCGGGTCACCGGACGTGTCCGGGGTGCTGCTCGTGGACCGGGACGGGGTGCCGGTGCGGTCGGTGCACCGGTCCCGCTTCCTGCTCTCGATGTCGGGGCGCTACGGCCATGCCCTGTACGCCGACCGGCCCGCCGCCAAGCTCGGCGATCCGCCCCGGACGGTGGGCATCGACGCCACCGCGTGGGAGGTGCTGGACGTGGTGGCCGTCGGCGAGCGGGACCGCACGTCGGACGATGTGGCGGTCGTCGACCGCTATGGGCGGTGCGTGGGCGTCGTACGCCTGGCGGACCTGATACGGGCGCTGGCCGAGACCCGGGTCGAGGAGGCGGCCGGGCTCAATCCGCTGACCCGGCTGCCCGGTTCGGACGTGATCACCGGTGAGGTGGACCGGCGGATCGCCGACGGGCGGATGTTCGCGCTGAGTTGGCTGGACGTGGACCACTTCAAACAGGTCAACGACGGAGCCGGGTTCGCGGCGGGCGACGAGTTGATCCGGTCGGTGGGGCGGGCACTGCAGCACGCGGCGAACGGGTACACGCGCGTGGGCCATATCGGCGGGGACGACTTCCTGGTGCTCACGGATCCCGAGGAGCTGGATCCGCTGGCCGCCTCCGTGCTGGACGCCCCTTGGTCGGCCGGCGGGCGTTCCGTCACCTTGTCCCTGGCCACGGTGTTGTGCGTGCCGGGCAGTGTGGCGGACCACCGGGAGGCGGCCGCCTGTCTGGCGCCGCTGAAGCAGGCCGCGAAGTCGCTGCCCGGGGCGAGTTGGGTGCTGGGCCACGCCGGTCGGCCCGGACACGAGATCCGTCGCGGCTCGGCGGCGACGACCGCGCGGGCGGGGTAGGCGGGGTAAGCCGGTTGGCGGGCTGGGCGGCGAGGGACACGCGGGGCGCGGGCCGGCGGTGCAGGGCCGGGCACGCGTAGGCGTTCGCAGTCGGGGGCCTGCTGTGGACACGCCATCTCGCCGTCGCCTCAACTGCCCCCGCAGACGCGCCAGGTCTCGCCGTCGCCTCAACTGCCCCCGCAGACGCGCCAGGTCTCGCCGTCGCCTCAACTGCCCCCGCAGACGCGCCAGGTCCCACCAGCCCCTCAACCGAACCCCACAGACACACAGCTCCCACCACCCCCGGCAGACACACCGGACCCCGCCATCCCGTCGGCTCCCGCCCTGGCACTGCCGCCCCACGGCCGCCCTCGCCGGCCCCTGTGAGCTTGCCGAGCCGCCCGAGTCCGCCCCAGCCGCCCGCCCGCTCGCCCGAGTCCGCCCCAGCCCTCTGCAGCCCCCGAGCCGATCCGTCGCAGGCGGGCTCCGGTCCCGTCGTATGGCTTCCAACCGTTGCCGTCAGCGACCTTGACGCTCCCTGGACGCCGGTGAACACTTCCGGTGTCGGTCGACATCGCCGTACATTCTCGGCGTATTCAGGCACTGCGCCGCGCGGGCCCACCTGAGCCGAGTCCGGTACCCCCACGGGCGATTCGGCTGCGACGGCACGCTCGTCGTGGACGCCGGGCGGGGCGCGGGATCCTCCCTGCCCTCGGCTGTTCGCCAAGGGAACCGCACCCTGCACGGAAGACCGGGGCGATCGTCCCGGGCCAGGGCCTAGGAGCCGCCATGAGCAACGGAGACATCTTCGTCGGTGAGGTCATCGGTACGGCGATCCTGATTCTCTTCGGCGCCGGAGTCGTCGCCGCCGTCGTACTGAACTACTCCAAGGCGAAGGACGCCGGCTGGGTCGTCATCGCGTTCGGCTGGGGCTTCGGCGTGATGGCCGGCGCGTACACCGCCGCGCCCCTGTCGGGCGGTCAGCTCAACCCGGCCGTGACGATCGGTATCGCCATCGACACCGGGGACTGGAACAAGGTCCCGATCTACACAGCGGGGCAGATGGTGGGCGCCATGCTCGGGGCGGTCCTGTGCTGGCTGGTCTACTTCGCGCAGTTCCAGGCCAACGCCGAGGAGGAGATCGCTCAGCCCACGCTCGGAATCTTCTCCACCGCGCCCGCGATCCGCCATCCCGTGGCGAACCTCCTCACCGAGATCATCGCGACCGTCGGCCTGGTGCTGCCGATCCTGGCCTTCGGACTCACCAAGGGGCTCGGCGAGTCCGGAACCGCGATCCTGATCGTCTCCTTCCTGGTGGTCGGCATCGGCCTGTCGCTCGGCGGTCCCACGGGATACGCCATCAACCCGGCCCGTGACCTGGGGCCCCGCATCGTCCACGCCCTGCTCCCGATCCCCAACAAGGGCACGTCGGACTGGGGTTACGCGTGGATTCCGGTGGTGGGGCCGCTGATCGGCGGGGCGCTGTCCGGCCTCATCTTCAACGCAGCCTTCTGATTCAAGTCAGCCTTCAACGCAGCCTTCTGAAGGAACCGACGAAGGGGACGTCATGACGGACAAGTTCGTCGCCGCAATCGACCAGGGCACCACCTCCAGCCGCTGCATCGTCTTCGACCACAACGGCGCGATCGTCGCCGTCGACCAGCGCGAACACCGCCAGATTTTTCCCAAGCCGGGGTGGGTGGAGCACGACGCCACGGAGATCTGGTCCAAGGTGCAGGCGGTGGTCGCCGGGGCGATCGCCAAGGCGGGGCTGCGCGCCGACCAGCTCAGCGCGCTCGGGATCACCAACCAGCGCGAGACGACGGTCCTGTGGGACCGCGCGACGGGCAAGCCCGTGCACAACGCGATCGTGTGGCAGGACACGCGTACCGCGGCGCTGTGCCACCAACTGGGCGGTTCGGACGGGCAGGACCGTTTCCGCGAACAGACCGGCCTGCCGCTGGCGAGCTACTTCTCCGGTCCCAAGGCGGCCTGGCTGCTGGACAACGTGCCCGGTCTCAGGGATCGCGCCGAGCGCGGCGAGATCGCCTTCGGCACCATCGACTCCTGGCTGATCTGGAACCTCACCGGCGGCACGGACGGCGGACGGCACGTCACCGACGTGACCAATGCCGGGCGCACCATGCTGATGAACCTGGAGACCCTCCAGTGGGACCAGTCGATCCTGTCCGCGATGAACGTGCCCGAGGCCGTCCTGCCCGAGATCAAGTCGTCCGCCGAGGTGTACGGCACGGCCGTCGGCCAGCTCTCCGGCGTACCGGTCGCCTCCGCCCTGGGTGACCAGCAGGCCGCGGTGTTCGGGCAGGCCTGCTACGACGTGGGCACGGCGAAGAACACCTACGGCACGGGCAGCTTCCTGCTGCTCAACACCGGCAACCGGCCGGTGAAGTCGAAGAGCGGGCTGCTGACGACGATGGGCTACAAGATCGGCAGTGAGGCGCCCGTCTACTGCCTGGAGGGCTCGATCGCCATCACGGGCGCGTTGGTGCAGTGGTTCCGCGACCAGCCCGGCATCATCCGTACGGCCGATGAGATCGAGCCCCTGGCGGCGAGCGTCGAGGACAACGGAGGCGCGTACATCGTGCCCGCGTTCTCCGGTCTGTTCGCGCCGTACTGGCGCTCCGACGCGCGCGGTGTCGTCACCGGGCTCACCCGGTACGTCACCAAGGCGCACCTCGCGCGCGCGGTCCTTGAGGCGACGAGTTGGCAGACGCGCGAAGTTGTGGACGCCATGTTCCAGGACTCCGGGGTGCGGATCACCACCCTGAAGGTGGACGGCGGCATGACGAAGAACAACCTCCTCATGCAGCACCAGGCGGACGTGCTCGGCGTGCCGGTCATCCGGCCCAAGGTCTCCGAGACGACCTGTCTGGGCGCCGCGTACGCCGCCGGGCTCGCCACCGGCGTGTGGAACGACCTGGACGAACTCAAGGCCCATTGGCAGAAGGACGTCGAGTGGACGCCCGCCATGGAGGCGTCGGTGCGCGACCGCGAGTACCACAACTGGCGCAAGGCCGTGGAGAAGAGCTTCGGCTGGCAGGAGGACGGCGACAGCTAGACGGCGCTCCGTGGACGGCGCCCACCGGCCACGCGCGCGTGCGTGACGCCACAAGCAGCGGCCCGCACCCCGGTCGGCGAGGGTGCGGGCCGCACCACGTCACGTCGTGACGCTCTGGCGGTGCCCCGCCGTGTACGCCATCGCGTGCCGGACCACGCCGATGAGGACCTCCTTGACGGACTGCCGGTCGCGCGCGTCGCACAGCAACAGCGGTACGTCGTCGTCGAGGTCGAGGGCCTGGCGTACATCCTCGGCCGGGTAACGGGTGGCTCCCTCGAAGCAGTTGACGCCCATGACGAAGGGTATGGACCGCCGCTCGAAGTAGTCGACCGCGGCGAAGCAGTCCTCCAGGCGGCGGGTGTCGGCGAGTACGACGGCGCCGAGCGCGCCTTCGGAGAGCTCGTCCCACATGAACCAGAACCGCTCCTGACCGGGAGTCCCGAACAGGTACAGCACGAGGTCATCGCGCAGCGTGATGCGGCCGAAGTCCATGGCCACGGTGGTGGTGTGCTTGCCTTCCACGCCGCTGGTGTCGTCGACCGGGCGTCCCGCCTCGGTGAGCAGTTCCTCAGTGCGCAGCGGCCTGATCTCGCTGACGGCGCCGACGAGCGTGGTCTTGCCCACGCCGAAGCCGCCGGCCACCAGGATCTTGAGCGTGACGGGCTCCACCGGGGGCTTGCCGCGCTCAGAACGCCCGAAGATCATCGATCTCTTCTCCTGCTTGGTGGGGGTGGGGAGACGGTGGGCCGTAGCCTCCGCCGCCGGGGGTTTCGATGACGAGTACGTCGCCGGGGCCGACGTCCGCCGCGTCGCTTCCGCCGAGTTCGGTGACCGTGCCGTCCGCGTGCTCCACGCGGTTGGCACCCAGGGCGCCGGGTTCGCCGCCCGCCATACCATACGGCGGTACCCGGCGGTGCTGGGACAGCGTGGAGACGGTCATCGGCTCATGGAACCGGATACGGCGCACCGCGCCGTCCCCGCCGTGCCACCGTCCGGCCCCGCCGCTGCCACGCCTGACGGCGAACTCGTCGAGTTGCACAGGCAGTCGCCACTCCAGGACCTCGGGGTCGGTGAGCCGCGAGTTGGTCATGTGGGTCTGGACGACGAGCGCGCCGGCGAAGCCGTCGCCCGCGCCGGATCCGGAGGCGACGGTTTCGTAGTACTGGTGGCGGTCGTTGCCGAAGGTGACGTTGTTCATGGTGCCGGAGCCCTCGGCCTGGACGCCGAGTGCCGCGTAGAGGGCGCCCGTGATGGCCTGCGAGGTCTCGACGTTGCCGGCGACGACGGCGGCCGGCGGCTCGGGGGAGAGCATCGAGCCCGGCGGCACAACGATGTCGATCGGGCGCAGACAGCCGTCGTTGAGCGGGATGTCGTCGGCGACCAGGGTGCGGAAGACGTACAGGACGGCCGCGTTGACGACCGAGTACGGGGCGTTGAAGTTGGTGGTGAGCTGCGCCGAGGTGCCGGTGAAGTCGACGGTCGCGGAGCGGTTTTCGCGGTCCACGCGCACGCGTACGCGGATGACGGCGCCGGAGTCGGTCTCGTACGCGTACTCGCCGTCGTCCAGGGCGTCGATGACCCGGCGCACGGCTTCCTCGGCGTTGTCCTGGACGTGTTTCATGTACGCCTGGACGACGTCGAGGCCGAAGTGTTCGATCATGCGGGCGACTTCGTCGACGCCCTTCTGGTTGGCGGCGATCTGGGCGCGCAGGTCGGCGAGGTTGGTCTTCGGGTTGCGGGAGGGGTAGCGCGCCTCGGTGAGCAGGCGGAGGGTCTCCTCCTCGCGGAAGCGGCCGTTCTCGGCCAGCAGCCAGTTGTCGAAGAGGATGCCTTCCTCCTCGATGGTGCTGCTGTTGGCCGGCATGGAACCGGGAGCGATGCCGCCGATCTCGGCATGGTGGCCACGGGAGGCGACGTAGAAGAGGATCTCCCGGTCACCCTCCGTGTCCGCTGAGCCCTCCGTGTCGAAGACCGGGGTGATCACGGTGACGTCGGGGAGGTGTGTGCCGCCGTGGTACGGGTCGTTGACCGCGTACGTGTCTCCCGGCCGCATTCCGGAGCCGCGCCGCTGGATGACCTCTTTGACGCTGGTGCCCATCGATCCCAGGTGGACGGGGATGTGCGGGGCGTTGGCCACCAGGTTTCCGTCCGGGTCGAAGAGAGCGCAGGAGAAGTCCAGGCGCTCCTTGATGTTGACGGACTGGGCGGTGGACTCCAGGCGGGCGCCCATCTGTTCGGCGATGGACATGAAGAGGTTGTTGAAGACTTCCAGGAGAACCGGGTCGGCTTTCGTGTCGAGATCGGAACTCTGCGTAATCGCCGCGCGTTCCATGACCAGATGCCCGTCGTGGGTCGTCGCGGCCCGCCAGCCGTCGTCGACGACGGTCGTCGAGCCGGCCTCGGCGATGATCGCCGGGCCGGTGACGGTTTCGCCGGGCGGCAGATCCTCCCGGCGGTGAAGGGGTACGTCGCGCCAGGCGCCGCCCGTGTGGAGGCGGGCGGTTTCGGGTGCGGCGGTGTGGCCCTGGTAGGTGGCCAGGGCGGAGAGATCGGGGGGTGCGGTGATGCCGGTGGCTTCGACGGAGAGGGCCTCGACGACGATCGGGCGGTCGAGGGTGAAGGAGTACGTGGCGCGATGACGTTCTTCGAAGGCGTGCCTCATCGTGTCGGGCTCGGTCAGCTCGACCGTGAGGGTGGTGTCGGTGCCGTCGTAGCGGAGCTGCGCGCGCCGGGTGACGTGGACGCGGTTCTCGGGGACCTCCTCGGCGAGGAGTTCGGCGCGGGCGGCGCTCTCCAGGTCGTCGGCGGTCTTGTGGACGCCGGGCATGGAGGCGGGCTCCAGGGGCGCTTCCACGGACTGTTCGCGCATGGCCGTGGTGTCGGCGAGACCGATACCGAGGGCGGAGAGGACACCGGCCATGGGCGGCACGAGGACGGTGCGGATGCCGAGCGAGTCGGCGACCATGCAGGCGTGCTGCCCGCCCGCCCCACCGAAGGTGGTGAGGGCGTAGCGGGTGACGTCGTGGCCCTTCTGGACGGAGATCCGCTTCACCGCGTTGGCGATGTTGGCGACGGCGATCTGCAGGTAGCCCTCGGCGACCTGCTCGGGGGTTCGGTCGTCGCCGGTCGTCTCGCGGATCTCGCGGGCGAGGGCGGCGAAGCGGTCGTGGACGAGTTCCTCGTCGAGAGGCTGGTCGCCGTCCGGTCCGAACACCTTGGGAAAATGGGCGGGTTGGATGCGGCCGAGCACGACGTTGGCATCCGTGACGGCCAGTGGGCCCCCGCCCCGGTAGCAGGCGGGGCCCGGGTCCGCGCCCGCCGAGTCCGGCCCTACGCGGTAGCGGGAGCCGTCGAAGTGCAGGACCGAGCCACCGCCGGCCGCGACGGTGTGGATGTCCAGCATGGGGGCGCGCAGCCGGACGCCGGCGATCTGCGTGGTGAAGACGCGTTCGTACTCGCCCGCGAAGTGCGAGACGTCGGTGGAGGTGCCGCCCATGTCGAAGCCGATGACGCGGTCGAATCCGGCGAGCTGCGACATGCGGGCCATGCCGACGATGCCGCCCGCGGGGCCGGACAGGATGGCGTCCTTGCCGCGGAACTGCCCGGCTTCGGCGAGACCGCCGTTGGACTGCATGAACATCAGCCGCACGCCTTCGAGTTCGTCGGCGACGTGCCGGACGTAGCGGCGCAGCACGGGCGACAGGTAGGCGTCGACAACGGCGGTGTCCCCACGCGGGACGAGCTTCATCAGCGGGCTGACCTCGCTGGACAGCGAGATCTGCGGGAAGCCGATGCGGGCGGCGAGCTGTCCGAGGGCCTGTTCGTGGGCGGGGTGGAGGTGGCTGTGCATACAGACCACGGCGACGGCGCGGATCCCGTCGGCGTACGCCTGCTGGAGCGGGCCCGCGAGGGCGTCCGGGTCGGGGGCGCGCAGGACGGTGCCGTCGGCGGCGATGCGCTCGTCGACCTCCACGACGCGTTCGTAGAGCAGCTCGGGAAGTTCGATGCGACGGGCGAAGATGTGGGGGCGGTTCTGGTAGGCGATGCGCAGGGCGTCGCGGAAACCGCGGGTGATGAGCAGCAGGGTCCGCTCGCCCTTGCGTTCCAGGAGGGCATTGGTGGCGACCGTGGTGCCCATGCGGACGGCCTCGACCCGGTCCAGGGAGTCGGCGTCCGGGGAGTCGGCCAGCAGTGCGCGTACACCCGCGACTGCCGCGTCGGCGTACCGCGTCGGGTTGTCCGACAGCAGCTTGTGCGTCAGCAGACGGCCGTCCGGGCGTCGCGCGACGATGTCGGTGAAGGTGCCGCCCCGGTCGACCCAGAACTGCCAGCCTGTCGTCACGTCCGTCTCCCCGATCGCGCTGCTCGGCACCGTATCCGCGGGCTGGTGGTCGGCGTTCCGCAGATGGGCGTCGACGATCAGTCGGATCATATCGGGAGGGCTGTGTCAGCGCCCGATCCACTCCGGTCGAGGCTACTCGGCACAGATGGACGCGCGGCACACCCCTCCGGCGATACCGCACCATACGCGCGTTCATATAACGCGATGACTGAACGCATAGTGCGAAGATAGTCGCCTCGCAAGCAGGCACCCGACCAAGAGCCGAGGAAGATGCGCATGCCGAAGACCCAGCCCACCGCCGACACCGACGAGTCCCCACCCACAGCCGAGCAAGGCGGGGCGTCGGGCAAGGTCCAGTCGCTGGAGCGGGCCATCACCCTGCTCCAGGCGACGGCCGACAGCGCGCCGGACGGCGACACGGCCTCGAACCTGGCCGCCCGGTGCGGGCTCAACCGGGCCACGGCCTGGCGCCTGCTGTCCACGCTGGAGCAGTACGGCCTGGTGGAGCGCAGCCCTGTCACCAACCGCTACACGATCGGCTTCACGATCGCCCGGATGGCCTCGGCCGCCGGCTTCGACGGTCTGATCCGCCGCGCGCACGGCACTCTGCGCCGGGTCAGCGAGCAGACGGGCGAGACCGCCAACCTCGCCGTGGTGCAGCAGCTCGGGCTGACCTACATCGACGAGGTGACCCCGCCGGTGGTGCTGAGCGCCAAGTGGCTGGGCCGGCAGGTGCCCCTGCACGCCACGTCCACGGGCAAGGCCCTGCTGGCCTGGCTGCCCCAGCAGGAGGCGGAGTCGCTGCTCACCGGATCACTGGACGCGTACACGGACACCACGATCACGGACCGGACGCGGCTGCGGGCCGAGCTGGAACAGACGCGGGAGCGCGGATACAGCGTCTGCGCGGGCGAGATGGAGCGGAACCTCTACGGCGTCTCCGCACCCGTGCTCGGCAGCCGCGACCGACCGTTCGCCGTCGTCAGCATCTGGGGGCCGCAGGACCGGGTGCCCGAGTCGCGGTTCGCCGCGTTGGGGCCGCTCGTGCGGGCGGCGGCGGAGGAGGTCGGGAAGGCGGCACAGGCGATTTGAGTCCTCTGGGCGTTCACTTTATGCAACGCTCGCCCGCATCATGAAACGAACTCTTGAGGTTTTCGTCTCCGCGCCGTTAGGGTCGGAGACCTCCCGTCGCCCGACCCTCCGCACAGAGAGGAACCAGCGCGGCCATGAACCAGGATGTCATCATCACCTGCGCCCTCACCGGCGCCGGCGACACCGTGCGCAAGAGCCCGCACGTCCCCGTCACCCCCGAGCAGATCGCCGCCTCCGCGGTGCAGGCCGCCGAGGCCGGTGCCGCCGCAGTCCACATCCACGTCCGTGACCCGGAGACCGGAGCGCCCTCCCGGGACCCGCGCCTGTACCGCGAGGTCGTCGAGCGCATCAAGGAGACCGGGACCGACGTCGTCATCAACCTCACCGCGGGGATGGGCGGCGATCTGGTCATCGACCCGGTGGAGCCGCTCAAGCAGCTGCCGGGCACCGACCTGGTCGGCGGCCTGGAGCGGCTGCCGCATGTCGAAGACCTGCTGCCCGACATCTGCACCCTGGACTGCGGTTCGCTCAACTTCGGCGACGGGTCGAACCTCTACGTCTCGACGCCCGACATGCTGCGCACCGGCGCCCGGCGCGTCCAGGAGCTCGGTGTGCGGCCCGAGTTGGAGATCTTCGACACCGGACACCTGTGGTTCGCCAAGCAGTTGCTGGCCGAGGGGCTGCTGGACGATCCGACCGTGTTCCAGCTGTGCATGGGCATCCCGTGGGGCGCGCCCGCGGACCCCGGCGTGCTGCAGTCGATGGTGCACATGCTGCCGGAGGGCGCCCAGTGGGCCAGTTTCGCGCTGGGCCGTATGCAGATGCCCTGGGTGGCGCAGTCGATCCTGCTCGGCGGACATGTGCGCGTCGGCCTGGAGGACAACCTCTATCTGGGCAAGGGCGTGAAGGCCACGAACGCCCAGCTGGTGGAGCGTGCCGTGACGATCGTCGAGGCACTGGGGGCTCGGGTCGCGACTCCCGACGAGGCTCGCCTCAAGCTCGGACTCAAGCCCCGCGGCTGAGCTGTCACCCCTCACCCCGGTCCCCCCTCACCTCGGTCCCCCCTCACCCCGGTCCCCCTTCAAGGAGCCCTCGATGACGGAGACTTCCGCTCCCCTGCCCTCCCCCGCCCGCGTTGCGACGACCGCCCCTGAGGACGTACGCCGTGTGGCCTGTGTCGGCGCCGGAGTGATCGGCGGCGGCTGGGTCGCCCACTTCATGGCCCGTGGCTACGACGTCACCGCCTGGGATCCGGCCCCGGACGCCGAGGCCCGGCTGCGCCGGCTCGTCGACGCGGCGTGGCCCGCGCTCGAACAGCTCGGTCTCGTCCCCGGTGCCTCGGCCGAGCGCCTCACGGTCGCCGCGACACTCGAAGAGGCGGTGACGGATGCGCAGTTCGTGCAGGAGAGCGCGCCGGAGAAGCTCGATCTCAAGCGTGAACTGCTGGCGAAGCTGGACGCTGCCACACCCGCGGGAGTCGTCATCGCCTCCTCCACCTCCGGCTACCCGATGACCGACATGCAGACCGAGGCGGGCAGCCCCGGCCGGCTGGTCGTCGGCCACCCGTTCAACCCGCCGTATCTCATACCGCTCGTGGAGGTCGTCGGCGGGGAGCGGACGGATCCGGAGGCGGTGCGCTGGGCGGCCCGTTTCTACGAGGTGGCGGGCAAGTCCGTCATCACCATGGACCGAGAGGTCCCCGGCTTCATCGCCAACCGCCTCCAGGAGGCCCTGTGGCGCGAGGCCCTGCACATGGTCGCGAACGGTGAGGCGACGGTCCGTGACATCGACCTGTCCATCACCGAGGGCCCTGGCCTGCGCTGGGCGGTCATGGGCCCGATGCTCACCTTCGCGCTCGCGGGCGGCGAGGGCGGAATGGCCCACATGCTCGACCACTTCGGGCCGTCCCTGAAGTCCCCGTGGACCCGGCTGGACGCCCCGGAACTGGACAAGGCGCTGTACGACGCGGTCGTCGCCGGCTGCGACGACGCCGCCGACGGCCGTACGATCGCCGATCTGGTCGCCGAACGCGACCAGGGCGTCATCGCCGTCCTGCGCGCCACCGGCAGACTGCCCGGGGCCGGTGCCGAGTGAGCATGCCTGGGCTGCCGCTGTTCCACGAGAGGGTGCGCCCGGAGTGGATCGACTACAACGGGCACATGAGCGAGGCGTTCTACGTCCTGGCCTTCGGGCATGCGACGGACGCGCTGATGGAACGTACGGGGATGGACTCCGGGTACCGCGAGAGCACCGGCTGCTCGATGTACACGGTCGAGTCCCACATCCGGTATCTGCGGGACGTGCCGGAGGGCGCCTACCTGGCCGTACGCACGCGCGTGCTGGGTGCGGCCGGGAAGAAGGCGCGCTTCACCCACGAGATGTACGTCGTCACCGGCCCCCGGGCCGAGCCGGAAGCGGATGCCGGCCCGGTCGCCACCACGGAACTGCTCGCGCTCCACGTCGACCGGGAGGCGGGCCGTGCGACGCCGTTTCCCGACGCCGTGCGCGAGCGTCTCAGGGCGCTGACGCAGCCGCCTCCCTGGTGGGCAGGGCGTTCGGTCACAGCGCCCTGAGGCCGTCGATCACGTCGCGCAGAATGCTCTCGTCCGGCAGTTCGGCAGGGGGTACGGGCCGGTTGACATGGACGAATTCACCGGCCACGAGGTCCCCGACGAGGACGCGCACCACGCCGATGGGCAGATCGAGTTCGGCGGCGAGTTCGGCGACCGACTGCGGGGCGTCGCTGCACAGTTCGACGATGTCCACGTGCTCCGGGGACAGTGTGTGGTCCCCTTCCGCCTCGTCCGCGTGGCGCTCCGTGACGACCACCGCGATGAGGTCGAGGCGGTGCTGGCCCGCACTGGTGGTGCGGCCCCGCGTCATGGCATACGGACGGACGACCGGTCCGGCCTCGTCGTCGAACCAGTGGCTTCTTCCCTGACCATCTGAGCTCATGTCATCTCACTACCCGCCTGCGGGCAGATCGGTGCGCGGAGCGGCACCGAGATGCACACCGACCCGCTTGACCAGAAGCGTCATCTCGTACGCCACCAGGCCGACATCGGAGTCCGCGTCCGCGAGCACGGCCAGGCAGCTGCCGTCGCCGGCGGCCGTGACGAACAGGAAGGCGTCGTCCAGCTCGACGACCGTCTGCCGGACGTTGCCCGCCTCGAAGTGGCGGCCCACACCCTTGGCGAGGCTGTGGAACCCGGAGGCGACGGCGGCCAGGTGCTCGCTGTCCTCGCGGGTCAGGTCCGTGGAGACGCCGACCGGCAGACCGTCGCCGGAGAGCACGAGAACCTTGCGGATGCTCGCTACACGCTCCACCAGGTCGTCCAGGAGCCAGTTGAGCTCGCCGGACCTGCTGGTCGTGCTGTGTCCGGTCGCCTTTGGTGCGGTCATCGACCGTCCCCCTTTGTCGTTCGTTGTGGTGCTGTGCCGCTGTGTGCGTCGTCGCCTGCGGCGTTCTCCTCGCGGCCGCGCTGCCAGCCACGCTGGAGCGAGGCCATGCGGCTGCGTACCTCGTCGGCGTCCCGATCGGCGAGCTCCGCCCTGTCGTCGGTACGCCGCTCGGCGTCCTGCCTCAGCTGCGGAGCCAGATTGGCCTGCCGTACCCGGCGGGGCAGTGGAGCGGAGCCTGAGCCGGTCCCCTGTACGCCCGGGCCGGAGCCGGTCGGCTGCCTCGCGGGACCGCCGGGGTTTCGGCCGGGCTCGTTCGGGCCGCTCGACGCGATCTCGTCACGGCGGGTGCGCCTGGGGAGGGCAGGTACCTGGGGCCGCTCCCCGAACGCGCGGCTCGGGGACGCCGCAGAGGTCTGCGGTCGCTCGCCGAACTCTCGGCCCGAGGATGTCGGTGCCTCGGTGCGCTGCCCGTCGAGGCGGTCGGCGACTTCAGCGGCCCGGCGCTGCGGCCCCGCTCCGCGGCGGCGGGCAGGCAGAGGGGCCGCCGCCTGCGCACGCGACCGGTTCGGGCCCGTCGTCGAGTCCTCCTCCGCCTCCTCGCGCCGTGAGCGCTCCTCGGTGACCGGGCGTCCGTGCGAACTGACCAGCTTGGGCGTGTGGCGGCGGGGCAGCGGGACCGGGGCGTTCAGGTGTTCGTCGTCCGTGTCGGCCGGGCGGCGGGTCTCGGGGACCTCGTGCGCTTCCTCCCCCTGGCGGCCCGCGGCCGCCTCGTCGGTACGGCCGACCGACCGGCGCGGGCGGAACAGTCCGCCGCGCTCGCTGTCCTCGTCGTCCAGCGAGTCCGGGAAGTCGCTCAGGGCGTCGAGGTCGACGGGGGCCTCCAGTTCGACGGGGCCGCCCAGGAGCGCCGGGGGCAGGCCGGGCACCTGCGCCGTCGTTTGGGAGAGCGAGGTGCGGCGGGATTCCTCGAACTCGGCCTCCTTGGAGGGTTGGGGCCGGTCGAGACGGAAGCCGATGCCGTTGGTGTCCGGGACGTCGTCCGTCAGCAGGGTGTCCGGGATGAAGACGACGGCCGTCGTGCCTCCGTAGGGCGACGGTTGAAGGGAGACCCGGACGTTCTGGCGCTGCGCGAGCCGGCTGACCACGAACAGGCCCAGCCGGTCGGTGTCGGACAGCTCGAACTCCGGTGTCTCGGCGAGCCGCAGGTTGGCGTCCAGGAGCGCGTCGGCCGCCATGCCGAGGCCGCGGTCGTGGATCTCCAGGGTGAAGCCGTTGGCGACGCGCTCGCCCAGGACCTGCACGGCGGTGTGCGGCGGGGAGAACACCGTGGCGTTCTCCAGGAGTTCGGCGACGAGGTGCGTGAGGTCCGCGACCGCCGGGCCGGTGACGGCGACCCGCGGCAGCCGGCGCACCTCGATGCGTTCGTAGTCCTCGACCTCGGCGACGGCGGCCCGTACGACGTCCATGAGCTGGACGGGTTTGCGCCACTGCCGGGAGGGGGCGGCGCCGGAGAGGATCACCAGGCCCTCGGCGTGCCGGCGCATGCGGGTGGTCAGGTGGTCGAGGCGGAACAGGTCGGCGAGTTCGTCGGTGTCCTCGGTCCTGCGCTCCATGGTGTCGAGCAGGGTGAGCTGCTTGTGCAGGAGGACCTGGCTGCGACGGGCGAGGTTCACGAAGACCTCGGAGACGCCGGCCCGGAGTTCGGCCTGCTTGACGGCGGCCTCGACGGCGGCGCGCTGCAAGGTGTTCAGGGCCTTACCGACCTCGCCCATCTCGTTCTTGTCGTACTCCAGGCGCGGGACCTCGGTCTCCACGTCGACCTGTTCGCCCGCGGACAGTCGGCGCATCACGCTCGGCAGCCGCACGCCGGACGCCTCATGGGCATCCAGGCGCAGTTGCCGAAGGTCGCGGATGAGACCGCGGCCGACGCGCACGGACAGCACGAGCGAGAAGAGCAGCGCGACCAGCCCGAGGACGCCGGCGACGGCTGCCTTGACGATGACGCCGATCGCGTCCGGGCGGACGCGGTCCTGATAGCGGTCGCCCGCTTGGTCGTCGAGCGTGGCGAGTTCGTCGAGCACGCTCCCGGCGGCGGCGTCCCAGCTCTTGGCGGTCACGGCGTGGGGGGCGCCGGGATCGGAAGCGATGACGTCCTGCTCGGCCGACCGCATGGGGGCGGTGGCGGCGTTCGTCCAGAAGCTCTCGTAGCGTTCGCGCTCCGTCGCGGGCAGCACCGGCAGGCTGATGTCGTACAGCAGGGTGCGCTGGGCCACGAGGTCGGAGACCTCGCGGATCTCGTCGCGGGAGAGTTTCCCGACCACCAGGGCGGAACCCAGCAGGGCGTCCTCGCGGGAGAGCAGTTCGCGGGCGCGGGTGATGTTCACCAGGGCCCGGGCCTGCTTGTCCAGGTCCACGCTGTCGACCCCGTCGACGGACGCCAGCAGGGCGTAACAGGGGTCGATGAGGCGGTTGTAGAGGTCGAGGGCCTGGGACCGGGTCACGGTGCCCTCCTCGACGCTGCGCCGCAGCGAGTCGATGCCGTCGAAGGCGTCGAGGAGGGCGGTGACGCGTTCGTCGTCGTCGGCGTCCAGCCCGTCGCGGACGTCGGGATCCTTGGCGTTCTGACGGATCTTGATGATGGCGTCGTCGGTGGCGTCGCGTGTGCTGCGGAGCGCGGACAGTGCGTCCGACGCCCTTGGATCGGCCAGGTAGACGAGGGTCTGGCGGCGTTCCTGCTGAAGGACGCGGACAGTGTCCTCGGTGGGGTAGCGGATCTCCTCGACCAGGGACGACACATGGAAGAGCTGGGCCACTTCCCGCCCTGTGAGTACCGTGGCGAAGCCCCAGATCGCGATCAGGGACACCAGCGGCACGAGAAGCAGCGCCACGATCTTCCGGCGGATCGACTTCCCGCGAAAGCGCATGGCCTCCCCCAGCTCGACCCCCTCCGACAGGGGGTACACATGTACGTCAATAAACGGCGCGAGCCTACTACCGACGCGCACCTAACTCGAAGACAGGTCCGGAATCCGAACTTCCGCACCGGCGGCGAGACATCGGGAGCTGTCCGCCCAATTCAGGAAATTGTCTCCTGGCAAGCCATGACAGGTATCGGTATGCATCCGGCCGGTCCGGGCGGCGAGTTGGCTGGAATTTTTCCCTTCTTGGGAATCTTGAAGGGGCGTTGTTCGTCCTTCTCTATGGGAATCGGGGGCGGAATCGGCCACAGGAGCCGCATCCCGCAACCGGGCGGCGTAAAGCAGCGCAAGCCGGGCACCCACAGGGAAGCCGGGTCTTCGGGCACGGGGGCGAGCGGTCTGCTGGCGATGGGGAGTGACACGTTGATGGACACGGCGGAGCGGCGCGAAGCGCCGCCGAAGGGCGGAGTGGCGCGCGTGACCGTGCAGCGAGAGCCCGAGGCACCGGATCGCGACATTCGGGCAGACGGGCGCGGAGCGGCGGGCGCGCGCGAGCGCGCGGCGGCCCCGGAGGACGGGACGGCGGCGTACGAGAACGCGCCGAAGGCCGATCGGCGCGGTGCGGCGCGGGAAAAGCCGTATTACCGGCCGTTGTGGATCGAGGAGCCCGCGCGGCGGCGCCGGTTGCCGGATCCGGTACGGACGTCGGCGGTGCGGGCCGTGCTGATCATCGCCGTGACACTGGTCCAGGCGATGGTGGCCTTCCTGTGCACCCTGGCCGGCTCCTGGCTGGCGTTCCCGATGGTGCTGAGCAGTGTGGCGAGCACGGTGGTGGCCACCTGGGGCGCGCTCGACGTCTGGGTGACCCGCCAGGTGTGGAATCAGCGCAACGGCGTGGTGTCGACGCCCAGCAGCACCGCGCGTGCCCTGCGGCGCGAGCGGCGCAGGGCCAGGCGCCGGGCGCGGGCCACCGAGCGTGCCCAGGAGCGGATACGCAGGCGGAGTGGCGCCGGGCAGCTGTCGCACTCCTGAGGCCCTGCGGGCAGGGGCCGGGCGAGCGGGCCCACAGGTCTCTCAGAGTGCGGCCGGTTCCACTCGGCTCTCCTCCCGTGCGAGTTCGTCCTGTGCGAGTTCGCGTCGCGCCCGCATGAAGGGGCGTGGGCGGTTCACGGAGAGCACCGCGGTCGTACGGCCGTCCCGCTCGTACAGGGCGAGGAACCCGCCGTCGGCCGGTGCGCCGTCGGTGAGTTCACCCTCGGCGATGCGGACGCTGTCCCCGTCCTGTCGGCGGCCGGCGAACTGGATGCGTGCGCCGTACTGGTCCGACCAGAAGTAGGGCAGCGACCGCGCGGTCTGAAGCGTGCGCCCGGCGAGCAGGTTGGTCACGGCCACCCGGGGTTGCTCGGTCGCGGAGGTCCAGTGCTCGGCCCGGGCTCCGCCGACGCGGGCCACGTCACCGACGGCGACCACCTGCGGCAGCGCCGTCATACAGCCGTCGTCACAGAGCACGCCGTCGTGCAGGGCGAGCGTCGAGCCCGCCAGCCAGGCGGTGTTGGGGGTGGCACCGATGCCGACGATCACGACATCGGCGGGAAGGGTACGGCCGTCGGAGAGTTCGACGCCCGTAACAGCGACCGTGCCGCGCAGTCCGGCCACCCCGGTGCCCGTGACCAGATCCACCCCGCCCCGGCGGTGCAGGGCGGCGCACACCGCGGCCATCTCGGCACCGAGGTGGGGCACGAGCGGGAGCGGGGCGGCCTCGACGACGGTGACGGTGTGCCCGAGGCCGGCGCAGGAGGAGGCGGTTTCGGCACCGATGAAGCCGCCGCCGATGACGACGACCTGCCGCGGACCACGGGTGAGTTCGTCGCGCAGGGCGCGGGCGTCGTCGAGGCTGCGCAAGGTGTGGACGCCGGCGAGGCTGTCGCCCGGCAGACGCCGGGCCGAGGCGCCGGTGGCGATGACGACGCCATCGGTCGACACGGTACGGCCGTCGTCGAGCAGCACGGTGCGACCGCGGGCGTCGAGACCCCGGGCGCGGGTACCGAGGAGCCACTCGGCGTCGAGTTCGGAGATCTCCTCGGCGTCACTGAGAGCGAGTTGGTCCTCGGCGGCGCGGCCGGTGAGGAAGTCCTTGGACAGGGGAGGCCGGTCGTAAGGGCGGTGGGGTTCGTCGCCGACGACCACCAGTCGTCCGTCGAAGCCCTGGGCGCGCAGCTCCCGGGCCGCGTACAGGCCGGAGAGGGAGGCGCCGACGACGGTCACGGTCCTCATGCGGTGCGGCTCCTCTGCACGACTACTACCGCGCAGGAGACCGTGCACAACACCTGGCAGGCGTTCATGCGGCGGTTTCCTCCTCCGCGGCGTGGTGGACGTGGATCATGCCCTCGTCGACCGTGACGCGGTGGGTGCGCACGGAGCGGCGGGCCGGAAGGCAGGTCGGCTGCCCCGTGCGGAGATCGAATGAAGCGGCGTGCAGCGGGCATTCGACCAGACAACCCTCCAGCCAGCCCTCGGACAGGGAGGCGTCCTGGTGGGTGCAGGTGTCGTCGATGGCGTACAGCTCGCCTTCGTCGGTACGGAACACGGCGATGGGTGGTGTCGTCTCGATGCGGACGGACTCACCCTCGGGGAGGTCTTCGAGGCGGCAGACGGGAATCATGGGCCCCCCTCTCGGTCCGGGACGCACGGTCCGGGACCTGTTTGGTCCACGTAGTCAGGAAGTTCAGGGAGTTTCAGGCAGGTAGCGGACCGCCATTGGTCCAGCTGGTGCGGCTGGTCCGGACCCGTACGGGTTGGACACCCTTCCGGGATCCGGACGCTTCGGTAACATGATGTTCCACATGGCGCACGAGCGAGCGCTATGCGCAACAGAATCCGGGCGGGATGACCGTCCCGTCAAGGGGTTCCCGCAGATGCGGCCCGAACCGGGCCGACAGGTGGTGAGAGTTGAGCCATGACCCGCACCCAGAAACAGCTCGACGATAGCGAGGAGAAGGCCGCGAACTCGGAGAAGAACAACGGCAGAGGAGCAGCCAGCGCCGTCCAGTCGGTGGACCGTGCTGTGAGTGTGCTGGAGATCCTCGCCCGGCACGGCGAGGCGGGCGTCACCGACATCGCCGACGAGCTGGACGTGCACAAGTCCACCGCGTTCCGGCTGCTCGGCGTCCTGGAGAACCGCGGCCTGGTGGCCCAGGCCAAGGACCGCGGCAAGTACTACCTGGGCGCCGGCGTACTGCGCCTGGCGGGGGCGGCGGCAGTACGGCTGGACATCTCCCAGGAGGGCGTCCCGGTCTGCCGGGAGACCGCCGACGAGCTGGGCGAGACGGTGAACATCGCCGTCCTGGACGACGACGCGGCCGTCAACATCATGCAGGCCCGCGGCACCGCGTCCGTGACGGCGCAGAACTGGCTGGGCCGGCGCACCCCGCTGCACGCGACCTCCAGCGGAAAAGTGCTGCTCGCCTACATGCCGCCCACCTTGCGCGAAGGCCTGCTCGCGCGCTCCCTGCCCCGCCTGACGGAGCGCACCATCACCGGCACCTCCGTGCTGCGGGGCGAGCTGGAGGCCGTGGTGGAGCAGGGGTACGCCGTCGCCAGCGAGGAACTGGAGCTGGGCCTGACCGCCGTGGCCGCCCCGATCCGCGCGCACGACGGCAGAGTCATCGCCGCCATCAGCACCTCGGGGCCGATGTACCGGCTCAACGGCGAACGGCTGCCGGAGGTGGCCAAGCGCACCGTGGCGGCCGGGGCCGAACTGTCGCGCCGGATGGGCTACGGCTTCTGACGTAACCCCGCGTACGTCCACACGGCCCCGAAGGGCACTTTCCCGCGGCGCGGGACCGGGATCTTCCTGGTCCCGCGCCGTCGTGTGTCCGACACGTTTCGCCCCGCCCGTTCCGTTTGCCAAGGGTTAACCCACACCTCTTGACGGCTGCTCCATGGCATTCCCACTATGTTCCTCATAGCGCAACCCATCGTGCATTGCGCAACAGCAGAGGAGCCTGGTCGTGCCACACGAGGTCCGTGCCGTCATCGCTGGGAAAAAGGGCGCACCCGTCGAGGTGCAGACGATCGTCGTCCCCGATCCGGGTCCCGGAGAGGTACTCGTCGCTGTGCAGGCCTGCGGGGTCTGCCACACGGATCTGCACTACCGGGACGGCGCGATCACGGACGACTTCCCGTTTCTGCTGGGCCATGAGGCGGCCGGCACGATCGAGGCGGTCGGCGACGGTGTCACCGACCTCAAGCCCGGTGACTACGTGGTGCTGGCGTGGCGCGCGCCCTGCGGTTCCTGCCGTTCCTGTCGCCGGGGCCGCCCCTGGTACTGCTTCGACTCGCGCAACGCCACCCAGCCGATGACCCTGCTGGACGGCACTCCGCTCAGCAACGCCCTCGGTATCGGTGCCTTCGCCGAGAAGACACTGGTCGCGGCGGGCCAGGCGGTGAAGATCAACCCGGCCGCCCGCCCCGAGGCCGCGGGCCTGATCGGCTGCGGCGTGATGGCCGGTTACGGGGCCGCGGTCAACACCGGCCAGGTCGGTCGCGGCGACTCGGTCGCCGTCATCGGCTGCGGCGGCGTCGGCAACGCGGCCATCGCGGGTGCCTGCCTCAACGGCGCGATGAAGGTCATCGCCGTCGACATCGACGACAAGAAGCTCGACCAGGCCGAGAAGTTCGGCGCCACCCACACCGTCAACTCCCGTGGCACGGACCCGGTCGAGGCGGTGCGCGCCCTCACCGACGGCTTCGGCGTCGACATCGCGATCGACGCGGTGGGACGCCCGGAGACCTTCAAGCAGGCCTTCTACATGCGCGACCACGCGGGCCTGCTGGTCCAGGTCGGCGTCCCCTCCCCCGAGATGAAGGTCGAGCTCCCGCTGATCGACGTGTTCGCGCGCGGGGGCGCCATCAAGTCGTCCTGGTACGGCGACTGCCTGCCGAGCCGCGACTTCCCGTTCCTGATCGACCAGTACCTGTACGGGCTGCTGGACCTCAACGCCTTCGTCACGGAGACCATCGCCCTGGACCAGGTCGAGGAGGCCTTCGCCAAGATGCACCGGGGCGAGGTACTGCGCTCGGTGGTGGTCCTGTGAGCGGCACAGGCCAGGGCACAGGCACAGGCACAGACGCAGACGCAGGCACAGGCACAGACCACGCGGTACGGACAGACCGGGTCGTCACGAAGGGCACCTTCAGCCTCGACGGCGACACCTTCGACGTCGACAACAACGTCTGGCTGATCGGCGACGACGAAGAGGTGCTGATCGTCGACGCGCCCCACGACGCCCGCGCCATCCTCGATGCGGTCGCCGGCCGCCATGTGACCGCCATCGCCTGCACCCACGCCCATGACGACCACGTCGACGCGGCGGCCGAACTGTCCAGGCTCACCGGGGCGCCCGTACTCCTGCACCCCGGCGACCACGAGTTGTGGTCCCACACCCACCCGGCCCGCAAGCCGGACGGCGAACTGACCGACGGCCGGATTCTCACGGTCGCCGGCATCGAGGTCCAGGTGATCCACACCCCCGGCCACACCTGGGGCAGTTGCTCCTTCTACGCGCCGTTCCTGAACACGGTCTTCACCGGGGACACCCTCTTCCACGGCGGCCCCGGCGCCACCGGCCGGTCGTACTCCGACCGTCCCACCATCGAGGCCTCGCTCCGCGACCGGCTCCTCACCCTGCCCGGCGACACCGTCGTCCGCACCGGGCACGGCCAGGACACGACGATCGCCGCCGAGCGGCCCAACGTGCCCGCCCTCTGAGCTCCGCTCAAGCCCGTTCACCCTCGTCCCCGGCAAGGAGGGGCATGTCCAGCACGCCCGAAAAGGGTTCCACGCCCGAAAACCGGCCCCAGGGTCCCCGGGTGGTCATCGTCGGCGCCGGCATCGTCGGCTGCTCCCTCGCCGACGAGTTGACCGCCCGTGGCTGGACCGACGTCACCGTCCTCGAACAGGGTCCGCTGCCCGCGCCCGGCGGCTCCACCTCGCACGCGCCCGGCCTCGTCTTCCAGACCAGCCCGTCGAAGACCCTCGCCGAGTTCGCCAAGTACACGGTCGAGAAGTTCGGTTCGCTCGACGTGGACGGCGTCTCCTGCTTCAACCAGGTCGGCGGTCTGGAACTCGCCACCACCCCGGAGCGCCTCGCGGAACTGCACCGCAGGGCCGGTTACGCCGCCGCCTGGGGCATCCGCGGCGAGGTCGTCAGCACCGCCCGCTGCAAGGAACTGTGGCCGCTCCTCGACGAGTCGGTGGTCCTCGGCGGCTTCCACACCCCCGACGACGGCCTGGCCCGCGCCCTGCTCGCCGCCCGCGCCCAGCTGGAACGGGCCACCGCAAAGGGCGCCCGCTTCCTGGAACGCCACACGGTCACCGGGATCGAGCAGGAAGACGGCAAGGTCACCGCCGTAGTCACCGACCGGGGCACCTTCCCCGCCGACCACGTCGTCTCCGCGGCCGGCTTCTGGGGCCCGGTCATCGGCCGCATGGCCGGCATCGACGTACCCCTGCAACCTCTCGCACACCAGTACGCGAAGACGAAGCCGCTCCCCGCACTCGAGGAGCACACGGCGGAGGCCTCCAGGCCCATCCTCCGCCTCCAGGACCGCGACCTCTACTTCCGCGAGCACACCGACCGCATCGGCATCGGCAGCTACGCCCACAAGCCCCTGCCCGTCGACCCGCTCGCGGTCCTGCCGTACGACGAGGCCCGCGCCCAGAACATGGACATGCCCTCCTCCTTCCCCTTCACCGAGGAGGACTGGGCCCCGAGTTGGGACGACTGCCGCTGGCTGATCCCGGCCCTGCGGGACGCCGACATCGAGGAAGGCTTCAACGGCGTCTTCTCCTTCACCCCGGACGGCATGCCGGTCCTGGGCGAGTCGCGGCAGCTGCGCGGCTTCTGGCTGGCCGAGGCCGTCTGGGTCACGCACTCCGCGGGTGTCGCCAAGGCCGTCGCCGAGTGGATGGTCGACGGGCGGCCCTCCCTCGACCTGCACGAGTGCGACCTCACGCGTTTCGAGGAGGCGCAGCGTTCACCGTCGTACGTCCGTGAGCGCGGTTCACAGCAGTTCGTCGAGGTGTACGACGTCCTCCACCCGCTCCAGCCGATGGAGCAGCCGCGTCCCCTGCGCGTCAGCCCCTTCTACGCCCGCCAGCAGCAGCTCGGCGCGTACTTCCTGGAGGGCGGCGGCTGGGAGCGCCCCCACTGGTACGAGGCGAACGCGCCCCTCACCCATGGACTGCGGCTGCCGGAGCGGGACGCCTGGTCGGCCCGCTACTGGTCCCCCATCGCGGCCGCCGAGGCGAAGGCCACCCGCGAGAAGGTCGCCCTCTACGACATGACGCCCCTGCGGCGCCTCGAAGTCACCGGCCCCGGAGCCCTCGACTTCCTGAACCGCATGACCACCAACAACCTCCGCAAGAAGCCCGGCGCGGTCACCTACACCCTCCTGCTCGACGAGACGGGCGGCGTCCGCTCCGACCTCACCGTCGCCCGCCTCGCCCCCGACCGCTTCCAGGTCGGCGCGAACTCCCCCGCCGACCTGGACTGGCTCACCCGGTACGCACCGGACGACGTCCACATCAAGGACATCACCTCCGGCACCTGCTGCATCGGCGTCTGGGGGCCCCTCGCCCGCGATCTCGTCCAGCCCCTGACCCGCGACGACTTCTCACACGAGGCCTTCGGCTACTTCCGCGCGAAGGAGACGTATCTCGGCCACGTGCCGGTCACCGCCATGCGCCTGTCGTACGTCGGTGAGCTCGGCTGGGAGCTGTACACCACCGCCGACCTGGGCCTGCGCCTGTGGGACACGCTGTGGGAGGCGGGCCGGGACCTCGGTGTCATCGCGGCCGGCCGCTCGGCCTTCAACTCCCTGCGCCTGGAGAAGGGCTACCGGGCCTGGGGCACCGACATGACCGACGAGCACAGCCCGTTCGAGGCGGGCGTCGGCTTCGCGGTCCGCATGGACAAGGAGTTCGTGGGGCGCGAGGCGCTCACCGACGAGCCCCTCACCCGCAAACTCACTCCCCTCCTCCTGGACGATCCGGCCGCCGTGGTCCTCGGCAAGGAGCCGGTGTACGTCGACGGCGCCCCCGCCGGTTACGTGACCAGCGCGTCGTACGGCTACACGCTCGGCCGCTGCGTGGCGTACGCCTGGCTGCCGGCCGGCCTCACCACCGGCACCGGCGTGCACATCGAGTACCTCGGCGAGAAGGTCCCCGCGACGGTCGCCGACGAGCCCCTCTTCGACCCGAAGATGACGCGCATCCGCCGTTGACGAAAGCCAATGACGAGCCGGTCACGAGCCAGTCACGAGCCAATGACGAGCCTTTGACGAGCGCGGACACACCCTCAGGAGGCATGCAATGTCCCCCACCTACGACGTGATCGTCATCGGTCTCGGCGGCATGGGCAGCGCCGCGGCCCACCACCTCTCCGCGCGCGGCGCCCGGGTACTGGGCCTGGAGAAGTTCGGCCCGGTGCACAACCGCGGCTCCAGCCACGGCGGTTCGCGGATCACCCGGCAGTCGTACTTCGAGGACCCGGCCTACGTACCGCTGCTGCTGCGCGCCTACGAGCTGTACGACGAGCTCCAGCGGGCCACCGGCCGGGAGATCGCCATCCTCAAGGGTGGCGTGATGGTCGGCCGGCCCGACTCCCGGACCGTCTCCGGCTCGCTGCGCTCGGCCCAGGAGTGGAACCTGCCGCACGAGATGCTGGACGCGAAGGAGATCCGCCGCCGCTTCCCGACGCTCACGCCAAGGGACGACGAGGTGGCGCTGTACGAACCCAAGGCGGGTCTCGTCCGGCCCGAGAACACGGTCGCCGCCCATCTCCAGCTGGCCACGCGGCAGGGTGCCGAGCTGCACTTCGAGGAACCCATGACCCGCTGGGAGCCGTACCGGGACGGCGTACGCGTCCACACCGCGGAGGACACCTACACCGCCGCCCAGTTGGTGATCTGCCCGGGCGCGTGGGCGCCGCGGCTGCTCACCGACCTCGGGGTGCCGTTCACCATCGAACGGCAGGTCATGTACTGGTTCCAGCCGACCGGCGGCGTCCAGTCCTTCCTCCCCGACAACCATCCGATCTACATCTGGGAGAACGCGGACGGCGTCCAGGTCTACGGCTTCCCCTCCATCGACGGCCCCGAGCTCGGTGCCAAGGTCGCCTTCTTCCGCAAGGGCGAGGTGACCACCCCCGAGACGATCGACCGGACGGTCCACGAGGACGAGATCAAGGCGATGGCGGACCACATGTCCGACTGCATCCCGGACCTCCCCGGCACCTTCCTCAAGGCCGCCACCTGCATGTACTCCAACACCCCGGACGAGCACTTCGTCATCGCCCGCCACCCCGCGCACCCGGAATCGGTCACCGTGGCCTGCGGGTTCTCCGGGCACGGCTTCAAGTTCGTGCCCGTCGTCGGCGAGATCCTCGCCGACCTGGCCCTGACCGGCACCACCGAGCACCCCATCGGCCTGTTCGATCCCACCCGCCTCGCCGCCGCGCCCGCCTGAGGAGCACGCCCGTGACGACGATCCCCGCCCCCGAGACCCCCGTATCGGCGCCCCAGGTTTCCGACAGCCTGATCGCCACCCTTCCCGGGCACTACTACACCGACCCGGAGATCTTCCGGCAGGAGCAGGAACACCTCTTCGAGTCGATGTGGTTCTGCGCCGTGCGCGCCGCGGATCTGGTGAAACCAGGGGCTTTCCGCACTGTCCAGATCGGCCGCGAGAGCGTTCTCGTCACCCGCTCCCGCACCGGAGAGCTGCGCGCCTTCCTGAACGTCTGCCGGCACCGGGGTGCGCGGCTGTGCACCGAGGAGTCCGGCGAGGTGCGGCGCAATCTCCAGTGCCCGTACCACGCCTGGACCTACGACCTCGACGGCAAGCTCATCGCCGCGCCCAACCTGGTGCGGATGCCGGACATCGACCGCACGGCATACGGCCTGGTCACGGTGGCTCTGCGGGAGTGGCTCGGCTACGCCTGGGTCTGCCTGGCGGACGAGCCGCCCTCCTTCGAGGAAACGGTCATGGGCGCCGCGATCGAGCGCCTCGGCGACGTGGCCTCCATCGAGCGCTACCGCACCGAGGGTCTGGCCCTGGGCAAGCGGGTCACCTACGACGTGAAGGCCAACTGGAAGCTGATCGTCGAGAACTTCATGGAGTGCTACCACTGCGCGACGATCCACCCCGAACTCACCGATGTGCTCCCGGAGTTCGCGGACGGTTACGCCGCCCAGTACTACGTGGGCCACGGCGCCGAGTTCGGCGAGGACGTCAAGGGCTTCACGGTCGACGGCAGCGAGGGCTTCGGCCGGCTCGACGGCATCGCCGAGGATCAGGACCGCCGCTACTACGCGATCACGGTTCGGCCGCAAGTCTTCATCAACCTGGTGCCCGACCACGTGATCATGCACAGGATGTTCCCCATGGCAGAAGACCGCACCGTCGTCGAGTGCGACTGGCTGTACGCGCCCGAGATCGTCGATTCCGGGCAAGATGTCTCGAAATCCGTCGAACTGTTTCACCGTGTTAACGTTCAGGACTTCGATGCTTGCGAGCGTACTCAACCTGCCATGGCCTCGCGGGTCTATCGCACAGGCGGCGTGCTGGTGCCCAGTGAGCACCACATCAGCGCGTTCCATCACTGGCTGACGCGGCGGCTCAGCGCCGAGAACGCAGAGATTCCGTAGAACCCCGAAGAACCCCAAGAACCCCAAGAAACACGGACAATCCCGTGCTCACGTGAGCAACGCCATATCCGGCCTTGATCGTGGATCACTTCAGAAGCCGAAGGCAAGCACGACAAGGAGCACGAACCACATGTCCCAGCCTGAGAGACCCGGGTACGACCCTGGCCACGACTACGACTACGTGGTCGTCGGCGGCGGCACCGCTGGCTCGGTCGTGGCCTCCCGCCTCACCGAGGACCCGGCGGTCCGTGTCGCCGTCATCGAAGGCGGTCCGTCCGACGTGGACCGGCCGGAGGTGCTGACCCTGCGCCGCTGGCTCGGCCTGCTCGGCGGCGACCTCGACTACGACTATCCGACGACGCCCCAGCCGCGTGGGAACTCTCACATCCGGCACAGCCGCGCCCGGGTGCTCGGCGGCTGCTCGTCCCACAACACCCTGATCAGTTTCAAGCCCCTGCCGTCCGACTGGGACGAGTGGGCGGACGCGGGTGCCGAGGGCTGGGACGCCGCCTCCATGGACCCGTACTACGACCGGCTGCTGAACAACATCGTCCCGGTGGACGAGAAGGACCGCAACGCCATCGCCCGCGACTTCGTCGAGGCCGCGCAGACGGCCGTGGACGTGCCGCGCGTCGAGGGCTTCAACAAGGAGCCCTTCCACGAAGGCGTCGGCTTCTTCGACCTCGCGTACCACCCGGAGAACAACAAGCGGTCCTCCGCCTCGGTCGCGTACCTCCACCCGTTCCTGGACCGCCCCAACCTCCATCTGATGCTGGAGACCTGGGCGTTGCGTCTCGAGACGGACGGCGGCCGGGCCACGGGGGTGCGCGTCCGCGCCCAGGACGGTACGGAGACGACCGTCACCGCAGGCCGCGAAGTCATCGTCTGCGCGGGGGCGGTGGACACCCCGCGGCTGCTGCTGCTCTCCGGTATCGGGCCCGAGCGGGACCTGGAGGCGCTCGGTATCCCGGTCGTCCACGATCTGCCCGGAGTCGGTGAGAACCTGCTCGACCATCCGGAGTCGGTGATCGTGTGGGAGACCCACGGCCCCCTACCGGACAACTCCGCGATGGACTCCGACGCGGGTCTGTTCGTGCGCCGGGATCCGGCGGCAAAGGGCCCGGACCTGATGTTCCACTTCTACCAAATACCCTTCACCGACAACCCCGAGCGCCTCGGCTACGAAAAGCCCCGCTACGGAGTGTCGATGACGCCCAACATCCCCAAGCCGAAGAGCCGCGGCCGTCTTTACCTCACCAGCTCGGACCCGGCCGTCAAACCCGCCCTCGACTTCCGGTACTTCACCGACGAGGACGACTACGACGGACGCACCCTGGTGGACGGCATCCGTATCGCCCGCGAGATCGCACGGACTCAGCCGCTGGCCTCCTGGCTGAAGCGGGAGGTGTGCCCGGGACCGGAGCTCACCGGCGACGAGGAGCTCGGCGAGTACGCCCGCAAGGTGGCGCACACCGTCTATCACCCGGCCGGAACCTGCCGCATCGGCGCCGTCGACGACCCGCTCGCCGTGGTCGGCCCGGATCTGACCGTGCGCGGCCTGAGCGGTCTGCGTATCGCCGACGCCTCCGTCTTCCCGACCATCCCCGCCGTCAACCCGATGATCGGGGTCTTCATGGTCGGCGAGAAGTGCGCCGATCTGCTCACCCGGACCACCACCCCCGGAGACGATGCCTGATGTCGACGTCCATGACGAAACAGACAAAAGAAGAGACGGAGCAGGCCGCCACCGCCACGGTGTTCTCCGTACGCGATCTGTGGAAGGTCTTCGGCCCCAGGGCCGAACGCGTCCCCGGCAGCGAGCTGGCCGATCTGCCCGCCGACGAGCTGCGCCGCCGCACCGGCTGCACGGTCGCCGTGCGCGATGTGTCCTTCGACGTGCGGCAGGGCGAGGTGTTCGTCGTGATGGGCCTGTCCGGTTCGGGCAAGTCCACCCTCGTACGCTGTCTGACCCGGCTCATCGAACCCACCTCCGGCGCGCTGGAGATCGACGGCGAGGACGTCCTCGCCATGGACAAGGCCCGGTTGCGCGAGCTGCGCCGGCACCGCGCGGCGATGGTCTTCCAGCACTTCGGACTGCTGCCGCACCGCACGGTCCTCGACAACGTCGCCTACGGCCTCGAGATCCAGGGCGTGGGCAAGCTCGAACGCCGCGCCCAGGCCATGAAGGTGATCGCCAAGGTCGGTCTGGACGGCATGGAACACCGCCGCCCCACCCAGCTCTCCGGCGGCCAGCAGCAGCGCGTCGGCCTGGCCCGCGCTCTCGCCGTCGACCCCGAAGTCCTGCTGTTCGACGAGCCGTTCAGCGCCCTGGACCCGCTGATCCGGCGCGACATGCAGGAGGAAGTCATACGCCTGCACCGCGAGGAGGGCCGCACGATGGTCTTCATCACCCACGATCTGAACGAGGCCCTGCGGCTCGGCGACCGGATCGCGCTGATGCGCGACGGAGAGATCGTGCAGTGCGGCACCCCGGAGGACATCGTCGCTGCCCCGGCCAATGACTATGTACGGGACTTCGTCCGCGACGTACCCCGCGAGCAGGTCATCACCGCCCGCACCGCCATGCGCCCGGCGCGCGAGGGCGAGGCGGAGAGCGGCCCCGAGGTCACCGCGGTGTCCACGGTCGCCACCGCCATCGAGGCCGTCGCCCGCGAGGGCGTGCCGGCCCGGGTGATGGACGACGGCAAGTTGCTCGGTGTCGTCGACCACGCGGCGCTGCTCGCCGTCGTGGCGGGGATCGACAGCACGTCGCCGAAGGCGGGTGCGGCCGCGTGATCGCACATTCCCGCACGACTTCCCGCACTTTCTGCACATCCCGTACGTCGCTTGCCGACGGCCGGGGCGCACAGGCTCACCGGAGACCGGCGGTGAGCAGCCGATGAGCACACTGATCCCCGCCAGACCGGACAATCCGGAGAAAACCGCGTCACCGCCGGGCGAGCCGGGCGACCAGGGCGTCTGGTCCCGGCTGCGGCTGCGGCTGTCCGTGCTGTCCGGCGCGAGCCGCCGGCTGACCGGCCTCGCCGCCCTCGCCGTGGTGCTGGTGCCCCTCGTCGCCGTCCTGTGGGGCAGTGGCGGCTGGCCGGGCGCGCTGGGCGTGGACGTCTCCGGGCCGCTGGGCGACGTCAGCCAGTGGATCGTCGACAACCGCGACAGCAGCCCGATCTTCCTGTACTTCCTGCTGCACATCAGCAACACCTCGGTGGACGCGGTCGACGGCGTCTACCAGCTGCTGGACTTCCTCGGCTGGCCCGGCGTCACCGCCGCGGCCGTACTGCTCGCCTGGCGGGCCGGCGGAGCGGGCCGGACCGGACTCAAGGTCGCCGCGACCGCGCTGCTCGCCTTCGCCGGCTGCGGCCTGCTCGGCATGTGGGACCCGGCGATGGTGACGCTGGCCCTCATGATCGTCGCGGTCGCCGTCTCCGCCCTGGTCGGTTTCCTGCTCGGTCTCGCGTGCGGTCTCTGGGACCGCGTCGACCGGGCCCTGCGCCCCGTCCTGGACACCATGCAGGTGCTCCCGGCCTTCGCGTACCTGCTCCCCTTCGTGCTGATCTTCGGCACCGGCTCACCGGCCGCCCTGCTCGCCACCGTGATCTACGCCGCGCCCCCGATGGCCCGCCTCACCTCGCTCGGTCTGCGCGGCGCCGACCCGTCCGTCCTCGAGGCGTCGGCCTCGCTCGGCGCGAGCGGCTGGCAGCGGCTGCGCACGGCGCGGCTGCCGCTGGCCCGCAAGGAACTCCTGCTCGGACTCAACCAGACGATCATGATGGCGCTGTCCATGGTGGTCATCGCGTCCGTGATCGGCGCCGGCGGCCTCGGCGACGAGGTGTACTCCGCGCTGTCCACCGTCGACGTCGGAGCCGCGCTCGCCGCGGGCATCCCGATCGTGCTGATCGCCGTTTGGCTGGACCGCACGACCGAGGCCGCGGGCGAGCAGCTCGGCGCGCCCCCGGCCACCGACGGTCCTCGCCTGCTGCGCGGCGGGCCGGCCTGGGCGCTGGCCGCCGCGGGCACCGTGGTGGCGGTCGTGGCGGGCAAGCTGGCCGGGGCCGCGGAATGGCCGGACGCCTTGACGTACGACATCTCCAGCTCCGTCAACTCCTTCCAGGAGTGGATGGTCGACCACCTGCACGCGGGTGTCCCCGTCCTCGGCGGAACCGAGGTCTGGGCGTCCAACTTCACCTCCTGGGCGCTGAACCCGCTCCGTGACGTCCTCCAGGGCGCGCCGTGGTGGTCGCTGCTCCTGCTGGTCGCGGGCCTGGCCCTGGTGGCCGGCACCTGGCGCACCGCGCTCGGCGCGGCCGTGGCGCTGGCGGCCACGGGCGTCCTCGGCGTCTGGCCGGAAACGCTGGACACGCTGTCGCAGGTCCTGGCCGCGCTGGTGCTGACCCTGGTGCTGGGGGTCGCCGTCGGTATCCTCGCCGCCCAGGTCTCCTGGGTGGAACGCACACTGCGGCCGGTGCTGGACGTACTTCAGACCATGCCGCAGTTCGTCTACCTCATCCCGGTCGTCGCGCTGTTCGGCGTGGGGCGTGCCGCCGCGATCACCGCGGCCGTCGCGTACGCCCTGCCCGCCGTGGTCCGCATCACCACCCAGGGTCTGAAGAAGACCGACCCGGCCGCGCTGGAGGCCGCCCGCTCGCTGGGCGCCACCGGAATGCAGCAACTGCGCCAGGTCCAGCTGCCGCTGGCCAGGCCCGCGCTGCTGCTCGCCGTCAACCAGGGTGTGGTCCTGGTGCTGGCCGTCGTCATCGTCGGCGCCCTCGTCGGCGGCGGAGGCCTCGGCTACGACGTCCTGTTCGGCCTCTCCCGCGGCGACCTCGGAGTCGGCCTGGTGGCGGGCGCGGCGATCGTCTGCCTCGGTCTGGTCCTGGACCGGGTGACCCAGCCCGCTCCGGCCCGGAGGAAGGACGGCTAGGAGCCACCAGGCAACCACGCATATCCGCAAGTAATCGGGCCCCAGCAAGCTATGAAGGATGATCACATCGTGCAGAACAGACAGCGCCGCACACTTCGCACCGCCCTCGCGGTCATCGCCGGCCTCGGCCTGACCGCGGTCGCCGGCTGCGGCGCGGCCGACACCGGCAAGTCCGAATCCGCGGGCAGCGGCGGCACCATCACCCTCACCAAGCCTTCCTGGGTGGGCGCGGAGGCCAACACGGCCGTCGCCCAGTACGTGCTGGAGAACGACCTCGACTACAAGGTCACCACCAAGCAGATGGGCGAGGTCATCGCCTGGGACGCCCTCGGCAAGGGGACCATCGACGCCGTCCTGGAGGACTGGGGTCACCCCGAGCAGGAGAAGCAGTACGTCGAGCAGCAGAAGTCCGTCGTCGCGGCGGGCGATCTCGGAGTCACCGGCCACATCGGCTGGTTCGTCCCCAAGTACTGGGCCGACGCGAACCCCGAGGTCACCGACTACAAGAACCTCTCCAAGTACACGGCCGACCTCAAGACCTCGGAGAGCGGCGGCAAGGGCCAGCTGCTCGAAGGTTCCCCGGACTACGTCACCTTCGACGACGCCATCATCAAAAACCTGGACCTGGACCTGAAGACGGTCTACGCGGGCTCCGAGGCCGCCCAGATCACCCAGATCCAGCAGAACGCCAAGAGCAAGAAGCCCTTCCTCACCTACTGGTGGACCCCGCAGTGGCTCAACGCCGAGGTGGAGATGGTCGAGGTGAAGCTGCCGGCGTACAAGGAGGGCTGCGACGCCGACCCGAAGAAGGTCGCCTGCGCCTACCCGAACACCCCGCTGCAGAAGTACCTCAACGCCGACTTCGCCAAGGACGGCGGGAAGGCCGCCGAGTTCCTCAAGAACTTCAAGTGGAGCGCGGAGCAGCAGAACGAGGTCGCCAAGATGATCGCCCAGGACAAGATGTCCCCGGAGGCGGCGGCGAAGAAGTGGGTCGACGCCAACCCCGACGTCGTGAAGGCCTGGCTGCCGGCATAAGGCCATAGCGCCGACAGCGCCGGTCCCCCGCGGATCAGGCCTGGCAGCACAACGACGGCACACCGCGCGCCCCGCCCCACCACCGAGGGGCGGGGCGCGGCCGGGGTGAATCCCTGAATCCCGTCCCCAGGCAACACAGCCCTCGATCAGCCCCTTCCAGGAGGAAGCACGATGCCCGAGCTCTTCATCGGCGGAACCTGGAGGTCCGCTCTCGACGAGCGGACCCGCGAGATCCGCTGCCCCGCCGACGGCACGCTGGTCGCGGTCGTCGACGAGGCCGGCGGCAAGGACACCGTGGAGGCGATCGCCGCCGCCCGGCACGCCTTCGACGAGGGTCCCTGGCCGACCGTTCCCGCCGCGGAGCGCGGTGCCCTGCTCCTGCGGGTGGCGGATCTGCTCCAGCGGGACAAGGAGGCGATGGCCCGCGCCGAGTCCCTGGACACCGGGAAGCGCCTGGTGGAGAGCGCGTACGACATCGACGACGTCACCGCCTGCTTCCGCTACTACGGCCGCCTCGCCGCCGCCGACGCCGGACGGGTCATCGACACCGGCAATCCGGAGGCCGACAGCCGGGTCGTGTACGAACCGGTCGGCGTCTGCGCCCTGATCACCCCGTGGAACTACCCGCTCCTCCAGACGGCCTGGAAGGTCGCCCCGGCCCTCGCCGCGGGCAACACCTTCGTCCTCAAGCCGAGCGAGCTGACCCCGCACACCGCGATCCACCTCGTTCGCCTCCTGGAGGAGGCCGGACTTCCGGCCGGGGTAGCGAACCTGATCCTGGGCGCCGGTCCCGAGGCGGGCGCGCCCCTCGCCGACCATCCGGACGTGGACCTGGTCTCCTTCACCGGCGGTATCCACACCGGCCGCCGGCTGATGGCCACGGCCGCCGCCACCGTGAAGAAGGTCGCGCTGGAGCTGGGCGGCAAGAACCCGAACATCGTCTTCGCCGACGCCGACTTCGAGACGGCCGTCGACATGGCGCTCACCGCCGTCTTCCTGCACTCCGGGCAGGTCTGCTCGGCGGGTGCCCGGCTCCTGGTGGAGGACTCGTTGCACGACCGGTTCGTGGACGAGGTCGTCCGCAGGGCCCAACTGATCCGGCTCGGCGGGCCCTTCGACGAGAACGCCCAGACCGGCGCGCTGATCTCCGCCCAGCATCTCGGCAAGGTCGAGGCGTATGTCGCGGCGGGGCTCACGGAGGGAGCGGTGCTGCGCTGCGGCGGCGCCCGCCCCACCGGCGACCCGGCCCTTAAGAACGGCTTCTTCTACCTCCCCACCGTCCTCGACGAGTGCCGCGCCGACATGTCCGTCATCCAGGAGGAGTCCTTCGGCCCGGTCCTCACGGTGGAGCGCTTCACCGACGAGGCCGACGCGATCCGCCTCGCGAACGACACCATCTACGGGCTGGCCGGAGCCGTCTGGACCTCCGACCAGGCACGCGCGCAGCGTGTCGTCTCCAAGCTGCGCATCGGCACCATCTGGATCAACGACTACCACCCGTATGTTCCGCAGGCGGAGTGGGGCGGCTTCAAGCAGTCCGGCTTCGGCCGCGAACTCGGCCCGACGGGCCTGGCGGAGTACCAGGAGCCGAAGCACATCTGGCGCAATACCAATCCCGTTCCCCAGGGCTGGTTCTCGTAGATCCTGGGGCTCTACGTGCCCTGTGGCGCGGGCCGTCTGAACATCCGCGTCGCCGTGATCTCGCTGTGCACGGCTTCACCCTCCCCGGCCGCGGCCTGCTGCGGCAGTCCCGGCCGGAGGTGTTCCTCCACGCTGATGTACTTCAGGCCGGCACGCAGGTCGGCGTCGTTGCGCAGCCTGATGACCAGGGGGAACTCGGCGAGCGCGGTCGTGTCGAACAGGCCGGTGGTGTAGAGGAGCTGGACACCGAGCGCGTCCGAGACGGCTCGCTGGAGCTCCAGCAGGTAGGTGGCGTTGGCGCGGCCGATGGGGTTGTCGAGGAAGAGCGTGCCGGCGTGCCGGTGCTTGTCGCGGCCCCGGTCGTTGCTTCTGAGCGCGGCCATCGTGCAGTACAGGGCGATGGCCGCGGTGAGGAGCTGACCGCCGGAGAACACATCGCCCATCTGCCCGACGGGCACGCGCTCGGCGCGCAGTACGGCGTCCGGCTTGAGGATCTCGACGGCTACGCCCTTGGGCTGGAGAGCGGCTCCAACACCGCGCAGCAGCAGGGACATACCGTCGCGCCGCAGGTCGGAGTTCTTCTTGACGGCGGCCCGGGTCGCCTCGTCGATGACCTCGCCGAGCCGCTCGGTGAGGGTGGCCTGGTCGGGCTCCTCGAAGCGGATGCGCAGGAATTCCTGCCCGGACCACTCGCCGAGGCCCTCCGGCAGCCGGGAGAGCCGCTGGGCGGACCTGAGCGTGGCCAGCGCCGACTCCACGAGCCCTCTGAGGCGGTCCACGATCGAGTCCCGGTTGCGTTCCAGCTGCTCCAACTCGTCGGTGAGGACGCGCAGTCGGGGTGCGAAGGCGTCGGCCCACTTCTGAGCGTGCTCGGGCAGCGCGGAGGCGGGCAGTTCGCGGATCTGCTGCCGGGCGGGGGTGCGGACCTGTTCGTAGCGCGTGGAGTTGGCGTGCCGGACGAGGACGTCGCTCGCCTCGCGCACGGCGGCCTCGGCGGCCGACAGGTCGGCGGCGCAGCCGCGCAGGGACCGGCGGGCCTCGGCGGCGGACTGCCGGGCCTCCTCCGGGCTGCCGGGATACGGCTCGGACTCCTCCTGCTCCTCCTCCGAGGCGTGTTCGCGCAGCAGGTCGCGGAGCATCGCGGCGATCTCGTCGAAGCCGCCGGCCGCGTCCTCGGCGGCGCGGTGTGCGTCGAGCAGTTCGGCGTGCGCCTCCCGGGCCTGCGTCAACGCGTCGGTGCGTGCGGCCAGTTCGGTGGTCGCCGTGCGCAGCAGGGCCTGCGCGTGCTCGGCGTCGCGCGGGAGAAGCTCCTCGGGCAGCTCGGTGTGTGCCTCGCCGTCCTCGGGCGCGTGCCGCTCGGCCTCGCCGCGCAGGCGTCCGAGCTGCTCGCTCGCGCTGGACATCCGGGTCTCCAGGAGCTGCACCAGCTCCTCGGCCCGGGCGACGGCGGCCTGCCGGGAGGGCCCGTCGGAGCCGTCCGGCGACTGGAGCAGCTGTCCCGCGCGCGTGCGGACCTTGTTGCTCAGCCGGTCCAGATCGGCGCGCGCCGCGCTCTCGTCGCTCTCGGCACGGGCCTGCTCGGCCCGCAGGTCGGCGCCGACACCGACCTTCTCGTACAGCTGAGAAGCGGCCCGATAAGCCTCGCGGAGGGCGGGCAGGGACGACTTCGAAGCGCTCGCGTCGCTCTCCGGTACGTCGTCGGGGGCGCCCGCGATCTCCGAGCGCTCGGCGCGCAGGGTACGGGCCGTGCGGCGGGCGTCGTCGGCGGCGCGCTGGGCGGCACGCCGGTCCTCGTCGGCGGCCCGGGCACGGTCCAGGCAGATCTGGGCGTGGACCTCCGATTCGGCCGCCTCGTCGGCGAGTTCGCGCAGCTTGACCTGCCAGCCGGCCCGCTCGCGCAGCCGGAACGCCAGCCCGGCGAGGGCGTCGGCGGCACGCCGGGCCTTCTGGGCGGCTTCCTGCCGCTCGTCCCGGACCTGCGCGGCCTCGGCGGCGGCTTCGTCGGCCTCGGCCCGCACGGTCCGTGCCTCGGCCAGCTCGGCCTCGGACTCCTCGGCGAACACCCGCGCGGTGCGCGCGGCCTGGGCCAGCTCGAGGAGCCGGCCGGCCGGGCAGCCGGTGCGCCAGGAGGCGAGCCGTGCCGCCAGCTCCCGGTCCTTGCCGAGCCGGGCCGCGAGGCCGCGGATCTCCTCGTCCCGCTCGGTGGCCCGCGCGCGCAGCGCCTGCCGTTCCTCGTCGGCGGCGTGCTCGTCGTGCATGGCCGGGTTCGGCGGTACGAGGAAGACGTCACCGCTTTCCGTGTGGGGCGCGGGTGTGGGGGCGAGCAGGGCGGCGGCCGTGCCGACCGCCACGGCGGACCGGGGCAGCAGCGCCGCGTCGCTCAGCGCCTCGCGGGCACGCGCGTGCGTGGCGGGGTCGGTGATGATCACGCCGTCGACCAGTTCGGGCCGGGCGGCCAGTACGCGCGCGTGGTCGGCGGGGTCGACGGCCTGCGCGAGATAGCGCCAGCCGGGCAGCGCGGGGATGCCCTGCTCGCCCAGGAACTCGACGGTGGCCAGCACGTCCGGGCCGGGCGGCAGCAGCCCGCCGTCACCGAGCGCGCCGAGGATCCGGGAGTCGTCGGCGGCGGCCGTACGCAGTTCGAAGAGCTGCCGTTCGGCGGCGGAGACGGCGTCGTCGAGGAGTTCGCGCAACTCGTCGGCGAAGCGGTCGAGTTCCTCCGGGCTGAGCGGGCTGCCGGCGCCCGCGGAACCGGCAGGGTCGGTCTCGGCGGCCCGCTGTCGCGCCGCACCGCCGTTACCTGCACCGCCGTCACCTGCGCCGTCGGTGCCCGCGCGGGGGGCCGGCACGCCGCCTCGTCCCGCGCCGGACGCGCCGGGCAGGCTCAGCAACTCGGCGAGACGCTCCTCCGCCGCCAGGCCCTCGGCAAGGCGGCGCTCCGCCTCATGGGCCCGCTCCGCGGCGCTCGCCGCGTCCTCCGCGCGAGCCGCCGTCAACTCGGCACGGGACTCGGTCGCCGCCGCCTCGCGCGCGTGCTCGGCGGCCCGGCTCGAGGCCTCGCGCGCGGTGTCCCAGGCGGCGACGGCCGTCTTCTCGGCGTCGCTCGCCGC
The DNA here is from genome assembly GCF_040654815.1 of Streptomyces sp. NPDC050619. Taxonomy (NCBI): domain Bacteria; kingdom Bacillati; phylum Actinomycetota; class Actinomycetes; order Kitasatosporales; family Streptomycetaceae; genus Streptomyces; species Streptomyces sp. NPDC050619. The sequence continues at coordinate 92,719 of NZ_JBFAIR010000030.1, read as the reverse complement.
GAGGGCCGCGCGCGCCGGGTCGGCGTCGGGTGCGCTGTCGTCGAGCCAGCCCGCGCGCACCGCCTCGGCGGTCTCCTGCTCGACCTCGGTCAGCCGCTGCCGCAGATGCCCGGTCTCACTGCGGGCGCGCTGTGCCTGAGTGGCGGCGGAGGTGGCGTCCCGGTGGGCGGACTCGCCGACCTCCTGGAGGGCGGCGGACCGCTCCTCCTCCTCGTTGGCAAGGGTCTCGGCTCTCTCCGCGGCCGTGTGCAGGGCCCGGACGAGATCGGTGGCGGCCTTGGCGCGGGCGGCCAGCGCGGGGGCCGCGTCCCGCTCGGCCTCCTGGATCGCGGCGGCCACGCGCGCGACCCGGTCGGCGGCGGCCCGGTGGCGCAGCACGGCCTCGGCGGCCTGCCAGGCGGAGTGCAGCGTGCGCGCGTCGGCCAGCTCGCGCTTCTGCGCGGCGGCCGACTTCTCGGCGGCGGCGAGCGCCAACGAGGCGTGCCGGTAGGCGAGTTCGGCGGCGATCAGCGCGCTGCGCTCCCGCGCCGACTCGGAGTGCGTGACGGTGTACGCGGCGGCGGTCACCTGCTGGGCGAGATCGCCGGCCCGGACGCGCTCCCGGGCCCCGCGCGCGGACAGCCGCCGCGCCAGGGTCCGCGTACGGCGCTCGGCCCCGGCGTGGATGTCACGCGCGCGGGAGCGGGCTTCCGCTGCCTCGACGATCCGCCCGAGGAGGTCCACCGACCCGGCGGTGAACTCTCGTTCGGCGATCAGCTCGGCGCGCCGCCCCAGCTTGTTGCCGAAGCCGCTGACCAGGTCGGCGAGCCCGTCGGTGTCGCGGGTGTCGGTGACCGCGCGCAGCAGCAGGTCGGTGAAGTCGGAGTCCTTCTTGACGGCGAAGAGGCCTGCGGCCTCGCCCTCGTCGGCGTTCATCTCCCGCTGGTAGCGGAAGAGTTCGGGGTCCAGGCCGAGATCGCCGAGGTGCTCGATCCACCGGTCGTGGATCTCCTCCCAGTGCACCTCCAGATGCGGATACGCCTTGCCCGCCTCGGTGATGGCGTCCCTGAAGCCCTTCATGGTCCGCCGACGCCCCTGTGCGCCCGACTGGCCCTCGACGGACGGCCGTACCGCGGTGGACTCGGCGACGGGAAGGTTGTCCAGGCTGAGGCCGGGCCCGGGCCGGAAGGAGTACCAGGCCTCGGCGAACTTCCGCGGATCGTTGGAGACCTGGCGTCCGCGCCACTCGCTGACCTTGCCGACGACCACGCACTCGCCGGTCAGTACGTGCTGCCACTCCAGCGCCACATGCCCGCAGTCGTCCGCGAGGAGGAACTTCCGCAGCACACCGGAGCTGGCGCCGCCGAGGGTGTTGCGGTGGCCCGGCAGCATCACGGAGAAGATCAGCTTCAGGAGGACGGACTTGCCACCGCCGTTCTCCAGGAAGAGCACACCGGCGGGCGCGGGCCGGCGCGGCGGGCCGACGGGCTCCTCCTCGAAGAACTCCGCCTGGGTGGGCGCGGGGTCGGGCACGGTCTCGCCCACACCGCGCAGGTCAAGCACGGTGTCGGCGTAGCGCGCACCGGCGGGCCCGATGGAGTAGAGGCGGACCCGGGACAGCTCGTACATGGCGGACTCTCGTAAGTCTTCGTCAGATCAGGGAAGTTCAGGGCTGGGAAATTCGGGACTGGAAAGTTCAGGGCTGGAATTTCAGGACTGGGAGGGAGCGTGGAAGGGCAGCCCGGCGTCGGCCACCAGCTCCAGGTCGTCTCTCTCCTCGGCGGGCAGCAGGGTCGGTGTCCCGTCGGTCACCGGGACGACGCCCAGCTCGAGGAGCTCGGCCATGGCGGCACTGCCCGCCATGTCGCGCACCTGGAGCTGATAGCGGGCCGTCGTGCGATACGTACCGCCGTTGTCGTCACCCGTGCGCTGCAGAAAGCCGGAGTCGGTGAGGAAGACGACGGCCTTGCCGACGATGCCGGTCGTCGAACCGGCCAGCCGGCGCGCGTCCTTGGTGGCTCCGGCCGCGCTGCGTCTCGCCCAGATCCGCCATGCCGCCTCCAGACCAGGCGCGTCGGTCGCCGGGTCGGTGTTCTCGCCCTGCTCCTCGGCGCGCTCCTCCAGCCGTCGGCAGGCCTGCCGCACGAACGCGTCGACGCCGTTGACCGAGACCCGCCCGATGTACCCGTCGTCGGCGAGGTCCTCGGGCCGCGGGAACGCCATGGCGGCGACGGCGAGATGCGCCAGCCCGTGCAGGAACCGGTCCCCGGAGTCGGCGGACGTCCGGCGCGCGTAGTCGCCCATGCGCACGGCGAACACCGAGTCCTCGGCCGCGGTCACGGCCATCCCCGCGCGCGGGGACACCTCCAGCACGACGAGCCCGAGCCCGGCGGCCACGGCATCGGCGAGCCGCGCGAACGCCGGATCCTCGCGATAGCGCCGCAGCAGCTCCGCGTACTCCTGGTCACGCGCGGGCGCCAGCTTGGGCTGCAACCCGAACGCGACGAGCCGCGCGGCATCGGCGGCGTCGGCGGGAGTGACGGCCGCCGCAGGCGCAGGCCCGGCTTCCGACTCACTCCACTCGACGTGCTCGCTCACGACTGGGACTCCTCGGGCTTGAAGACAGGGGTGCAGATTGCCCACCTAGGGGCGCGGGGCTGTGACATTTGCGGCTCCGCCGCGTGGGCGCGACCAGCCACAACCGGCCCGCAGCCGAAAAACAACATCACGCCGCCTCCGTCCGCACCGCCGCACCCAACAAAGCCGTCCCCACAATCAAATCGGCCCCACCGAACTCCGGATCGTCCAACTCCACCCCGTCGTCCACAGCGAACAACAACTTCTCCTCGCCCTGCCGATAAGCCGTACCAACGGGCGGACTGGCCGCATGAACCGCCAACAACGCGACGAGATACGGCAGATCGCCATCCTGACGCCGAGCCTCGGCAAGCAACCCCGACAACCGCCGCGGCGCGTCCGCCGGCAGATCCAGCAGCTCCATCGCCGCAGCCAACTGCTCCTCACTGAACCGGCTGTCGTCCGGCGTGGCGATGAGGTCCGGCTCCGGCATCTCCGCGCCCAGATGCTCCCGCTCCATCGGCGGCGTCAGCAGTATGTCGACGAGGTCACCCACCCGCACCGACACCGGCGTACGCAGCCCGGTCCCGTGCGCGAAGAACGCGTCGGTGACCCGGACCGCCCGGTCCAGGGCCAACGGCAGGACAGGCGCGACAAGATGCCCGTACAGGTCGATCCCGGACGTCGTCATGGGCGTGGCGAAGGCCTGCCGGTCCTGTTCCGCGCGGAAGAGCGGGCCGGCTTCCAGCAGCCGGGACTGCAACTGTGTGTGCCGCCGGATGCAGTCCTTCACGATGTCCACCAGCTCGGCGGCGCGCCGCTTGTGCTCCGGGTCCTCGGACTCGTCACGCGCCTTGCGGATGTTCGTGAGGATCGCGTTCTCGTGGCGGTAGCGGTCGGCGACGTGGTCGAGGGCCTCGGCGATCATGTCGGGCACGGTGCTGAGCCAGTCCACCGCCCGGACGTTGCGCCGCGTCGCGTCCAGCGCCCTGCGCAGGGTCTCGGAGTACTGGACGGTCCGGTATCGGGCCTGCTCGGCCGCCAGTTGGGCGTCGGCCAGGCGGCCGCGGCTGATCAGCACCTCCAGCTTGACCTCGGCGGCGATCTGCGCGCTGGTGACGTCCGTATCGAGGGCGCCGACCAGGACGTTGACCGCCTCGTCCGTCGTACGCAGATACACGGAGCCGCCGGGGCCGGGCACCTCCTCGATCAGCTTGAAGTCGTAGTCACGGCGGACATAGGTGCCGTCCGGGGCGAACGTGCCGTACACGGCGCGGAAGCCGCGGTCGACGCTGCCGACATTGATCAGGTTCTCCAGGACCCAGCGGGCCACCCGCTCGTGCTCGGCGACGGGGCGCCGCGGGGCCTGGGCGGCAATGCGCGGGATGAGCCGGGCCACTATCTGGTCGTGGTCGGCGCCGGTGTCGAAGTCCATGTTCAGCGTGACCAGGTCGATGGCGGCGAGGGCCACCTCCGCCATGCCGTACACCGAGTACTCGCCCGCGAGGTTGGCCTTGCGCGCGTCGAGGTCGTGCAGCGGCGCGGTACAGGCGAGCGCGCGCAGCCGCCGCGCCAGTCCCTCGTCGGCGGCCGGGCCCGGTGCGGGGCGCGGCCCCGCGCTGAACTGGGGCGGAACGCTGTCCGTCGATGCAGGCGAAGTCACGCTGCACAGACTAGGTCCTCGGTCTGACAACGGCCCAAACGACGCAGAAGCGACCCGGCGTCGCGGCGGTCACACCTGCGAAGGGCCCTAACCCTCCTCGCCGACCCGCCGCCGGTAGACCTCGACCACGCGCTCCAGCGAGTCGCCGAGGTACACCGCGAGCAGCTTCTCGGCCCCGCCCTTGTCTCCGGCCTGGAGCGCCTCGAGGATCTGCTGGTTGCGCGCGAGGTAGGGCTCGTGCAGTCGGCGCGGGTCGTCCACCACGTGAAAGGCGAGGCGCAGTTCGGCGAAGACGCTGCGCATCAGCTCGTCCGTGCGGTCGCTCCCCGCGAGCGCGACCAACTCCCGGTGGAAGTGGATATTGGCCGTGCCCAGCACTTTCCAGTCACCTTCGCGCGCCGCCCGCCGGCCTTCCGCCACGGCCTCCGCGAGGCCGTCCAGGGCGTACGGCGGCTTGCCGAGCCCCCGTACGACGGCGCACTCGACCAGGCCGCGGGTGCGGTAGATGTCCTCGACGTCCTCGACGGACAGGACCCGGACGAAGACGCCCCGGTTGAGCTCGTGGACGAGCAGGCGTTCGTGCGTGAGCAGCCGGAACGCCTCGCGCAGCGTGTTGCGGGAGACGCCGAGCGCGCCGCCGATGCTGTCCTCCGACAGGCGGGTGCCGGGCGGGAAGTAGCCCTCGGCGATACGGCTCCTGAGGATGTCCGAAACCCGTTCGGCGGTGCTGGTACGGCCCAGGAGGGCGCGGTCGTCGGCCAGTCCGGTCAGCTGCTCTGCCATGCCCGGAATTCAATCGCAGATACAAGAACGAAACAACGTGGGTATTGAGGGATCGTTCAACGATCCTCTACCTTTCTACGAACGGCGCCGCCCCGCTCGCGACGCCGCCACTGCTTCCGCACGGCCCGGCTCGGTCCCCAGCACCCTCCGTCCTCCCATAGCGAGGTGCCCATGAGCACGACCCCTCCACCGCAGGCCCTGCCCACCGACACACCGCCCACCACGGCCGAACGCCCCGCCGACGACGGGGCGTTGGGCTGGCTGCACGCCCTCGGTCCGCGCGGCCGCCGCGCCTTCGCCGGCGCGTTCGGCGGCTACGCCCTCGACTCGTACGACTACTTCACGCTGCCGCTGAGCATGGTCGCGCTGGCCGCGTACTTCGGCCTGGACAGCGGCCAGACCGGCCTCTTCACGACCGTCACCCTCGTGGTCTCCGCCGTCGGCGGCGCGCTCGCGGGGGTGTTCGCGGACCGCGTCGGCCGCGTCAAGGCGCTGATGATCACGGTGATCACCTACGCGGTCTTCACGGTCGCCTGCGGTTTCGCGCCCAACTACGAGACCCTGCTGGTCTTCCGCGCCCTCCAAGGACTCGGTTTCGGCGGCGAGTGGGCGGTCGGCGCGATCCTGGTCGCCGAGTACGCGAGCGCGAAGCACCGCGGCCGCACGCTCGGCGCGATCCAGAGTTCCTGGGCCGTGGGCTGGGCGCTCGCCGCGATCATGTACACGTTGGTGTTCTCGTTCGTCGGCGACGACTTGGCGTGGCGGATCATGTTCTGGACCGGCGCGCTGCCCGCTCTGCTGGTCGTGTGGATGCGACGCCGCGTGCAGGACGCCCCCGAAGCGGTGGCGGTGCGCGAACAGAGCTCCGAGAAGGGCTCGTTCACGGCGATCTTCAAGCCCGGCCTGCTGCGCACCACGATCTTCGCGGTTCTGCTCTCCACCGGCGTCCAGGGCGGCTACTACACCCTCGCCACCTGGGTGCCGACCTATCTGAAGACGGATCGCGGCCTGTCCGTCGTCGGCACCGGCGGCTATCTGACGTTCCTCATCTCCGGCGCCTTCCTCGGCTATCTGACCGGCGGGTATCTCACCGACCTGCTGGGCCGCAAGCGCAACATCTGGCTCTTCGCCCTGCTGTCGGCCGTCTGCATCCTGGCGTACGCGAACATCCCGAGCGGCTCCAACACCCTGCTCCTGGTGCTCGGTTTCCCGCTCGGGTTCTGCATGTCGGCGATCTTCAGCGGCTTCGGGTCCTACCTGAGCGAGTTGTATCCGACGGCCGTGCGCGGCACGGGACAGGGCTTCACGTACAACACCGGCCGTGCCGTGGGCGCCGTCTTCCCCACCACCGTCGGCTTCCTGGCCGACAGCTGGGGCGTGGGCGGCGCGCTGGTCTTCGGCGCGATCGGCTACGGCATCGCGGCCCTGGCGCTGCTGGGGCTGCCGGAGACCCGAGGCAAGGAGCTCACATGAACCGCACGGAGGACCGTCCCCTGACCCTCGTCGACGAGCACGCGCACGCGTGGAGCCCCAACGACGCCCGCACCCGCTTCCGCGCGGGTCTGACCGGCCCCACCGCCGGGATCGCGGCCGGCCACACCCAGGCCAACCTGATCTCGGTGCCCGCCGACTGGGCGTACGACATGCTGCTGTTCTGCCAGCGCAACCCGAAGCCGTGTCCGGTGCTGGACGTCACGGACGCCGGCTCATGGACCACCCCTCTCGCGGACGGCGCCGACCTGCGCACCGACCTGCCGCGCTACCGGGTGTGGCAGGACGGCGAGCTGGTGGACGAGCCGACGGACGTGCGCGCGCACTGGCGCGGTGACCTGGTGTCGTTCCTGATCGGATGCAGCTTCACCTTCGAGTGGGCGCTGTCCGGGGCGGGTGTCCCGATCCGCCACATCGAGCAGGGCCGCAACGTACCGATGTACATGACGAGTTGGCAGTGCCGTCCGGCGGGTCGGGTGCACGGCCCGCTGGTGGTGTCCATGCGCCCGGTGCCGCCGGAGCACCTGGCGACCGCCATCCGGGAGAGCAGTCTGCTGCCGGCGGTGCACGGCGGCCCCGTACACTGCGGCGATCCCTCGGGGCTGGGCATCGACGACCTCGGCCATCCCGACTTCGGGGACCCGGTGGACGCCGAGCCGGACGACATCCCGGTGTTCTGGGCCTGCGGCGTGACCCCGCAGGCCGCGGTGATGGCCTCCCGCCCGCCGTTCGCCATCACCCACGCACCGGGCCAGATGTTCCTCACCGACGCCCGCGACGAGAAGTACCGCGTGGTCTGAAGCGACGTCACAGCCGAACCGAAAGCCGACCGCGAACCAACCGAGACCGACTGGTACCGATCGAGACCGACCGGTACCGACCAATAACAACCGAAAGTCGCCTGAAAGGAGACACGAGACCCCCATGGCCTCGATCGATCTGAACGCCGACCTCGGCGAGGGTTTCGGCCGCTGGCAGCTCACCGACGACGAGCAGCTGCTGACCGTCGTCACCAGCGCCAATGTGGCCTGCGGCTTCCACGCCGGGGACGCGGCCACCATGCGGCGGGTGTGCGAGCTGGCGGCCGGGCGCGGGGTACGGATCGGCGCCCAGGTCTCGTACCGGGACCTGGCGGGGTTCGGGCGGCGCGCGATGGACGTGCCGTCCGCCGAACTGGCGGCCGAGGTGGCGTACCAGATCGGCGCCCTGGAGGTGTTCGCCCGCGCGGCGGGCTCGCGCGTGTCGTACGTCAAGCCGCACGGCGCGCTCTACAACCGGGTCGTGCACGACGAGGAGCAGGCCGGCGCGGTCGTCGACGGTGTGCTCATCGCGGACGCCACACTGCCCGTGCTGGGCCTGCCCGGCTCGCGCCTGCTGGAGCTGGCCCAGAAGGCGGGCCTGCCGGCCGTCACGGAGGCGTTCGCGGACCGCGCGTACACCGAAGAGGGCACGCTCGTCCCGCGCGGGCAGGACGGCGCTGTGATCACCGACCCGGAGGCCGTGGTGGAGCGCTCGGTGGGCATGGCCCGCTCCGGTTCCGTCGTCTCCCGCTCCGGGGCGCGCATCGAGGTGCGCGCGCGTTCCCTGTGCCTGCACGGGGACACGCCCGGCGCGGTGGAGCTGGCCCGCCGGGTCCGGGAACGGCTGGAGACGTCGGGCGTCCGGGTCGAGGCCTTCGTATGAGGGTCCTGCCCGTCGGTGACGGCGCCCTGCTCGTCGAGGTGGCCTCGGGCGACGAGGCCCAGGCCCTGCACGCCGAACTCGTGCGGCGCCGCGCGGAGGGCTCGCTGTCGGTCCGCGAGATCGTCCCCGCGGCCCGCACGGTCCTCCTCGACGGCCTCACCGACCCGGCCCGCCTGGCATCCGAACTGACCACCTCCGAGGTGCCGACCGCTCCCCCACGCGCGCGTGAGGTGATCGAGCTCCCGGTGCGCTACGACGGCCCGGACCTGGCCGAGGTCGCCGCCCACTGGGGCGTCGGTGAGCGGGAGGTGGCCCGCATCCACGCGGGCACCGAATTCCGCGTCGCCTTCTGCGGGTTCGCCCCCGGCTTCGGCTACCTCACCGGACTGCCGGCCCGCTACGACGTCCCGCGCCGGGCCACCCCCCGTACGGCCGTCCCGCCGGGGTCGGTGGCGCTGGCGGGCCCGTACACGGGCGTGTACCCGCGCTCGTCGCCGGGCGGCTGGCAGCTGATCGGCACCACGGACGCCGTGCTGTGGGACCACGCGCGCGTACCGGCCGCCCTGCTGTCGCCGGGCACGCGCGTGCGTTTCGTGCCGACGGGGCGCTCATGACGGACCGCGCGCTCTGCGTCGTACGCGCCGGAGCGCTGACCACCGTGCAGGACCTGGGGCGCCCCGGGTACGCCCATCTCGGCGTGCCCCGCTCCGGGGCGCTGGACGGACCGGCGGCGGCCCTCGTCAACCGGCTGGTCGGCAACCGGCCCGAGGCGGCGGTGCTGGAGACCACCCTCAACGGCTGCGCGGTGCGGCCCCGTTCCACGGTCACGGTGGCGGTGGGAGGTGCGCCCTGCCCGGTCACCCTGGACGGACGCCCGGTCGCCTGGGGCGCGCCGGTGCGCGTGCCCGCCGGTGCGCTCCTGGACGTCGGAGCGGCCCTCTCCGGAGTACGTGGCTACGTGGCCGTCTCCGGCGGCATCGCCGTCGAGCCGGTCCTCGGGAGCCGCTCCACGGACCTGCTGTCGGGGCTCGGCCCGCCGCCCCTCACGGACGGCGCGGTGCTGCCCCTGGGGAGTCCTGAATCGCCCCACGCGCGCGTGGACGTCGCCCCGCAGCCGGCGCCCCCGGCCGAACTCGTCCTCCACGTGACCCTGGGCCCCCGCGACGACTGGTTCACGCCGGAAGCCGTACGCGCCTTCACCTCCCGCACCTACCGGGTGTCCTCCGCGAGCAACCGCATCGGGCTGCGCACGGAGGGACCCGCCCTCAAGCGGGCCCGGTCCGGCGAACTCCCCAGCGAGGGCATGGTGCTGGGCGCCGTCCAGGTCCCGCCCGACGGCAGACCGGTGGTCTTCCTGGCCGACCATCCGACCACCGGGGGCTACCCGGTGATCGCGGTCGTCCGCCCGGCCGACCTGTCGGCCGTCGCACAGGCCGTGCCCGGCACGCCGGTGCGCTTCGTGGCCGTACGCCGCCGCTGACCGCCCGGTGAGGCGGCCTCAGGCGGCGTCCGGCTGCTGCTCCCCCGCCGACAGCGCCGCCAGCGCCGCCGACACCGCGTGCGCCGTGCGCAGGTCGAGCCGGGCGCTCGTCCCGCGCACGCGGTGCCGCATCTCGTCGACGGCGAGCGTCATGAGCTGCGGCAGCAGGTCGGTACACCGCCGGGCCACCCAGCCGGTGCCGGCGGTGGCCAGCCACCACAGGCTCGCCGACTTGGTGGGCTCGGGGAACTCGGGCTCGGGCGAGGGCGCGCTCCCCGTCGCGAGGCCCTGCTCGGCCAGCAGCGCGTGGAAGCGCACGGCCAGCTGCCGATGCCCCCGCTCGCCGGGGTGCAGCCGGTCCGCGCTCCACATCGCACGGTCGGTGAGCCACGCCTCCTCGGCGGCGTGCAGATGCACGGCCCCGTACCGCTCGGACAGCGCGTGGACCACGGCGTTGACCGCCCGTTGCCGCCGGGCCAGCGGGCGGGCCAGGGCGCCTGGCAGCCCGAGCATCGCGCCGGGGTCCGGGAGGCAGGCCGTGAGCAGGACCGCGCCCTGTTCGGTGAAGGCCGAGTACACCGTGTCGAGGCGCGCGGCCACGGCCTGGATGTCGAAGGTGCAGCGCAGGGTGTCGTTGACGCCGATGACGACGGAGGCGATGTCGGGCCGCAGGGCCAGCGCGGCAGGCAGCTGCCGTTCCAGCACGTCACGCGTCTGCGACCCGCTCACCGCGAGGTTCGTGAACTCCACGGACTCCACGGACTTCACAGACGGCCCCCCGCCGATCCCCCCGGCGAGCAACGCGGCCCAGCCGCGCCATCCGTCGCCGACGGGATCACCGACCCCTTCGGTCAGCGAGTCGCCGAGGGCCACGAAACGCAGCGGTCTCATGTCACGCCCCCGGGCGCGAAGGGCCGCCGTACGGACACCGCCGCGTCGTGGGCTTCGAGGAACGCCGCGACCGCCGTGCCCCACCCGAAGCACTCCGCACGCGCGCGTGCGGCCTCCCGCCGCTCCTGCACGGGCCGTTCGAGGAGCCTCTCCACGGCGTCCGCGAAGGCGCCCCCGTGGTCCGCCGCGAAGGCCCCGGCCGAGCCGATCACCTCCGGCAGCGCGGACGAGGCACTGGCCACGACGGGCGTGCCGCAGGCCATGGCCTCCAGTGCGGCCAGCCCGAAGGTCTCGGCGGGCCCCGGCGCCAGGCACACGTCGGCGGACGCCTGGAGCGCCCCGAGCAGACGGCGGTCGGAGACATGCCCGAGGAAGGTCACCGGCAGCCCGCGCTCCCGCGCCCGCTGTTCGAGCCGCGCGCGCAGCGGTCCGTCCCCGGCCACCACGAGCACCGCCCGCCGCCCGCGCCGTACCAGCGCCTCCAGGGCGTCGAGCGCGGTGCCGGGCCGTTTCTCCACGGACAGGCGGGTGCAGGTCACCAGCAGCACCTCGTCCCCGCGCGCGTGCCGGTCACGCAGCCCGGGGTCACGCAGGGCGGGGTGCCGCTGCACGAGGTCGACGCCCAGCGGCGCCCGGACGACATTCCGCGCGCCGATCCGCACGAACTCCCGCTCGGCGAACTCCGTGGTGCACACCACGCGCGCGTACGTGTGGGCCGTACGGACGTTGAGGGCGTCGGCGGTACGCCGGGCCGCCCCTTCCGGCATGCCCCAGGTGCGGAGCACGCCGTCGGCACTCTCGTGGGAGACCATCACGGCGGGCACCCGCGCCCGTCGCGCCCACTTGCCGGTCCACCGCAGCGTCGTACGGTCGGAGACCTCCAGCCGGTCGGGGGCCAGCTCCTCCAGGAGCCGGGCCACCCGCCCCTTGTCGGTGAGCACGCGGTACCCGCCCGTACCCGGCAGCAGCGGCCCGGGCAGGGTGATCACCCGCCCCTGCTCGGTCTCGCGGTCGCTCGCGCGCTCGCCCGGCACGATGAGCACGGGGTCGTGTCCGGCCGACTTGAAGCCCTTGCCCAGCTCGCGCAGGGCGGTGCGCAGACCGCCGGACGCCGGCGCGACGAAGTTCGCCAGCCGCACTATCCGCAAGGAGCTCATGCCGCCACCACCGTCTGCCGCGCGTCGAGCACGTTCGCGTAGTGCCCGATCAACTGGTCGCCGACGGCGGCCCAGGTGCGTCCCTCGACGGTCGCGCGCGCGGCGGTGCCGAACGCGGTCCGCAGGGCGGGGTCGGCGGCCAGGGACCACACCGCGTCCCGTACGGCGTCCGCGTCGCGCGGCGGGACCAGCAGGCCCGTGCGCCCGTGGGCGACCAGGTCCAGCGGGCCGCCGACGGCGGGCGCGACGACGGGCACGCCGCTGGCCATGGCCTCCTGCACGGTCTGGCAGAAGGTCTCGAAGGGCCCGGTGTGCGCGAAGACGTCCAGGGAGGCGAAGATCCGGGCGAGTTCGTCGCCGGTTCGGCGGCCCAGGAAGACCGCGCCCGGCAGTGCCTGGTCCAGGCTCGGCCGGCTCGGGCCGTCGCCGACGACCACGACGCGCACCCCCGGCAGACCGCAGGCGCCGGCCAGCAGTTCGACCTGCTTCTCGGGGGCGAGCCGGCCGACGTAGCCGACGATCAGCTCGCCGTTCGGGGCGAGTTCGCGGCGCAGTGCCTCGTCCCGGAGGTCGGGGCGGAAGCGGACGGTGTCCACGCCCCGCGGCCAGAGCCTGACCCGGGGCACGCCGTGCGCCTCCAGGTCGTGCAGGGCGGCGCTGGAGGGGGCGAGGGTGATGTCGGCGGCGGCGTGGACGGAGCGGATGCGACGCCAGGCGGCGGCCTCGCCCGCGTGCACGTAGGTACGGGCGTATCCGGCGAGGTCGGTCTGGTAGACGGCCACGGCGGGGATGCCGAGCCGGGCGGCGGCCGCCATGCCGCGCACGCCGAGGATGAAGGGGCTGGCCAGGTGGACGACGTCGGCGCGGTGCTCGACGATCGCCGCGGCCACGCGTCGGCTGGGGAGGGCGACGCGGACCTGGGAGTAGCCGGGGAGCGGTAGGGAGGGGACACGGATGACAGGGCACGGCGCGAGGGCGTCGGGCCCGCTACCGGCGGCGGTGGCCGGCGCGACGACGAGCGGAAGGTGACCGCGATCTACGAGGTGCCGGGCGGTCTGGAGCGCGCAGTGGGCCACGCCGTTCACATCGGGGGGAAAGGATTCGGTCACTATGACGACACGCATACCGGTGTTGTCGCCGCACCGGACGTGGCCACGTCAACGTGGATCTTTCCGGACGACAAACGTCCCATGAGCGTTGCGCTGCACACCCGAGCAGGCCAGACGGTGTCCATTCCCGGCTGACCCGCGGGTCACCCCGAGTTCACACAGCGGGCGCGTCGGGTCCGATCCGGCTGCGTACGGCTGTCTGGACCTCGTCCTCCTCGGCCGGATCGGCGGCGAGCCTGCGCAGCCGCTCCACGACCCGGGCGTCACCGGTCTCGGCGTGCCGGGCGGCGATCTCGCGGGTGGTCTCCTCGCAGTCCCAGAGGCACTCGACGGCGAACCCGGTGGCGAAGGAGGGATCGGTGGCGGCGAGGGCCCGGGCCGCCCGGCCGCGCAGATGGGAGGAGGCGGTTTCGCGGTAAATGTGCCGGAGCACCGGTGCGGCGCAGGCGATGCCGAGCCGTCCCGTGCCGTCGACGAGGGTCCACAGGGTCGGCGCGTCGGGGCCCTCGCCCCGCACTGCCTCCCTGAGCGCCGCGAGGACGAGGTCGCTGTCCTGCGCCGCGCCCCGGCAGGCGAGCATGCGTCCGGCGGCGGCGCCGAGGGGGTCGGGACGCCGGGCCCAGCCGCGCGCCCGGTCGACGGCGGCGACACTGCGCATGCGTTCGAAGGCGTCCACCGCGGCCTCCACGACGGCCGAGGAGCCGATGGCCACGGCGGCCTCGATCAGCTCGAGCGCGTCCGGATCATTGCTGTCGGCGAGATAGCGCAGGGCGGTGCACCGAGCGCCGTCGGTGCCGTCCTCGGCGGCCTGGACGATCTCCGGCCGGTCCTCGGGGCCGGCCACGGCGGCGAGGCAGCGGGCGGCGGGGACATGGAGCGCGGCACCGCGGTCGAAGCCCTGCTGGGCCCACTCGAAGACGGCTCGCACGCTCCATCCCGGGCGCGGCCCGGTGGAGTCCAGCTGCCGCTGCCAGCGGTCGAAACAGCCGGCCTCCTGAGCGGCACGCACACGCGTGGCGATCGATTCGCGCGGATCCTCGGCCCACAGCCGCCACGGCCGGGGCTCGAAGGCGTCGCGCAGCGCGGCGGCCAGCTCGGCCTCTCCCTCGGCGTCGGTCGCGAACCGCGCCAGGACGGGCGCCGCGAGGGCCCGGAGGCCGGCGTCGTCGTCGCGCAGCGCCAGTTCGTCCAGGGCCCAGGCCCAGTTGGCGCCGGAGGCGGCGTACCTGCGCAGCAGTTCGAGCGCGTCCCGCCGGCCGTACGAGGCGAGGTGGCCCAGGACGGCGAGGGCGAGCCCGGTGCGCGACTCCTCGGTGTCGAAGACGTCCTCGACGTCGAAGAGGTGTGCCTCGATCTCGTCCAGCTCGCCGTTCAGGTCGAGGTAGAGACGGGCGTAGTACAGGGAGCGGTTCTCCACCTGCCAGTCGTGGCGGGGATCGCGCAGCACGCACTGGTTCAACGCCGCGAGCGCTTCGGGGCGCGGTGCGGTGAGCGCGTGCAGTGTGCCGTCGCCGCGGCCCCGCTGGAGCAGGCCGAGCAGCGTGCCGCTGGGCGCTATGACCGGATCGAACATGGGAAACAGCCTCACATCAAGCGTCGACGCAACCGGGGGACGTGCATTACCTGGCCACGTGACAACACGTCGGGGCGCCCGCCGTTTCCTGCTTGCTGTAAGCCATCTTCCTCTGCCTCTCGTCGGTGGCCCATACCGGCCGCATCACGGTCCGCGCGGTGCGGCATCACCTGCCCGGCCATCACGTCCGTGAACCACGACGTCATGATGACTCGGCAGTTCCATCCGCCGCGACCGAAATTTCGGCGGCCGGTTACCGCCTCCCCCGTTTTCTGTGTTGCCGCTGGTCAGGGCATGAGTGTCAACGTGCGCCGAACAATTCGAGCAGGTGCGTCTTGCCGAACATCCGGGCCGTGTCGACGGCCGACGGGGTCCCTGAGGCCGGGTCGGCGCCGGCCTCCAGGAGGGCCCGGATCACCTCTTCCTCGCCCTTGAAGACGGCCCCGGCGAGCGGGGTCTGCCCCCGGTCGTTGATCCGGTCCGCCTCGGCGCCCCGGGCGAGCAGGGCGCGTACCGCCTCGGCGTGACCGTGGTAGGCGGCGAGCATCACCAGGGAGTCGCCGCGGTCGTTGGTGAGGCTTGCCGGGACACCCGCGTCGACGTACGCCACGAGCGCCTCGGTCTGCCCCTGCCGGGCCAGATCGAAGATCTTGGTCGCCAGCTCCACGACCTCGGGGTCAGGGGCTTCACTCATCGGCCGGACCGCCTCTCCAGGTAACCGTTCGGATGAGTCGCCAGGGTACTGGCTTCCGACGGCTCTGCCACCAGGGTGAAATCAGGCGAAATTCACCTAGTTGCACCTTTTATCGTATGGATACATGCTGTGATCCTGGAAGTACTCATGGTGACTGTCCCCCACGAACCAGGAGAACCGAAATGATCCTGTCCATCTCAGGCGTCGTCCTGCTCGGCGTCATCGTCTTCCTCTTCTTCCGCAAGGACGGACTGAAGGCGTCGCACGCCCTGATCGCCACCTTGTTCGGCTTCTATCTCGCGAGCACGGCCATCGCCCCGAGCATCAAGGCCGGCGGCGAGAGCCTCGCGAGCCTCCTCGGCGGAATCAAGTTCTGACGCCCCACTCCCGTACGCATCTCCAGGAGACAGCAGTGGCCCGGCGCCCCCTTCCCCGCATCCTGAGCACAGGCAGCGCGCAGATCGCCCGGAGCCGGGAGCTGGCCCGGACGGCGGCCGACAGCGCCACCGACGTCCTCCACCCGCTGATCACGATCACTCGCGGGCTGCGCCGGCTGGCATCGGCCGGGCGGCGCAAGTGGGCCGACGCCCCCAAGGACAGGCGCGGGCCGCTGCTGTTCCTGGTGGCCTCGATGATCCTGGTCGTGGCGCTCGTCCCGTACGGCCCGCTGCTCGCCGTCATCACGCTGATGGCGGCGGCAGCCTGGCAGGGCCGGGACCGCGGACCGGCGCAGCCCGACGGGCCGGACGAGTCCCAGACACAGCGCCTCCAGTCCCTCTACGAGGCCCTGGTCCCGTACTTCTCGGCCGCCGAGGACCCGGACCCGCTGTACGCCCACGGCGGCGAGTGGGACAAGGCCTTCCCCGCGTACAACTTCGACGGCACCGGCCGCATCACGCACCTGCTGATCCGCTACCCGGCGTACTTCACCGACGGCGAGGCCGAGTCCCGCACCCGGATCGAGCAGCTGCTGTATGCCAAGTCGGGTCGCGACCGCGAGTACCACTTCACCTGGGAGGAGGAGATCAACGAGCTCACACTGACCGTCCTCGCGCCCCTGCCCACCGACATCGCCGCGCAGCGTTTCGTCACGTCCCCCGGCGAGACGGTGCTCGGCTTCACCGACCCCACCCAGGTCCGGCGGACGCTCCCCCTCGCCTACGGTGAGGAACAGCGCGACGTGCCGCCGGTCGTCTGGCGCACGGGCATCCGCTCCACCGAGCCGCACCTGCTGGTCATGGGCCAGCCGGGCAGCGGCACCTCCACGCTGCTGCGCTCCATCGCCCTCCAGGCCCTTCAGTACGGCGACGTCCTGATCGTCGAGGGCGGCGGCACCGGCGAGTACGCGTGCCTCACCGGCCGGGACGGCGTGCTGGCGGTCGAGTGCGCGCTGGCCGGGACACTGGCCAGCCTGGAGTGGGCGGCCACCGAGACCGAGCGCCGGCTGATCGCGGTCAACCGCGCCCGGCAGGCGGGCGCGCCGCCGCCCGAGGACACCAAGCGCCCCCTGTGGATCCTCCTGGACCGCCCCACCGCCTTCGCCCACCTGGCCGTCGCCGACGGCCGCAAGGACCCCCAGTCCCTGCTCCAGGTACCGCTGAGGCACGGCCGCGCGGCGAACGTGACCGTGGTGGTGGCCGACCAGTTCGACAGCGCGGACGCCCTGAGCGACGCGGTACGCCAGCACACGCGCGCGCGTGTCGTCCTCGGCCCCGCCACGGCCGAGCAGCTGACGACCGTCCTGGGCGCTCCCCCGCACACCACCCCGGTCGCCCACGTCCCGCCCGGCCGCGGCTACGCCCGCCTCGGCACCGGCCCGGTCCACCGCTTCCAGGTCCCGTCGACCCCGGACCCGTACGACGACGCGACGAGCGACGCGGACCGCCAGGCCGTGCTGGCCCTGCTGCCGGAGCGGACCACGCCGGCGGACGGGGAGAACCTGCCGGAGGCGGTAGCGGCCTGCGCCGAGGACCTGCCGGAAGCGGTAGCGGCCGACACCGAGAACCTGCCGGAAGCGATTGCGACCGACACCGAAGACCTGCCGGAAGCGGTCGCGACCGACACCGAGAACCTGCCAAAAACGGTAGCGACCGACACCGAGAACCTGCCGGAAGCGGTACCGCCGAAAGCAGTGGTCGCGGAGAGTACGACCACCTGACCGCGGGCGCTCACGCCACGAACGTACGCGGCGTCTCCCCTCCTCCGGCTCCCCCGCTCTCCACCAACCGCGCCGCCGCGGCCAGCCGCAGCGCCGCCTCGTCGGCCACCGCACCTCCCACGGTGAACGGCAACCGCACGTACCCCTCGAAGGCGCCGTCGACCCCGAACCGCGGCCCGGAGGGCACGCGTACTCCCACCCGCTCGCCCATCTCCGCGAGCCGCGAACCGGACAGTCCGCCCGCCCGCACCCACAGGGTGAGTCCGCCCTTCGGCACCTCGAACTCCCACGTCGGCAGCTCCCTCCGCAGCGCCGCCACCAACGCGTCCCGGTTGTCCCGCGCCTGCTCCCGCCGCACATCCACGGCCTGGGCCCAACCCCCCGTGCTGAACAGCCAGTTCACGGCCAGCTGTTCCACCACGGGCGTGCCCAGATCGGCGTACGCGCGCGCGGCGACCAGGCTGCGGATGACATCCGGTGCCGCCCGCACCCACCCGATGCGCATCCCGGCCCAGAACGCCTTGCTGGCCGATCCGACGGTGACGACGGTGGAGCCGGCCGGATCGAAGGCGCACACGAGGCGCGGCATGGCGGCGCCCCCGATGTCCGGGTCCAGCCACAGCTCGCTCATCGTCTCGTCGGCGACCAGCACGGTCCCCGCCGACCGGGCGGCCTCCACCAACTGCCGCCGCTGGTCGTCGTCGGCGAGCGCGCCGGTCGGGTTGTGGAAGTCGGCGACGACGTATGCGATCCGGGGCGCGGCGTCCCGCAGTACCTGACGCCAGCGGTCCACGTCCCAGCCGGTGAGCCCTTCGGCCATGGCGACGGGCACGAGCCGCGCGCCCGCCTCCCGCATCAGCTGGAGGATGTTGGCGTAGGACGGCGACTCCACCGCGATGCGCTCACCACGGCCCGCGAACAGATGGCAGATCGCGTCGATCGCGCCCATCGCACCGGTCGTCACCATGATCTGCTCGGGCATCGTCGGGATCCCGCGCGCGGTGTACCGTTCGGCGATCATCGAGCGCAGCGCGGGCAGCCCGGCCGGATAGTCGCCGTGTGTGTGGGCGTACGGCGGCAGTTCCTCCAGGGCGCCCTGGACGGCACGGGTCAGCCACGGCTCGGGCGCGGGGAGGGCCGCGGTGCCCAGGTCGATCACGGAGCCGAGGGCCTCCGGGGGCAGGGGTTCGAGACCGCGAGCCGGCAGCGGGTTTCCGGCCGGTACCGCCGTCCAACTGCCGGACCCGCGTCTCGATTCCAGGAACCCTTCGGCGCGCAACGCCTCGTAGGCGGCGGCGACCGTGGTGCGGCTGACGGACAGGGACAGGGCCAGTTCCCGTTCGGCGGGCAGCCGCGCGGCCACCGGCACCCGTCCTTCGAGCACCAGCAGCCGGATGCCGTCGGCCAGCGCCCGGTAGGCGGGCGGACGGCGCGTGCCGGGGCCCGCGGGGCGGTCCTGCTGGGAGTTGAGCAGCCGGGCGAGCTGCGCCGCACCCACCGCCGAGGTCCACTGCGCCATGGAAATCAGTCCACCTTCCCAGAATTGGCCATGGATGACGTTTCCACCCAAGATTCAGGGTGTCACGAGTCAGGCCACTACCACCACAGGGGGACCTCTTGTCCACACTGAGTCCGGGCCGTCTCGGGCGACGGTTGATCCAGCTGTACGTCGGTCTCGCGCTCTACGGGGCGAGTTCGGCGCTCCTCGTCGAGGCGGGCCTGGGGCTCGAACCCTGGAACGTGCTCCACCAGGGCCTGGCCGAGCTCACCGGACTGACGATCGGCGTGGTGTCGATCATCGTCGGCGCGGCGGTGCTGCTCCTGTGGATCCCGCTGCGCCAGCGCCCGGGCCTCGGCACCGTCTCCAACGTCTTCGTGGTCGGCATCGCCATGGACGCAACTCTTGCCCTGGTCCCCGAGGTGCACGGCCTGGCCGTACGGATTCCCCTTCTGCTCGCCGGCATCGTGCTCAACGGCGCGGCCACCGGCCTCTACATCGCCGCCCGGTTCGGGCCTGGCCCCCGGGACGGGCTGATGACCGGCCTGCACCAGCGCACCGGCCGCTCGCTGCGTCTGATGCGGACCGCCGTCGAAGTGGCCGTCGTGGTGGCCGGATTCACTCTGGGCGGCACCCTCGGCATCGGCACCCTGCTGTACGCGCTGTCGATCGGCCCGCTCGCCCAGCTCTTCCTGCGCGTGTTCGCCGTGCCGTCGGCATCCGGCGGCAGCACGGTCGTTGCCACCGGGCCACCCCGCAGGGCGATACTGCGACGGTGAGCACGCGGATACGCCACCCCTACCTCGACCATCCCGGCCCGATCGCCTTCGCCCACCGCGGCGGAGCGGGGGACGGTCTGGAGAACACCGAGTACCAGTTCCGGCGCGCGGTCGAGGCGGGCTACCGCTACCTGGAGACCGACGTGCACGCCACCGCGGACGACAGACTCGTCGCCTTCCACGACGCGACGCTGGACCGGGTGACCGACGGGGCGGGCCGGATCGCGGACCTGCCCTGGAGGGACGTACGGCACGCGCGCGTGGCGGGCAAGGAGCCGGTGCCCCTCTTCGAAGAGCTCCTGGAGACCTTCCCCGACGCGCGCTGGAACATCGACGTCAAGGCGGAGTCCGCGCTCCTGCCCCTCCTGGAGCTGATCGAACGCACGAACTCCTGGGACCGGATCTGCGTCGGCTCCTTCGCCGAGGCGCGCGTGGTCCGCGCCCAGCGACTGGCCGGGCCGCGCCTGGCGACCTCGTACGGCACCCGGGGCGTACTCAACCTGCGGCTGCGCTCGTGGGGGATGCCGGCCGCGGTGCGCCGCTCCGCCGTCGCCGCGCAGGTGCCCGAGGCCCAGTCCGGCATCCAGGTGGTGGACCACCGCTTCCTGCGCACCGCCCACGCGCGCGGGTTGCAGGTGCACGTGTGGACGATCAACGAGCCGGAGCGCATGCACCGGCTCCTCGACCTGGGAGTCGATGGCATCATGACCGATCACATCGACACACTGCGCAAGGTCATGGAGGACCGAGGCGTCTGGGTCTGACACCGCCCGGCCGCCCCGTCCGCCGCCCTCGCGCGGCACCTTCACGGGGAAGCGAGGGGCACGGGTGGGCACCGACACCGTGCGGACGGGACCGGCCGACGAGGCCGCCGAGCGGCGGCGGGAACAGCGCGGCTGGTATTTCTACGACTGGGCGTGCTCCGTCTACTCGACCAGCGTGCTCACCGTCTTCCTGGGCCCCTACCTGACGTCGGTCGCCGAGTCGGCGGCGGACCCGGACGGCTTCGTCCACCCCTTGGGGATCCCGGTCCGCGCCGGATCCTTCTTCGCGTACTCGGTGTCCCTGTCGGTGATCGTGGCCGTGCTGGTGATGCCCCTGGTGGGAGCCGCCGCCGACCGCACCGGCCGCAAGAAGCCCCTCCTGGCGGCCGCCGCGTACACCGGGGCCGCGGCGACGACGGGCATGTTCTTCCTCGACGGCGACCGCTATCTCCTGGGCGGCTTCCTGCTGATCGTCGCCAACGCGGCGCAGTCCGTGGCGATGATGCTCTACAACTCCTACCTGCCGCAGATCGCCCCGCCCGAGGAGCGCGACGCGGTCTCCTCCCGGGGGTGGGCCTTCGGGTACGCGGCGGGCGCGCTCGTCCTGATCGCGAACCTCGTCCTCTACACCGGCCACGACTCCTTCGGCCTTTCAGAGAGCGCGGCGGTGCGCATCTGCCTGGCCTCCGCAGGCCTGTGGTGGGGCGCCTTCGCCCTGGTGCCGCTACGCCGCCTGCGCGACCGCCACGCCGACTCGAAACCCACCGGGGAGACGACCGCTCCCGGTTTCCGCCAGCTCGCGGCGACCGTCCGCGGCATGCGCCGCCACCCGCTCACGCTGGCCTTCCTACTGGCCTACCTCATCTACAACGACGGCATCCAGACCGTGATCTCCCAGGCGTCGGTCTACGGCTCCGAGGAGCTCGGCCTCGGGCAGTCGACGCTCATCGTGGCCGTGCTGCTGGTCCAGGTGCTCGCGGTGGCCGGCGCCCTGGCGATGGGCCGGCTGGCCCGGACCTACGGCGCCAAGCGCACGATCCTGGGCTCACTGGTCGCGTGGACCGTGATCCTGAGCGCCGGGTACTTCCTGCCCGCGGGCGCGCCCGTGTGGTTCTTCGTCCTGGCCTCCGGGATCGGGCTGGTCCTCGGCGGCAGCCAGGCGCTGTCCCGGTCGCTGTTCTCGCATCTCGTCCCGCCCGGCAAGGAGGCCGAGTACTTCTCGGCGTACGAGATGAGCGACCGCGGCATGAGCTGGCTGGGCCCGCTGCTGTTCGGGATCACCTACCAGCTGACCGGAAGTTATCGGGACGCGATCATCTCGCTGGTGGCCTTCTTCGTCATCGGGTTCGTGCTGCTCGCACGGGTTCCGGTGCTGCGGGCGATCGGCGACGCGGGCAACCCGATTCCCGAGAGGATTTAGCGTTCAAGGCGAAAGCGCTGTAGTGTACGCGTTTGGCCTGCCAGGCGTACCGTTACTGCGCGTCAAAGATGTTGAAACGCTGGGTGACATCTGCTAGCAGATGTGACAAACCGGGCACTGGTGGGTACAACAAGGGGCGGCTACGACGGCGACGCACGACCCGGAACGGGACTCGGAACGGGAATCTTTACCGCCGACCGGACGTTGACCGGATGACGACGACAGCGACACCTGTCCTGTGGGCGACAAGCCCGGGAGGCACGATTCATGAGTGAGCGAGCTCTTCGCGGCACGCGCCTCGTGGTGACCAGCTACGAGACGGACCGCGGTATCGACCTGGCCCCACGCCAGGCCGTGGAGTACGCATGCGAGAAGGGACATCGCTTTGAGATGCCCTTCTCGGTCGAGGCGGAGATCCCGCCGGAGTGGGAGTGCAAGGTCTGCGGGGCCCAGGCACTCCTCGTCGACGGCGATGGCCCTGAGGAAAAGAAGGCCAAGCCCGCGCGTACACATTGGGACATGCTGATGGAACGGCGCACCCGCGAGGAACTCGAAGAGGTCCTCGAGGAGCGTCTTGCCGTTCTCCGCTCCGGCGCGATGAACATCGCGATCCACCCCAGGGACAGCCGGAAGTCGGCGTAGTCCCTGCGGGGCTTGGGCGGATCTACCAAGCACCACGCAAAACCGCGGGCGCCGTACGTGAAATTTCACGTACGGCGCCCGCGGTTTTGCGTTGCCGGGCCCCTTCGGGCCGGCACGGGCTCAGCGGGTCAGCGGCGGGCGGGGATCCTGCGTGGTGTCCCCCGTGCTGCCCGGCTCGTCCTTGATGACCTCGCCCTGGACCACCCTGCCGTCGGGGCGGTGCATACGGGCCTGCTGGAAGGCGTCGCCCAGGGTGCCCGGGGCGGCCTCGCGCAGCTTGCGCTCGACGGTGCGCTCCGCGTAGCGGCTGAGGGCCTTCTGGAGCGGCGGGATCAGCAGGAGCAGCCCCACCGCGTCCGAGACCAGACCGGGGAGCATCAGGAGCAGGCCGCCCAGCATCATCAGGCCGTTGCCGCCGCCCTTCGAACTGGACGGGGCTCCGCCTCGCTGCACCGCCTCGTTCAGGTTCTGGAAGGCGCGCCTGCCCGCCCGCTTGATCACCACCGAACCGAGGACGAAGCCCGCGAGGAGCAGCAGGAACACTGTGAATCCGCTCGCCGCGCCGGCGACCACGGTCAGCAGCCAGATCTCCAGCACGAGCCAGGCGGCGATGCCCAGCGGCAGGAACGTGCGCAGCCGGGAGCGCCGGGGCCGGGCGGGGTACGTGGGGGTCGGAGCGCCAGTCGTCATGCCTCCAGTGTGCCTGGGCATGGCTCAGCACGGGATAAGGGGACGATCAGCCGTTGCTGTGCGGACCATAAGCCGTGGCTGTGCGGTCGTACGGCTACGGCTTCGAGGGCTTGCCCCGGCCCACGATCTTGCCCACCCGCTCGCCCACACCCCAGGTCGTGACCCGCCACAGAGCCTCCACGAGGATGTCGCGGCTCATCTTGGAGTCCCCGAGTTCGCGCTCGACGAAGGTGATGGGCACCTCGACGACGTGGTAGCCGGCCTTGACCGCGCGGCGGGCGAGGTCGACCTGGAAGCAGTAGCCCTGGGAGGCGACCTCTTCGAGGCCGAGGCCTTCGAGGGTCTCGCGGCGGAACGCGCGGTAGCCGCCGGTGACGTCGCGCAGCGGCAGGTCCAGGGCGACGCGGGAGTAGAGGCTGCCGCCGCGGGAGATGACCTCGCGGGACTTCGGCCAGTTCACGACCCGGCCGCCGGGCACCCAGCGGGAGCCGAGGACCAGGTCGGCGCCCTTGAGGGCGGTCAGCAGACGGGGCAGTTCCTCGGGCTGGTGGGAGCCGTCGGCGTCCATCTCGACGAGGACGCCGTACCCCTTCTCCAGGCCCCAGCGGAAGCCCGCGAGGTAGGCGGCGCCGAGGCCCTCCTTGCCCTTGCGGTGCAGCACCTGGACGTGGTCGTCGGTGGCGGCCAGTTCGTCGGCGAACTTGCCCGTGCCGTCCGGGCTGTTGTCGTCGGCCACGAGCACGTGCGCCTCGGGGACGGCCTTGCGCACCCGGCCGACGATCGCCTTGATGTTCTCCGCCTCGTTGTAGGTCGGAATGATCACCAACGCCGTGCCGAGCGGACCGAACTGTCTCCCCCGGTCCGGTGCCGCGGGGTTCCCGTCGCCGTCGTTCACTGCTGCCCCTTCGTGTTCGTACGCAGAGGTCCACCATAATGGCCGCGGCCTGCGATGACGTGACGATACGTTCGTATGGTGGTGTCGATTCCACATGAGCGGGGTAAGAGGGCGTTTTCCGGCCGTCGCGCGTGCTGCGGATGGGGGCCCGGCGCCCTTCGGGCCGACCTGGGACCCGCTGGCTGCGAGTCGACCGAAAGCCGTTGTCTACTGAGCGCCCGGGCCCCACCCGGGTCACACCTCCCCGACCGGCCGAAACGTTCCTCGCCGTGGCGCGGGCGCTGAGCCTGGCTCCCAGTGGCGGTGCCCCAGTGCGGCACACCGTCCCTGACCCAGCGGCGCCGCGACGAGTGCGCGGACGTTCCCCGGTCGGGCGTCCGGTGGTGGACTCGGCCGAACCTATCGGCCCGCCGCCATCGGCTGTCAACAGCGGTTCGACCTGCGGATCTTCCGCCAATGCCCTGGTCAGCGCGGAGGATGCGCAGGTCGCGCCGCGCGCCGAGAAGGCCGATCGGCACCGCGCCACCCCGGGAGATCACTCGCCCGGCCGTACGAACACCGTCCGTCCGCCCACCACGGTGCGCAGACAGACGGGAAGGTCGTGGCCAGGGGTCAGGTCGGGCAGACCCGGTGTCCCGGAGCGCGGGTCGGTCGACCAGCGTGCGACCCGGTCGTCCGGGGCCTGGACGACGAGCGCGTCGGTGCGCCACACGGCGTAGTCCGCGGGCGCGCCCGGTACCAGGACACCCGCGTCGTCCCGGCCGATCGCCCGCCAGCCGCCGCGCGTATGCGCGGTGAACGCGGCGCGCACGGAGACGCGGTGCTCGGGCGTGTGGTGGAAGGCGGCCGCGCGGACGGTGCCCCAGGGATCGAGGGGCGTGACCGGGCTGTCGGAGCCGAAGGCGAGCGGGACGCCGGCCCTCAGCAGGGCCGCGAAGGGGTTCAGTGCGCGGGCCCGGCCGGCGCCGAGGCGCTGGGCGTACATGCCGTCCTCGCCGCCCCACAGCGCGTCGAAGGCGGGCTGGACGGACGCGGTCAGGCCGAACTCGGCGAGGGCCGCGATCGTCTCGGGTGTGAGCATCTCGGCGTGCTCGACGCGGTGGCGGGCGGCGCGGACGCGGGCCAGGCCGAGCTTCTCCGCGGCGGCCCGCACGCCCTCGACGACGGCGGTCACGGCGGCGTCGCCGATGGCGTGGAACCCGGCCTGGAGGCCCGCCTCGGTGCAGGCGGCGACATGGGCGGCCACGGCGGTCGCGTCCAGGTAGGCGGTGCCGGTGTGGCCGGCGTCGGCGTACGGCTTGTGCAGACAGGCCGTGTGCGAGCCGAGGGCGCCGTCGACGAACAGGTCGCCGGCCGCGCCGATCGCGCCCAGTTCCCGCGCTTTGTCGACATCCCGTTCCGCCCAGTAGCCGACGACGCGCGGGCCGGGTTCCTCGGCGGCGAGCCGGAGCAGTCCGGTGAAATCCTCCTCGGAGGAGATCTCCGGGCCGGCGCATTCGTGGACGCTGCCGATACCGAGGGAGGCGGCACGGACGAGGGCGGCGCGCTGGGCCTCGGTGCGCTGCTGAGGCGTCACAGCGGCCAAGGCGGTGGCGCGTACGGCGTGGTGCGCGTCGGCGGTGAGCGGGGCGTCCGTCGCGTCGAGACCGGGGGTCATGTCCAGCAGGGACGTCGTGACGACCGCCGAGTGCACGTCGATCCGGCTGAGGTAGAGAGGACGTCCGCCGGTGGCCCGGTCGAGTTCGGCGCGTGTCGGCGGGCGGCCGTCGGGCCAGCGGGAGGCGTCCCAGCCGTGGCCGAGCAGGACGCGGTCGTTCGGGCGGGCGGCGGCGAAGTCGCGTACGAGGGCGAGGGCCGCGTCCAGGGAGGGGGCGGCGGACAGGTCGAGGCCGGTGAGGGCGAGGCCCGTGGCGGTGGTGTGCACGTGCGCGTCGGTGAACGCGGGCGTGACGAGGGCGCCGTCGAGGTCGATCACCTCGTCGACACCGTCCGCGAAGGCGTCGGCGGCGCCTTCGGAGCCGACCCAGGCGACTTGCCCGCGCTCCACGACCATCGCTGTCGCGAACGGGTCGGCGGGGCTGTGGACCTCGCCGCGGCGGAGAAGGACGGTGCTGGGTTCGGCGGTGCGTTCACTCATGAGGGACAGTTTCGCGCCTCGCACGAGCGACCCGGCACGCAGGTCGGCCCGGCGCGCACCGACCCGTGCGCCGGTGGGTCAGATCCGCGGCGGCCGCGCCTCGTACGGCGTCGACAGCACCACCGTCGTCCGCGTCGACACCCCCGCCAGCGTCCGCACCCGTGCCAGCAGCTCCTCCAGTTCGTGCGGCGTGGCCACACGCACCTTGAGGATGTAGTTCTCGTCACCCGCGACGCTGTGACAGGCCTCGAGTTCGGGGACGCCGGAGAGGCGGTCCGCGATGTCGTCGGGGGCGCTGGGGTCGAAGGGTTTCACCGAGATGAACGCGGTCAGCGGCAGCCCGACGGCCTCCGGGTCGACGACCGCGGCGTACCCGCGGATGACGCCCCGCTGTTCGAGCCGGCGCACCCGCTGGTGCACGGCCGACGTGGACAGGCCCGTGGCCTTGCCCAGGTCTGTGTAGCTCATCCGCCCGTCCTTGACGAGCAGCTGCACGATTTGCCGGTCGAGCTCCTCCATGGCGCAAGAACTTACAGTGCGCCTGATCTCCTCGGATACCTGAGCGGCGCAGGTCATACCCGGTTCGTGATGTTGCCGAGAGCCGCTGGTGAACCAGCTGGGGACCAGGGCGGCAGCGCGGGGCACCTGCGCACGGCATGTGACGAACACCACACCCACCGAACAGGCTCCGTGATGTCCCCGTGATTACCGCCGAGACGGGACGGGAAGTGCTTGCTGTGGTCGAGGCCGCAGCGCCTTCACGGCCCAGCCCGAGGGGGAGAATTCCATGCAGAGTCTTAAGCGCCCTGGTCGTACCGCACCCAAGCGACCGCACCTGGTGGTCGAGCCCGAACCGGAGGGCGTCGAACCGGACGACCTCGACGACGAACTCGACGCCTACGACACCTTCGAGATGTACCGGGTGATCTGCCCGGACTGCGCACAGCCCATCGCCCTGCTGGCGGACGAGGAGGTCCTGCCGGAGCACGCGCTGTGTGCCTCGCCGTGGAACCCGTTCGGACTCACGGTCTGCGCCGGTACCGGCCGAGGCGCGTCCGACGCCCGGCCGGCGGACGAGTCGGTCGAGCCCCAGGAGCAGGACACCGCCCTCCTGTTGACGCTCCCTCAGGGACTCGACTGGCGGACGCAGCCCTTCTCGCACGTCGGCGGCCCGGGCTCCCGCCCCATCCGGGTGCCGGTCATGCGGCGCCACGCCGCCTGAGCGCTCTCGCTCCGTCTTCGTAGCTCCGCCCCCGCACCTGACCCGTACCGCCACTCGCAGGCTGCCGTGGTACGGGTCCGGTGCGGCCGGCGCGCAAGCGAGGGCACGTCAGACAGCTGTGGCGCAGCCGAGCGAGCCGGACGACCGGAGCGGAAGCGACGGCGCGTCAGGCAACTGCGGCGCATCGGAGACGAGCCGGACGAACAGCGGCCCGGATGTCCGCGAACTCACGCCCGATTCCGGCGACCGGTGACCTGTCCGCCAATCTCCGCGTTGCCCTGGTATGACCCCCACCTTCACCGTGACCGGGCGTCAGCGCCGCCTCTATGTCCCGGCATCCGCAGAATCGGTTCCGCCTGCCCCGCCACAGGCCCAGGATCCGCCCATCTACCGGGAGCTGCTGCGCACTTGGGCCGACCGCGGCCGCACCCTGCCGGGGCGCCACGACCCGGAGTGGGCAAGACTCGCGGCGCCCCAGGTGATGCGCGGTCAGTTCAGCGGGTCTCGGGACCCGCGAGGTGACGGGCGATGACCATGCGCTGGATCTGGTTGGTGCCCTCGACGATCTGCAGGACCTTGGCCTCGCGCATGTACCGCTCCGCCGGGAAGTCCGCGGTGTAGCCGTACCCGCCGAGGATCTGGACGGCGTCGGTGGTCACCTTCATCGCCGCGTCGGTGCAGTGCAGCTTGGCCATGGCCGCCTGCTTGGCGAAGGGCAGGCCGGCGTCCCGCAGCCGCGCGGCAGCCAGGTACAGCGCCCGGCCGGCCTCGATCTGGGTCGCCATGTCGGCGAGCATGAAGCGCAGGCCCTGGAAGTCGGCGATCGGCCGGCCGAACTGCCGCCGCCCGGTCGCGTACCCCACCGCCTCGTCGAGCGCCGCCTGGGCGACGCCGATGGCGCAGGCCGCGATGCCGAGCCGCCCGGAGTCGAGCGCGGACAGGGCGATCGCGAAGCCCTGGCCCTCGTCGCCGATGCGCCGGTCGTCCGGGACCCGGACCCCGTCGAGGTTGACCTGCGCGGTCGGCGAGCCCTTCATGCCCATCTTCTTCTCCGGCGGCGCGGCGCTCAGCCCCTCCGCGTCACCCGGCACCAGGAACGCGGTGATCCCGCGCGGGCCCGCTTCGCCCGTGCGCGCCATGACCGTGTAGAAGTCGGCGATGCCGCCGTGCGTGATCCAGGCCTTGGTTCCGGTGATCACCCAGTCTCCCCCGCTCTCGGCTCCGCTCGAGCGGGAGGGGCCCCCATCCTCGCGCACCGCCTTCGTCCGCAGCGAGGCCGCGTCCGAACCGGAGGACGGCTCGGAGAGGCAGTACGCGCCCAGCAGGCCCCCGCCCAGCATCGCGGGCAGGTGCTCGACCTGCTGTTCCTTGGTGCCGTAGGCGGCGAGCGCGTAGGAGGCCAGGGTGTGCACGCTGACGCCGAGGCCGACGGTGAGGCGGGCCGCCGCGAGTTCTTCGAGGACCTGGAGGTAGACCTCGTAGGGCTGGTCGCCGCCGCCGTGTGCGGAGTCGTACGGCAGGCCGAGCAGTCCCGATTCCGAGAGCAGGGTGAAGACCTCGCGCGGGAAGCGTCCGGCGTCCTCCTCCTCGGCCGCCTTCGGGGCGATCTCGTGCTGCGCGATGTCGCGGACGAGCGAGATCAGGTCCCGGGCCTCATCCGTGGGCAGTTGCCGGTCCACCGGCTGCGGGGCGCGGTCGGGCATGGCGACGCTCTCCTCCCTGTCGGGCAGTGGCGGACGGGCCCGTGGGTGGGGGCAGCGCCGCCCGGTCTCAGTGGCTGCCGGCCGATGCTCGCACTTCCGGGTCGCGGAAGCTGCTGACCAGCGGCTGTGCGCTGTGAGTATGCCCGATTGCGGGCATAGCGTCACCGGTTAACGACCGCTCACTTCAAGAATCCTACGCCGCCGGCCGCCAGCCGTCAGCCTCAGCCGCCGTCCCGGCGGGCCGGCTTCGGGGCCGGGTACGCGGGGTCCATCTCCTCGATCGCGCGCATGGCGCCGCCGAGCGTCTTCACCAGCAGTTCGCACAGCGTGTCGCGGGACAGCTGGGGGTGGTCGATCCAGTCGAGGGCGGCGCCCTCGACGCTGCACAACCAGGCGAGCAGGCCCATGCGGGCCAGTGGCGCGACATCGCCGCGGCCGTACGCCCCTTCGGCGATGGTCGCGAGGATCGCCTCGCGCACGCCGTCGCGGATGGCGTGCACCTCGGTGTCGAAGCCGACACCGCCGCTGACGATCGTGCGGTAGGCGGCCTGGTTGTGCTCGGCGTAGCGCAGATAGCTGTCGATGGTGCGGTGGACCCGGTCCACCGGCCCCAGTTCGAGGCCGCTCGCCGCGTACGTGACCAGGTCCGCGACGGAGTCCTTGATGATGGCCAGGTAATAGCCGCGCTTGGACTGGAAGTAGTAGTAGATCAGCCCCTTGGCGACATGCGCCTGGCGGGCGATGTCGTCCATCGAGAGCGCGTCGTACGACGTGTCGGCGAACAGCTTCCGCCCGATGGTGATGAGCTCGGCACGGCGTGCGACCGAGCGCTCGGTGCCGCGCGCCCGGGGGCGGACGGCGTCGCGCTGTTGACTAATATTCAATTTCGACCCTGGTTTCAACGGGCGGCGGGACACCCGCAGTATGTCAGGTCGGGTATGCGTCAGGTCACAGCAGGCCGAGCTGGGTGACGAGCATCGCGATCACCACGACGAGGGTCCAGCCCATGACGTGTTCCAGGACCTTGGGGCCGTCGTCCTGAGGGCCGCCGGTACGGGAACGGGCGGCGGTGGCTGCTGATGCGGTCATGGTGTCTCGCTGATGTCGGACGTGCGGTGGACTCCCAGGTGGACTCCCCCTGCGAATCCGTCCACCCTGCCATCGTCGGCGGCCTGCGCGGCGGAGACCTTGGTCACATGCGAACGGCCCCCGGCGGCCTGCCGGGAGCCGTTCGCGGGCGGCTCAGCGCACGCCCACCGCCGCGAGCGCCCGGCGCTGGCGCGGTGTCGGGTGCGCCGGGAAGTACAGGTAGCAGACTCCGCCGGTGCCGGAGACGACCTTGCCACTGGCGTTGTACCGCTTGGTCCGCAGCCAGATGTTCTCCCACTCACGCCGCCTGTAGACGCGCCGCACCGCCTCGTTGCTCAGTGAGTTCGGGTCGTTGGCGATCACGTCGCCGGCGGCGGTGAACCCGATGACCGTCATCAGGTGGCCGGCGGTGCCGTACCCCGCCCCCGTGAGCTCCTTCTCGAGGAAGGACTGGGACGTTATGGCCGGGATGCCGGCCGCGATCAGCGTCTCCAGGTCGGTGAGGGAGCCGAGCCGGGTCACCACGCCCTGGAGGCCCTTGAAGGTGGCCGCGTAGGCGGCGTTGAACGGCCAGTTGCCGCAGCCCGCGTACTGGTAGTCGTACGTGAACCGCGCCGCGTGGCACACCTGCGGATCGGCGTAGGCCGGGTCGACCCAGGCCAGCTGCTCGGGAGTGAGCCGGCCGCCCCAGTACTCGATGATCATCTGCGAGGAGGTGGGGCTGCACCAGGCCTCGCCGCCGTTGTCGTACTCGGGGTACTGGCCGACGTGGGTCTCCTGCGAGTAGCGCGGGACGAGCAGTTCCTGGGCGAGACCGGGAGCGGAGGCCGGGACCGTGAAGCGGTCCGGGACGTCGGAGCCCATCGCGCCGAGCCGCCAGACGGTGGGCGTGGTCTTCGTGCCGGGCTTGCGGTACAGGGTCAGCCGGAGGCGGTACGAGGCCAGGCGCAGCCCCGTGGACGAGTCGTCGATCGCGAAGGTGTCCGTCCAGATGCTGCTCTTGCCGTCGCTCTGGTCGTCGACCGAGGTCCGCTTGATGTCCTGGTCGCCGGCCGCCCAGCGGCCCATCACGTACCAGGGGGTGTCGGTGCCGTCGGAGTACGTCCCCTTGAGCTCGACCTGGAGCCAGGTGCCGGCCGGGGTGTGCGCGTTCCAGGAGGCGATCGCCTCGGTGGCGGGGACGGCGAGGTCATGGACGGGGGACGTCCAGGTCGCGTACTCCCAGGCTGCGGTCGTACCGGTGTGCGGGTCGGTGTAGTCGGCGGTGCCCGCGGGGGCACCGATCGCGATGCCCGGGCGCAGGCCCGCGACGGCCCGGGTGCCCTTCGCGGCACCCCCGCGCCAGTCGCGGTAACTGGTCCATGCCCGGTTGTCGACCGAGCGGCTCGGGGCCTCGGCAGGGTCGGCGTCGGTCACGGTGCCGCTCGCGGTGTCCGCGGCCGCCGGGCCCGCGCTGCCGGCGACGGCTGCGGCGACCGTGGCGACTGAGGCTGTCAGGAGGATTCTGCGGGACGGCTGTTCGGCTCTGCTCATGGGCGGAAAGACCCCCAGGTGTCCGAGTCGGGGCAGGTCCAATGCACGGTTGTGGGGCAACTATGGAGCAGGCGGCATGCTCCTGCCAGCACTTCGGACCGTGCCGCGCCCGGAAATATCGGTCTCGTCCAGTGGCATGACCCGGTCCCTAGAATGCTCGGGCGACATCCGCACCTCTCCTCACCTCTCCTCCACCCCGTCCACCCCGTCCACCTCGGGAACAGCCATCCACGACCTCGCCTCCCGGCTCCGCCGCCTGCCCCTGTCCTGCGGTCCGGTCCGCCTGATCGGGATCGACGGACACGCCGGCTCCGGAAAGTCCACGTTCGCCGGGCACTTGGCCCGGGCGCTGGACGGGGCGCCGGTGCTGCGCCTCGACGACATCGCCAGCCACGAGGAGCTGTTCGACTGGACGGGACGGCTGCTGACCGAGGTGATCGAACCGCTCGGGCGCGGCGAGCCCGCGCACTACTCCCCCTACGACTGGCACGCCCGCCGCTTCGAGGCGCCGCGCACGCTGCCGCCCGCACCGCTGGTCCTCCTGGAGGGAGTCGGCGCGGGCCGCCGCGCCCTGCGCCCGCATCTGGCCCACCTGCTGTGGCTGGAGGTGCCACGCGAGGAGGCATGGACCCGGGGACGCCTCAGGGACGGCGAGGAGCAGCGGGAGTTCTGGGCCGGGTGGGTCTCGGCGGAACAACGGCACTTCGCCGACGACCCCTCCCGGCCCTTCGCCGACCTATTGGTACGGCAGTGCGAGAAGGGATATGAGGTGCTTCCGGGGCCTGCTGAGGCCACTGGACCGGACCAGCACGTCACCCACGGTGACGGACCATCCGCAATGTGCTGAACTCGTGAAGAGCCTTGCGGGAGAAGTTCCCGTAGTGCTTCAACTCGGCTTGACCGAGGGGCCGTACAGGTCTTACGTTCTGAATGTGCGGCCTTTCGAGGTCGCCCGCAGACGCGAAGCCCCCGGTTGTTCCCCCGTGATCGGGGGCTTCGTTCTGCCCTGAGCGCTCTTTTCGGGCGCCGGGCGACACCATTCGCTCACCCTCGGTCACCATGCGGAGCCCGCGCATCTGCCCCCACCTCGTCAAACGGCCTGTGCGGCACCCTTCGGTGGGCGACACCCGCGCAGGTACGATGCCCTCGGTGCGACCTACGGACGGCTGTTCTGCGCACCGTTGCAACTCCGGTCCGCGGCACAGCGGTTGGACCAAGGCGGCCGACGGGCACCGGCCCGCCGGCGAACCAAACGGGGGCACGGTTTGTGGGGGACGTGATGGACTTCGGCACGCGGGGCCCCGAGGCCCCGGCCGACCTCGCCTGGCTGCGAGGCGTGGACGCCTACACCATGGGCGCCTATCCACAGGCGGAGGAGGAGTTCCGCACCGCGGTGCGGATCGATCCCGGGATGGCCGACGGCTGGCTCGGACTGCACGCGCTGCGCGTGGACACCACGACCGCGCTGCTCAGGATGTTCCGGCACCGGGACCGCTTCGGCGAACAGCGCGCCCGCCACCGCCGCACCCTCAACTCCTGGTACTGGCTGGGCTGGTGGGTACAACCGGTGCTGGAGAGCCCGCGCGATCTGCTCCTCGCGCACGCCTCGCACTGGCTGGACGGTCGGCACGTCCCGGAACTGGACCGGGCCCTGGCGGGCCTGCCGCCGGTGGACACCGACGCACAGGTGCGTTTTCTGCACGCGTGCCGCGCCTATCTCGTCAAGGACTGGGAACAGCTGGTCCGGCACACCGACCCGCTGATCAACGACCCCATGCTGGGCATCGAGGCGGGCCTGTTCGGCGGCATGGCCCGGGTCCGGCTGGAGATGTACGGGCAGGCGGAACCGCTCCTGTCGTCGGCCCTGATGCGCTGCCGCAGCGAGCAGCCGCAGCGCAAGGAACTGCGCTACTGGCTGGCGCGGGCCCACGAGGGCACGGGCCGGTCCGCGGCCGCCCTCCCCCTGTACCGGGCCGTGCACCGCGTCGACCCGGCCTTCATGGACACCTCGGCCCGGCTGGCCGCGATCTCCGAGGGCGACGGCTACGACGACTCCGCCGACCTCGCGGCGATCACGCTCACCGGTGCCGGGCAGGACGCCCTGGACGGCCCCGACGGGCTCGACCCGCTCTTCGGCACCGAAGGCCGCGAGCTGAAGCTGACCGAGCCCGAGACGCCGGCCTCCGGACCTCTGCCGTCGGCCAGTGATCCCGCGGTGCGCGAGAAGGACCAACCCTCGCCGTCGCTGCCCGCCGGACCCACCGATCCCGCGTTGCTCGAGGAGGCGCTCGCCGAGCTGGAGCGCATGGTGGGCCTGGAGCCGGTCAAGCGCCAGGTCAAGGCGTTGTCCGCGCAGTTGAACATGGCCCGGCTGCGCGCCGGGCAGGGCCTGCCGGTCCAGCCGCCCAAGCGGCACTTCGTCTTCTCCGGCCCCTCGGGCACCGGCAAGACCACGGTGGCCCGCATCCTGGGCCGCGTCTTCTACGCCCTCGGGCTGCTCGGCGGCGACCATCTCGTCGAGGCCCAGCGCGCCGACCTGGTCGGCGAGTACCTCGGCCAGACCGCCGTGAAGGCCAACGAACTGATCGACTCCGCGCTCGGCGGCGTCCTCTTCGTCGACGAGGCCTACTCCCTCTCCAACTCCGGCTACGGCAAGGGCGACGCCTACGGCGACGAGGCACTTCAGGTGCTGCTGAAGCGCGCGGAGGACAACCGCGACCACCTGGTGGTGATCCTGGCCGGCTATCCCGAGGGCATGGACCGCCTCCTGACCGCCAACCCCGGGCTGTCGTCCCGCTTCACGACGCGCGTCGACTTCCCGTCGTACCGCCCGCTCGAACTCACGTCGATCGGCGAGGTGCTGGCCACGGAGAACGGCGACGTGTGGGACGAGGAGGCCCTCGACGAGCTGCGTTCGATCGCCGGGCATGTGGTGGACCAGGGGTGGATCGACGAGCTGGGCAACGGGCGGTTCCTGCGGACGCTGTACGAGAAGAGCTGTGCGTACCGGGATCTGCGGCTGTCGACGTATCCGGGGGCGCTGACCAGGGACGACCTGTCGACGCTCCGGCTGCCCGACCTGATGCAGGCGTACGGCGAGGTGCTGTCGGGGCGGGGGCCGCAGGATCCGTCGACGATGTGACGGATCCCGAGCCCCCACCCGTGGTCAGCTCGCCAGCGCCCCCTCCGGCTCCCCGCTCACCCGCGGCTCGGCGACCCGGACCTCCGGCACCTCCCGGTGTGCGGGATCCCGTACCTCGCCCACCAGCAGCTCCAGTACGTCCTCCAGCGCGACCAGGCCCAGCACCTTGCCGGACGCGTCGGCCACCTGCGCCAGGTGCGTGGCGGCCCGGCGCATCACCGTGAGCGCGTCGTCCAGCGGCAGTTCGGACCTGAGCGTCGTCATCGGCCGCCAGATCTGCTGCGGCACCGCCCGCTCGGAGTCCTCCGCGTCCAGTACGTCCTTCACGTGCAGGTAGCCCATGAAGGCGCCGTTCTCCGCGGCGACCGGGAAGCGGGAGTAGCCGGTGCGGGCGGTGAGCTCGACGATCTGCCCCGGGGTGACCGAGGGGCTGACCGTGATCAGCGACTCGCGCTTCAGGAGCACGTCCGTCACCGGGCGGGAGCCCAGCTCCAGCGCGTCCTCCAGGCGTTCCTGCTCCTCGGGGCCGAGCAGACCGGCCTGGCCGGAGTCCTCCACGAGCCGATTGAGCTGTTCGCTGGTGAAGACCGCCTCGATCTCGTCCTTGGGCTCGACGTGGAAGAGCCGCAGGATGCCCCGGGCGCAGGCGCCGAGGGCCACCGTGATGGGCCGGCACAGGCGGGCGAAGGCGACCAGTCCGGGGCTGAGCCACAGCGCGGCCTTCTCCGGGGCCGCCATCGCGAGGTTCTTCGGGACCATCTCGCCGATGACGAGGTGGAAGAAGATCACCGAGACGAGCGCGATCACGTACCCGAGGGGGTGGATCATCTCGTGCGGCAGGTGGATCCACTCGAAGACCGGCTCCAGCACATGTGCCACGGTCGGCTCCGCGACCGCGC
The DNA here is from genome assembly GCF_040654815.1 of Streptomyces sp. NPDC050619. Classification (NCBI taxonomy): domain Bacteria; kingdom Bacillati; phylum Actinomycetota; class Actinomycetes; order Kitasatosporales; family Streptomycetaceae; genus Streptomyces; species Streptomyces sp. NPDC050619. The sequence goes on along the minus strand of NZ_JBFAIR010000030.1, from coordinate 57,068 downwards.
CCAGGGTCAGCGAGCAGACGGTGATGCCGAACTGGGCGGCGGCCATCATCTGCGGCAGCCGCTCCAGGCCGTACAGGACCTGCCGGGCCCGGGCGGTGCCGAGCGGTTCGATCTGGCTGCGACGCACGGAGACGAGCGCGAACTCGGCACCGACGAAGAAGCCGTTGGCGAGCACGAGCAGCCCGGCGAACAGAAGTTGGAGCACGGTCATCGGCCGGCCTCCACGACAGAGGTGGCGGGCACTGCGGACACGGTGGACACAGCGGCCTCTGCGACGGGGGCCGTGCGCACGAGTCGTACCCGCTCCGCGCGATAGTGCCCGATCTGGCGCACGGACAGCCGCCAGCCCGGCAGCTCGGCCCTGTCGCCGACGGCCGGGATGCGGCCGAGGAGATCGGCGATCAGTCCGGCGACGGTCTCGTACGGCCCCTCGGGCACCTCGAGGCCTATGCGTCGCAGGACGTCGACCCGGCAGCTGCCGTCGGCCTCCCAGGTGGGCCTGCCGTCCTCCGGCGGGGCGGCGGCGAGTTCGGGGAGGTCATGGCCGTCGTGTTCGTCGCGGACCTCGCCGACGATCTCCTCGACGATGTCCTCCAGGGTGACGACGCCGGCCGTGCCGCCGTACTCGTCGACGACGACCGCGATGGGCTGCTCGCTGCGCAGCCGGGCGAGCAGGGGCTGCACCGGGAGCGTCTCGGGCACGAGCAGCGCCGGACGCGCGATGCGCCCCACGGGAGTGCGCAGCCGGTCGCGCACGGGTACGGCCAGGGCGTCCTTGAGGTGCACCATGCCGACGACCTCGTCGATCCTGTCGCGGTAGACGGGGAAGCGGGACAGACCGGTGGCGCGGGTCAGGTTGACCACGTCCTCGGCGGTGGCCGACGACTGGAGCGCGCTGACCTTCACGCGCGGGGTCATGACGTGCTGCGCGGTCAGCCCGCCCAGGGACAGTGTCCGGACGAAGAGGTCCGCGGTGTCCTGCTCCAGGGCGCCGGCCCGTGCGGAGTGCCGGGCCAGGGAGACGAGTTCGCCGGGGGTGCGGGCGGAGGCCAGCTCCTCGGCGGGTTCGACGCCCATCGCGCGGACCAGACGGTTGGCGACCGCGTTCAGACCGGCGATCACCGGGTGGAACAGACGCGCGAACGCGTGCTGCGGGCCCGCGACGAAGCGCGCGACCTGCATCGGCTTGGACACGGCCCAGTTCTTGGGCACCAGTTCGCCGATCACCATCTGCACGGCCGAGGCCAGCAGCATGCCGACGGTCACGGCGACACCGGGGACGGCTCCCTCGGGGATGCCGGTCGCGGTGATGGGGCCGTGCAGCAGCTCCGCCAGCGCCGGTTCGGCGAGCATGCCGACGACGAGGGAGGTGATGGTGATGCCGAGCTGGGTGCCGGAGAGCTGGAAGGACAGCTCCTTGAGGGATTCGACGACCGTACGGGCCCGTCGGTCGCCCTCGGCGGCGGCCTTCTCGGCGTCCGTCGCCTCGACCGTCACCAGGCCGAACTCGGCCGCCACGAAGAATCCGTTGGCGAGAATCAGCAGGAAGGCCGCTCCGAGGAGCAGCAAGGGGATGGTCATGATGCCGCCGCCTCCGCGTACACGCGGACTGCGAGGTCGCGGTCCGCGGTATGTCGGCAGGGGGCGGCGCAGGTACTACAGGACGATCCGTCCATCGCCGGAGAGGGTCACTCCTCGCGTAGCAGGAACCCCTGTGCGCCGGGTGGCGCGCAGGGGCGGAGGCGCAGCGAATAAGCCTCCGCGAACAGATTAATCAAGACAGGGGCCGATGCGGCAGGGTGAACAGCCCCGACTCCGCCCTGATTCCGCCCTGAATCCGCCCGAAGTCAGCCCTGAGGTGCCTCGGGGTCCGCGGTGGAACGGGCCTCGGCGAGCGCTCGCAGCGTCCGTGCGTCGGCGATGGCGCGCTGTTTGGCGATGCCGGGCTGGATGCCGAGCGCGGGCAGGCTGGTGCCGTCGCTGAGGTTGAGGAACACCCACGGGTCACCCGGGCGGAGGTTCACCTGGATGATTTCGGCCCAGGCCAGACGGCGCCTGCTGGCGATGTTGACGACGGTCACACCGGACTCGTCGGCGACGACCTTCGGCCGGGACAGCACCAGCAGCACGCCGAACAGGAGCGCCCCGGTGAAGACGAAGCTGAGGCGCTCGCCCGGGCTGAGCTGCTCCAGCAGCATCGCGACCGTGGTGATGACCACGAAGATCGCGACGCCGGCGGTCAGCAGGACGACACGGGTGCGGCCCGGCCGGAACGTGACGGGGAGGGCGGGCAGTTCGGACATCTCGCGGTATCCCTGTATCCCTGTATCCCTATTTCCCTGTATCCCTCAGAGACGGCAGGCGTGGATGGCCGTCGTCAGGATGGCCCGGGCGCCGATGTCGTACAGGTCGTCCATGATCCGCTGGGCTTCCTTGGCCGGAACCATCGCCCGGACGGCGACCCAGCCCTCGTTGTGCAGCGGGGAGACGGTCGGGGACTCCAGACCGGGAGTGAGCGCGACGGCCTTCTCCAGCTGCTCGACGCGGCAGTCGTAGTCCATCATCACGTACGTCCGGGCCACCAGGACGCCCTGGAGGCGGCGCAGGAACTGCTGCACCTTGGACTCTTCGCCGTTCTCGCCGGTACGGCGGATCACGACGGCCTCGGACTTCATGATCGGCTCGCCGATGACCTCCAGGCCCGCGTTGCGCAGCGAGGTGCCCGTCTCGACGACGTCCGCGATGACCTCGGCGACGCCGAGCTCGATGGCGGTCTCGACGGCGCCGTCGAGGTGGACGACGGAGGCGTCGATGCCCTGGTCGGCGAGGTGCTTGGCGACGATGCCCTCGTAGGAGGTCGCGACCGTCATGCCGTTGAGGTCCTGCACGCCGCCTGCCGTGCCCGGCTTGGTGGCGTAGCGGAAGGTGGAGCGGGCGAAGCCGAGCGGGAGGATCTCCTCGGCGTTGGCGCCCGAGTCGATCAGCAGGTCGCGGCCGGTGATGCCGATGTCGAGCTTGCCGGAGGAGACGTAGATCGCGATGTCGCGGGGGCGGAGGTAGAAGAACTCGACCTCGTTCTCCGGGTCGACGATCCGCAGCTCCTTGGCCTCGCGGCGCTGCTGGTAGCCGGCCTCATGCAGCATCTCCGCCGCAGGGCCTGACAGGGAACCCTTGTTGGGGACGGCGATGCGCAGCATGAGGTCGGCTTCCTTTGTTCGTTCTGTACGGGGATGTGTGCGGGGTACGGCTCAGAGGTGGGCGTAGACGTCGTCCAGGGAGATGCCGCGGGCGACCATCATCACCTGGACGTGGTACAGCAGCTGCGAGATCTCCTCGGCGGCCGCCTCCTTGCCCTCGTACTCTGCGGCCATCCAGACCTCGGCGGCCTCTTCGACGACCTTCTTGCCGATGGCATGGACGCCCTTGCCGACCAGCTCCGCGGTGCGGGAAGTCGCGGGGTCGCCGTTTGCGGCCTTGTGCTGGAGCTCGGTGAAGAGCTCCTCGAACGTCTTATTGGACATGGTGGCGCTCACTTTACGCGTTGAGCCGGCCCGCCTGACGCCACGGTTCGGATACTGAGCGGATGAGGGCCGCGGTCGCCACCGCCGCCGTCACCGCCTCGTGCCCCTTGTCCTCGCTGGAGCCCTCGATGCCCGCCCGGTCCAGGGCCTGCTCCTCGGTGTCGCAGGTGAGGACTCCCATGCCGACGGGGACGCCGGTGTCGACCGAGACCTGGGTCAGGCCCTGGGTGACGCCCTGGCACACGTACTCGAAGTGCGGGGTGCCGCCGCGGATGACGACACCGAGGGCGACGATCGCGTCGTAGCCGCGGCCCGCGAGGACCTTGGCGACGACCGGGAGTTCCCAGCTGCCGGGGACCCTGAGCACGGTCGGCTCGTCGATTCCCAGGTCGTGCAGGGCGCGCAGGGCGCCGTCCACCAGACCTTCCATCACCTTCTCGTGCCACTGCGCCGCGATGACGGCGACCCGAAGGTCCCCGACCTTGCGTACGGACAGTTCCGGTGCACCCTTGCCGCTCACGTCTCTCCTTGGTGGTTTCTTACTGGTTGCCGCAGGTGGAGACGGGGGTCGTCTCCAGCCAGGGCAGGTCGTGCCCCATCCGGTCCCGCTTGGTGCGCAGGTAGCGGAGGTTGTGCTCGCCCGCCTTCACGGGCATCGGCTCGCGGCCGGTGACCTTGAGGCCGTGGCGGACGAGCGCGTCGGTCTTGTCGGGGTTGTTGGTCATCAGGCGCACGCTGTGGACGCCGAGGTCCTTCAGGATCTGCGCGCCGGCGCCGTAATCCCGGGCGTCGGCGGGCAGGCCGAGCTCCAGGTTGGCGTCGAGGGTGTCGTGGCCCTGCTCCTGGAGCTCGTACGCCCGGAGTTTGGACAGCAGACCGATGCCGCGCCCCTCGTGTCCGCGCAGGTAGACCACCACTCCCCTGCCCTCCGCCTGGATGCGCTCCAAAGAGGCGTCCAGCTGGGGGCCGCAGTCGCAGCGCAGGGAGTGGAACACGTCGCCGGTGAGGCACTCGGAGTGGACGCGGACGACGACGTCCTCGCCGTCGCCGATCTCGCCGTGCACGAGGGCGACGTGCTCGACGCCGTCGACGGTGGAGCGGTAGCCGTACGCCGTGAACGTGCCGTGGGCGGTGGGCAGGTGGACCTCGGCCTCGCGGCGGACCGTGGGCTCGGAGGTGCGGCGGTAGGCGATCAGGTCCTCGATGGAGATGATCGTCAGGCCGTGCTTGCGGGCGAACGGGATCAGCTCGGGCAGGCGCAGCATGCGGCCGTCCTCGCCGGCGATCTCGACGATCGCGCCGGCCGGCCGCAGGCCCGCCAGGCGCGCGAGGTCGACGGCGGCCTCGGTGTGGCCGTTGCGGACGAGGACACCGCCGGGCCTGGCGCGGAGCGGGAAGACGTGGCCGGGGCGGACCAGGTCCGCGGGCTGCGCCGTACCGCTCGCGAGGAGCTGGAGCGTGGTCGCGCGGTCGGAGGCCGAGATCCCGGTGCTCACGCCGTGGGCGGCCGAGGCGTCCACGGAGACGGTGAACGCGGTCTTCATCGACTCGGTGTTGTCCTCGACCATCTGCGGGAGCCGGAGCCGGTCCAGTTCCGGGCCCTCCATGGGCGCGCAGATCAGGCCGCGGCACTCGCTCATCATGAAGGCGACGATCTCGGGGGTCGCCTTCTCGGCGGCTACGACGAGGTCGCCCTCGTTCTCGCGGTCCTCGTCGTCGACGACCACGATCGGGCGGCCGGCCGCGATGTCCGCGATGGCCTGCTCGATCGGGTCGAGCGCGAAGTCCTCGATGCCGTCGGTGCTGTACAGGATCGGTGGGACAAGAGGAGTGGCGCGATGGGGGTCCCCCCAGGCTTTCGGCTCTGGGGGAGCCTCGTTCAGGGCGGTGGTGGGTGACGGGCGGGCAGTCATGCCGGCGCTCCTTCCAGGACGGGCTGCGAGGCCTTGCGGGAGCGCAGCCACCAGTCGCGCATGCCCCACAGGACGATTGCGCCGTAGATGACGTAGACGAAGCCGGAGAAGGCATAGCCGTTGGCGAAGTTCAGGGGGACGCCGACCAGGTCGACGAGCAGCCAGGCGAACCAGAACTCGACCATGCCGCGCGCCTGGGCGTACATGGCGACGACGGTGCCGACGAAGATGTAGGCGTCCGGCCAGGGGTCCCAGGACAGGGTCGGGTACGCCTTGAAGAGCAGCGCCACCGCGACCGTGCCGAGGGCGGCGGCGGCGACCATCGCCGCGCGCTCGCGCCAGGTGGCGAAGCGCGGGGTGATCTGGCCGTCCTGGGACTCGCCCTTGCGGCGGTTCCACTGCCACCAGCCGTACAGGGCGACGACCATGACGACGGCCTGCTTGCCGGCGCTCCCGGTGAGGTGGCCGAAGAAGGCGCCGAAGAGGACGAGGCCGGAGAGGAACTGCACCGGCCAGGTCCACAGGGAGCGGCGCCAGCCGAGGGCGAGGGTGATCAGACCGAGGATGTTGCCGATCATGTCCGACCAGAGGATGTGCTGGTCGAACAGGACGAATGCCTCGGAGTTGAGGGAGTTCACCGCGCGGCCCCCGGGGTGCCCAGCAGTCGCTCGACGTACTTGGCGATGATGTCGACCTCGAGGTTGACCGGGTCGCCGGGCTGCTTGAGGCCGAGCGTGGTCAGGGCGAGGGTGGTGGGGATGAGGCTGACGGTGAAGTAGTCGGGGCCGGCGTCGACGACGGTGAGGCTGATGCCGTCGACGGTGATGGAGCCCTTCTCGACGACATAGCGCGCGAGGTCCGCCGGGAGCGAGACCTTGACGATCTCCCAGTGCTCGGACAGCTTGCGCTCCAGCACCTGCCCGGTGCCGTCGACGTGCCCCTGCACGATGTGCCCGCCGAGGCGGGCGCCGACGGCGGTGGGACGTTCGAGGTTGACGCGGGAGCCGACGGCGAGGACGCCCAGGCTGGAGCGGTTCAGGGTTTCGGCCATCACATCGGCGGTGAACTCGTCGCCCTCGTGATCGACGACGGTCAGACAGACGCCGTTGACGGCGATGGAGTCGCCGTGCTTCGCACCCTCGGTGACGGCGGGGCCACGCAGCCGGAAGCGGGAGGCGTCGCCGAGATTCTCGACGGCGGTGACCTCACCCAGCTCTTCGACGATTCCGGTGAACACTTCCCGGGTCCTCCTGCCTCTTCGGGCACGGACTCCGGGGCTGTCGATGACGACAGAATGTACGAACGGGAACACCGGGGGCGACGCCGGACGGAGCCCGCCCAAGGGACGAACCGATACGGCGGCGCGCACGAATGCCCGCCCGCCGCGCACTGCCTCCCATCCGGACTTTAACCGTCGGTCCAGGAATTTCACCTAGTCAACCGGCCGCTGGAAGCGACCGGGTCGCGGACTGTAACCGCCGGTTCGGACTTTCACCGACCCCGGAGTGCGCTGCTTCTGGTACACGGCAAGTGTGCCACGCCGGATCGACGCCCATGCGGGCGAACGGTGTGGGGTGACTCACAGGAAGTGCCGCTGGACTTCTCAAGTCGGCCCGCCTGCTGGAGTCTTGATCCGCATGGTCTAGTCCTTTTGGCCACTCCAGACCGGTCCGGCGGCGGTGACGACGGCCCTTGCCCGCCGCCGGGCCCCTCATCCGGAAAGGAACCCCGACGCAAGCCCCGCAACCAGTGCGGCTACCCGGGCTTCCGGGGTGCGAAGAGTTCCTCCTGTGCCCGGTCGCGGGCCGTCAGCAGTGCCCCTCGCAGCACCGCGCCGCCGCCCAGCGTGCTGGGGCGCACCTCCGTGGGCAGGGGGGACATCCGGGCGAGCCGGTGATGGACGCGGGTGGCGAGGGTGTCGCCGCCGGCGCGGCCGATCTCGCCGGCCAGGACCACGCAGCCGGGATCCAGCACGGAGACGACCGCGGCGGCGCCCAGGGCGACGCGGTCGGCGAGGGCGTCGAGGAAACGGTCGGCGGACGGGTCCCGGCCGGCCCGGCCGACCGCCTCGCGGACCAGCGCCGTCGCGTACGGCTCGGGCGCGGCGGGCGCCGCCGTCATACCGTGCGCCACGGCCAGGCCGGCCACCGCCCCGGCTCCGGCGAGGGAGTGGAAACCGCCGTCGCAGTCGGTGGCGGAGGGCAGCCGTGTGGTGCCCGGCACCGGCAGGAAGCCGATCTCGCCCGCGCCGCCGGAGACGCCCCGGCGCAGCGTGCCGTCGAGGACGACTGCGGCGCCGATGCCGAGGCCCAGCCACAGCAGCACGAACGTGTCCCGGTCCCGGGCCGCACCGTCACGCTGTTCCGCCAGCGCCGCGAGGTTGGTCTCGTTCTCGACGCTGACCCGGGCCTGAGGGAACCTTTCCTGGAGGGCGGCCACCAGTCGCCGGTGCCACTCGGGCAGGCCCGACGAGTCGCGGAGTTCACCGCTCGCCGGGTCGATCAGGCCGGGCGCGCCGATGCCGAGGGTGTGCAGCCGGTCGGCCCCCGCCTCCTTCGCCACGCGCTCGACCAGCGTGACCGCCTGCTCCACCGCGGGCCCCGTCCCCGCGTCGTCGCCGATCGGCACGGACGCCTCGGCGAGCACCTGCCCGAGCAGGTCGGACACGAGGACCGAGACGCCCTGGGTCCGGACGTCCAGCGCGGCCAGTTGGGCCCGGTCGGCCACGATGCCGTACAGCTTCGCGTTCGGCCCGCGTCGCTGCTCGCCCGACTCCCCGACGACCGCGATGAGGCCGGCGGCGGTGAGGCGTTCGACGAGGTCGGCGACGGTCGGCCGGGACAGGCCGGTCAGCTGTTTCAGCTGACCTGCCGTCAACGGGCCCTCCTGCTGGAGCAGGCGCAGGGCGAGCCCGTCGTTGATGGCCCGGGCGGTGCTCGGGGATGCGGGCATGCCGGGATCCTCCCAGATCGGCTGAGCCGTACGGATGGCACGGCCGTAAATCCCCTATCTATCAGGAAGGGACCCTGATAGTTTACGCGGCGGCTTCAGCGAGGCGGCATGACCGGGAGGGACCGGAGAATGAGTGGCGTGCTCTACGAACAGCGCGAGGTGAGGCAGGCCAGGTACGCCGTGGCCGCCGTGTTCGCCGTGCACGGCGCCGTGACCGGCTCGTTCGCGACCCGCGTGCCGTGGATCCAGGACCACGCCTCGGTGAGCGCCGGGCAGCTGGGGCTCGCCCTCGCCTTCCCCGCGCTCGGCGCGTCCGTGGCGATGCCGCTCGCGGGCCGCATCAGCCACCGCTTCGGCGCCCGCAACGCCCTGCGCGGCCTGATCGCCCTGTGGACGCTGTCGCTGATCCTGCCCTCGCTCGCCCCGAACCTCCTCACCCTCTGCCTGGCGCTGTTCGTCTACGGCGCCACGGCGGGCATGGCGGACGTGGCGATGAACGCGCTGGGCGTCGAGATCGAGAACCGCCTGGGCCGGTCGATCATGTCCGGGCTGCACGGCATGTGGAGCGCGGGCGCCCTGATCGGCTCGGCGGCCGGCACGCTCGCCGCGCACCTGGGCGCGGACGCCCGGCTGCACCACGCGCTGGCGGCCGGCGTTCTCACCGTTCTCGGCGTGGCCATGTGCGCGTGGGTGCTCGATCTGCAACCCGCGCAGGACGAGGAACCGCCGCCCCGTTTCGCGCTGCCGCCCAAGTCGGCGCTGCTCATCGGCGCGGTCGGGTTCTGCGCGGTGTTCGCGGAGGGCGCGAGCCTGGACTGGTCGGCGGTCTATCTGCGCGATCGGCTGGAGTCCTCGGCCGGCCTCGCGGCCGCCTGCACGACGGGCTTCACGCTCACCATGGCGATCGCCCGGTTCGCCGGCGACAAGGTCGTGGACCGGTTCGGCTCCGTGCGCACGGTCCGTGCCGGGGGCTTCCTCGCCGTCCTGGGCGGCCTGCTCATCGTCGTGGCGGACCATCCGGCGGTGGCGATGGGCGGGTTCGCGCTCATGGGGCTGGGCATCGCCGTCGTCGTACCGCTGTGCTTCGCCGCGGCGGGCCGCAGCGGGCCGAACCCCAGCCTGGCCATCGCGGGTGTCGCGACCATCACGTACACCTCGGGTCTGATCGCGCCGAGCGCCATCGGCGGTCTGGCCGAGGTGACCAGCCTGACGGTGTCGTTCGGTCTGGTGACGGTGCTGGCGTGCGGGATCGTGGCCTTCGCGGGCGTACTGCGCGCGGGCGACCGCGACCGGCCGAAGGTCGGTCGGCGGGCCGCGGCGGTTGCCGACCCACGGCCCTGAACTCAGCGCGCCAACTCGTAGGCGTACGACGGCGTGAACGTCCCCGGCGCGCCCTTGCAGCCGTCCGACTCCCCCGGCAGCTTCACCCACAGGTAGCCGTCGATCCGCGGCTCCCCGGTGTTCAGCGTGGGCGCCCGGCCGAGCTTCCGTCCGGCCGGGTCGCACCACTCGCCGTCGGCCGGGGCGCCGTTGCCGTTGCGGCTGGTGTCGATGACGGCGCCCAGGTTCGCCGGGCCGCCCAGGGCGTCGAGGACCCGGCGGTCGTAGGCGATCTCGTCGGCCGTGCGGTGGAAGTTGGAGACGTTGCTGAAGATGCCGTCGGAGGAGGCGGCCGAGGCGGCGCCGGCCTGCCGCAGCCAACCCGCCTGTTTCGCGGCCGCGTTCCAGCCGGAGTGGCCGGCGTCGTAGTAGACGCGTGCCTCGGGGTTGGCGGCCTTGAGGACGCGGCCCGCGCGGGCCAGCGAGGCGAAGCGGCGGGATCGTTCGCCCGTCGAAAGACACTCGGCCTGGGCGACCGAGTCGGGCTCCAGGACGACGACGACCTTCCCGGAGCCCAGCCCGGCGGCGAAGTCGTCGATCCAGGCGTCGTAGGCGGCGAGGCCGGGCGCCCCGCCCTGTGAGGCGCCGCCGCAGTCGCGGCCGGGTATCGCGTACGGCACGAGCACCGGCACCCGGCCCTGTGCCGCGCCTGCCGAGGTGACCGCGCGGACCCGGGCGGTGATGGTCGACGGCGTGAAGTCGGCGAACCAGACGGCCGCCGGCCGGTCGGCTATGCGGGAGGCGATGACCGCGTGACGCGGGTCGCCGCCGTGGGCGCGCACCCAGTCGAGCACCTGGGAGTCGGGATGGCGGTAGAGCCGGGCGGACGCGGGTGCGGGCCGCTGCTTCTCCCGCTGCTCCGTCTTCGTCGGGGACGGCGAGGAACTGGCCTTCTTCTTCGGGGAGTTCGAGGTGTTCGGGGACTTCGGGGACTTCGGGGACTTCTGGGACTTCTGGGAAGGCGAGGCGGACTCACTCGCGCCGGGAGAGGCGAACGGCGTGGATGCGGCGGGCACAGGCGCCAGATACGGCGAGCTGGTCACCTCGGGCCTGGCCGCCTCGTCGGAGCCACGCCCTTCGTCGAGCGCGGACAGCATCCCGGTCACGGTGCCGACCGCGACCACGACCGAGGCGGCGGCGACCATGGCGCCACGCCGGGCAGCCCGCCTGCGCTCGGCCCGGCGCGCGGCCAGGCGCTGGGCACGTGTGCCTGACACGGTGCCGCTCCCCCTCCCCCGCGACGGGCGCGTTCCCCCGTTCTGGGGAAGCGTCGGGCCCGCCGGTACCCGGGCCAGCCTAAAGCTGCGACTCTGCCCTCATGGTGCAATGCGAACAATTCACCACCCCCGTCGACGGGGTCATCTCCCGTATGCGCGCGCTCGACTCGACCTTGCCGGCCGGGGACGGAGTCGCCGTCTTCAACCGCGTCTACCTCGCCGTCACCGAGGCGGTCGACCAGCGCATCGACGCCGGGAGGTTCGGGGACCCGCGAGCCGCGATCACGCTGGACGTACGGTTCGCGGAGCGCTACTTGGCGGCCGTCGACGCGGCGTCCGGCGAGCGGCGACCGCCGGCCTGCTGGCGACCCCTGTTCCAGCTCCGCCGCCATCCCGGCGTACGACCGCTTCAGTTCGCGCTCGCGGGCATCAATGCGCATATCGGCCACGACCTCGCGCTCGCCGTCGTGGACACCTGTCGTACGCTCGGCTGCGAACCCGCCGATGTGGAGGACGAGTTCGACCGCGTGGGCGATCTCCTCGTCTCGCTGGAGGAGCGCATCCGCGAAGAACTGATGCCGGGCCCCGACCTCCTCCAGATCGCCGACCCGCTCACCCATCTGCTCGGCGCGTGGAGCCTGGAGCGGGCCCGGGACGCCACCTGGACCGCGGCCCGGGCCCTGTGGGCACTGCGCGGACTGCCCGATGTCGCCGAGGAGTTCACCGAGGGGTTGGACGCGGCGGTGGGACTCGCGGGGCGCATGCTGCTCACGCCCCTGCGCGACCGTTGAGCTAGACCTAATCCTCCGGAAGTTCGACCGGCGCGATCTCGTCGTAGAGGTCACCCGGGCCGGGGTTCGCCGGGTCGGTCGTCCCGCCGAAGTGGTGCATGACGCCCCAGACCGCGTTCAGCGCGGTCTGGACGGCGCCCTCGGCCCAGCCCGCCGTCCAGGAGATGTCGTCTCCGGCGAGGAAGACGCCCCGCTTGTCGGCGGGCAGCCGGTCCTGCATGAAGTGGGTGAACAGGCGCCGCTGATAGCGGTAGTGGCCGGGCAGGTTGGCCTTGAAGGCGCCCATGAAGCAGGGCTCGTTCTCCCAGGAGACGGTCACCGGGTTGCCGATGATGTGCTTCCTGATGTCGACCTTCGGATAGATCTCGCCGAGCGACTTCAGCATGACGTCCATCCGCTCGTTCGCGGACAGCGGCAGCCACTTCAGACTGTCGTCGCACCAGGTGTAGGAGAGGCAGATGACGGCGGGCTTGTCCGGGCCGTCGTCGAGGAGGTAGGTGCCGCGCGTCATGCGGTCGGTGAGCGTCATCGACATGACGTCACGGCCGGTCGGATTTCCTCTGTCGTCGACCGCCTTGTCCAGCCAGAACGGCCGGTCGACGGGCACGAAGAGCTTGCTGGACTCCATGTAGTGAGTCCGCTCGATCGCCGTCCAGTGGTCGATCGGGAACAGCGAGTCGTCGCAGGCGATCTTGGACAGCAGCATCCAGGACTGGGCGGTGAAGATCGCCGTCCGGTAGGTGCGGATGTCGCCGCCGGCGTCGGTCACGGTGATCCGGTCGCCGGCCGTGCGGTGCAGGCGGGTCACCGCCGGGCGCGGCTCGCCGCCGGTGTGCAGGGACTTCAGAGACGTCCCGTAGGGCCAGTGCACGATCTTCTCCGGCTCCCGCTCCCACAGGCGCAGCGGCAGCTGCTGGGAGCCGCCGACGATGCCGCGGTGGTGGTCGTCGGCCTCGGTGTAGACGACGCGGAGGATTTCGAGGATGGAGTTGGGGAAGTCCGTGTCCCAGCCGCCCGTTCCGAAGCCGACCTGGCCGAAGATCTCGCGGTGCCGGAAGGACTTGAAGGCATCGGAGTCGCAGAGGAAGCCGTAGAAGGTCTGGTCGTCGAGCTTCTCGACGAGCTTCGCCCAGATCTCGCGGATGCGCGGGATGTCCCGCTCGCGCATGGCCCGGTTCATGTCGGAGAAGTCGGCGCCCTCCTCCAGACACCGGCTCCAGGCGTGCGCCACGTCCCGGTAGATCTGCGGCAGGTCGGCGGCTGTCTCGGCGTAGTGCGACTCGCCCTTGAGGTCGACGACCGTCGAAGGGGTCGCTGCCGCGAGGGGGTTGGGGAACGGCCGGGTCTCGAGTCCCACGAGGTCGATGTAGTGCTGGAGAGCCGTGGAGGACGGCGGGAAGCGCATCGCGCCCAGCTCGGCGGTGAGGGACGGGTCGCAGCCCTCGAAGCCGACGGTCCGCAGCCGGCCGCCGATCCGGTCGGCCTCGTAGACGACGGGCTTGAGGCCCATCTTCATCAGCTCGTACGCGGCGACGATGCCGGACAGGCCCCCGCCGATGACCGCGACCTCGGTGCCGTGCTCGGTGGCGGGTATCCGGCCCAGGCCCGCCGGGTGGGCGAGGAAGTCGTCGTAGGCGTAGGGGAAGTCCGGGCCGAACATGGTGATCGGCGGCTGCCGTTCGTCTGCGTGCTCGGCGGCGTTGGGCACGGTGGACGTCATGGGGTAGGGACTCCTTGCACACGAAGAACAGAGAGGGTTCAGGCCAGGGACCCGTAGAGGCCCGGGCGGCGGTCCTTCAGATACGGGTTCGCCTCGCGGGACGCGGCGAGGAACGCGGGGTCGACGTCCGCGAGCAGAAGCTCCTCGCCGCGGCCGGCGCGGGTGCGGGCGACTCCGTCGGGTCCGGCGAGGGTGGAGAGCCCGACGAAGTCGAACTCGCCCTCCTGGCCGATCCGGTTGACGTAGGCCACGTACATCTGGTTCTCGAAGGCCCGCACCGGCACGACGGACTCGGCGACGAACTGGAACGGGTGCATCTGCGCGGTCGGCACCAGCAGGAGGTCGGTACCGGCGAGGGCGTGGGCCCGGACGTTCTCCGGGAACTCGACGTCGTAGCAGATCATGATCCCGACGCGGAGGCCGTTCAGTTCGGCCTGGACGACCGGCTGGTCGCCCGGGGTGAAGTGGTCGCGCTCGAAGCGGCCGAAGAGGTGGGTCTTGCGGTAGTCGGCGAGGCGGGTGCCGTCGGCGGAGATCAGCTGGGCGGAGTTGAAGACCTGGTCGGCGGCGCGCTCGGGATAGCCGTAGACGATCGCGAGGCCGTTTCGGGTGGCGATCTCGGCGACCGCGTCCGCCGAGTCACCGTCGGCGGGCTCGGCGAGGCGGCCGATGTCGTCGCCGATCGCGTATCCGGTGAGGAACATCTCCGGCGCGGCAAGGAGCCCGGCGCCCGCTGCGGCGGCCCGGCCCGCGGCCTCGTCGAGGACCTTGAGGTTCTCGACGGTCGAGCCGGGGCGGCCGGAGCTCTGGAGCAGGGCGGTGCGCATGAGTGTTCCTCACCGGGGCGAAAGGGGTGGTTGCGGGGGCCACGTAGACGGTACGGGCGGCGGGTTTCGGTGGACAAGGAGGAGCCGTTGCGCGTCCGTGAACGGTTCGTTGCGCATGTCGGCGGTTCGGCGGCGATTCGTTGCACGCCGCGAGTCGTAGTGCGGCTCCGCCTGGAGGCGCAGGTGGGGGCCGGGTGCTCCGCCGGGCGGCGGAGGAGGGGTGACGTCTTCGGGTCGATGTGGCGGGAGGCGGGCGCCGGAAGAGTGATGACCGTCCGCTTCACCCGCTGAAAGGGCCGTCATGAACCGTCGTACGAAGACCGCCGTGCTCGGTGCCACGCTGCTGCTGACCGCGACCGCGGCGGCCTCCGCCTCCGCCGCCGCCTCCGAGGAGAAGCGGCGGGAGGCCGCCGCGCTCACCGGCTCCGCCAGGATGCAGCGGCCGGATGCCGGGGAGGACCTGATGTTCTCGTTCGACGCGCACCTCGCGGTGAAGGACCGCGACGACCCGTCCCGGGCCACCGGCACCTTCGAGTTCAGCCACTACCTGAACGGCACCGGCGCCTGGGCGAAGGCCGAGGTCGACTGTCTCGTCACCGGCGGCAAGGTGGCCGTCGTCTCCGGAGTGGTCACGGACACCAACCTGGACGAGATCAAGGGCCACCGCGTCGGCGTCACCGTCCACGACACCGGCGACGCCGACCGGGTCGGCTACAGCTGGGCGGCGACCGAGGACATGGGCCCCGCGGACCTGCCGAGATGTGTGAGCTCCGCACCCTACGAGAAGGTCGAGAAGGGCACGGGTGACTTCACGGTCGTGCCTTGGCAGCCCAGGTTCTAGCCGCCGCCAGCAGCGCCGTCAGCAGATACGGCACCGCGAACAGCGCGAAGACGGTGCTGTGCGCCATCGTCGTACCGAGCGTCGCGTACCCGCCGTACACCGCGAGGGTGACCAGCTCGGTGCCCAGGCCCGCGACCGAGGTCAGGGTGGCCCGGCCGGTGCTGTCGATCCGTTGCTGGAGGCGGGCGTCGGCGAGCACCTCGGCCAGCTGGAAGCCGCCGAAGGCGAGGGCCACGAGCGCGATGCCGGCCGGGGTGCGGGTCAGGGCTCCTGCGGCCAGGGCGAGTGCGGCGCCCGCCAGCACTACGGCGAATCCGGTCGTGTTCAGGCGTTCGGCCGCTCCGGCCAGCAGGCTGCCGACCGTGGCTCCCGCCCAGATCAGCAGGATCAGGTAAGGCACCGTCCCGTCCGCCACGCCGGTGGCGCGGATCAGGAGCGGGGTGTACTCGTCGAGCGCGCCCCACACCGCGGCGACGGCGGGGACGAGCAGGAGGGCACCGCGTACGGAACGGTCCCCGTGGGCTTCGGCGAGACCTGCCCGCAGGGTCGTCACCCAGCCCCAGCCGTCGTCCCCGTCCCCGCCTCCGTCCTTCGGCGGCAGCCGGTGCTCCGGGAACCGGGTCGCCGTCGCCGCGGCCAGCAGACAGGCCAGGACGCTCGCCGCGCCCACGGCCGGGTAGCCGCCGAGCGCGAAGACCGGGGCGGCGAGTCCCACCGACGCCATCGTGGCCAGCACGCGGGCCGCCCGGGACCGGCCCATCACACGCGCGTACCGGTGGGCCGCGCCGAGCCGGTCCAGCTCGTCGTACACCAGCGCCTCCAGGGCGCCGGAGCCGAGCGCTCCCCCGGCGCCCCACAGGACGAAGCCGAGCGCGAACGCCCAGTACGACGGGACGATCACCCACAGGGCGAAGCCGACGGCGGTGAGCAGGGGGCCGAGCCACAGCAGCGTCCGTCGGGAGACGGCGTCGGCCCAGGCGCCGGAGGGGATCTCCAGCAGTACGCCGGTGAGCGACCAGAGGGCGAACAGGGAGGAGATCTGCCACAGGGACAGGCCGGTGTCGCTGAACAGGAGCGCGTACACCGGGTAGAGCAGGACGAAGTCGTCGAGGAACGCGTAGCCGTACAGCGTGGCCGACAGTCGGCGCACGCCGGTGGCATCGAGGTTGCGGGCGGTGAATCAATGTCGTCGGGTCATGACATCGATGGTAGCCAGAGACGGGCGTGCGGCCGAGTGGTTTGACTGCTTTGACGGGATCAGGCCGGCGGCCCGTCCGGGCGGCCCGGCGCGAAGGTGGTGATCACCGCCGCGTGGTCGGACGGCCAGTCGTTGTCCTCGACGTCCGGCCAGCGCCGGGGGCGGCCGCTGACGTACGTGCGGGAGTCGAGGACGCGCAGGCCCCGGTGGAGGACGAAGTCGATCCGGTCCTGCGGCTCCGGCCGGCCGCTGCCGTCCTCGTGCTCGGCGTGGACCGGGGACCAGGTGTGGCCGGGATCCCGGGCGGGGTCGGGACGCGCCTCGCGGTAGGAGTCGCGCAGGCCCGCCTCCTCGGCCGCCCTGGTCACCGGCCACGCGACCGCCGGCCGGTCCAGGTGGGAGGGGCTGTTGAAGTCGCCCACCAGGACGACGGGCACTGCCTCGTCGGCCACCTCGGCGATCCGGCGCAGGGTGTCTCGCATCTGCGCGAGCCGCACCTCCTCGTGAGCGATCAGTTCGGGTGCGGCCAGCCCGTCGAAGGCGGACTCGTAGGGCCCGTACGGCGTGTAGTCGAGGTGGGCCGTCCAGACGTCCGCCTCCCGCCCGTCGCCGGTTCTGATCCGGACGCCGGCGGCTCCGTAGAAGCCGACGTCGGGGTCGCCGAAACGCTGCGTGATCGGGTGGCGGCTGATGACGCCGAGGTTCTCCCCGGCCCGGTGGTGGTGCCAGCCGAGGGCGTCGGCGAGTTCCTCGGCGGCCGTGCCGTACGTCTCCTGGAGGCCGACCACGTCCACGTCCGTCTCCGTGATGACCTTGAGCTGCTTGGCCCGGTGGTCGTGCACCTTGGTGCCGCCGTGCCAGAGGTTCCAGGTCATGACGCGCAGCTCGTACGGCAGCAGGGAGCGCAGCCGGTCCGGGGTGACGCCCTCCAGGGCGGCCAGGACGGTCCGTCCGGGGGCGGCCTCGATCGGGGCGAGCGAGGGCACCGCGAGGACCGTGCAGCCGGCCGCCTCGGCGGAGCTGACGCCGGTCTGGGTGTCCTCGACGGCGACGCAGGCCGCCGGGTCGACGCCGAGGGCGCGGCAGGCGGCGAGGTAGGGGTCGGGGGCGGGCTTGGTGTGCTCGGTGTCGTCGGCGGTGACCGAGACCGCGAAGCGGCTCGCGCCGAGCGCTTCCAGCACGGTGTCGGCGACGGCTCTGGGGGACGCGGTCACCAGAGCCGTGGGGACGCCGTCGCGGGCGAGGGCGTCGAGCAGGTCGAGCGCGCCGGGGCGCGGCACGATGCCGGTGCGGACGCGGGCCGCGAACTCCCGGTGGAGCGCGGCGGCGAGATCCGCGACGGGCAGGCCGGTGGCCGCGGACAGCCAGGCGGCCGTGTGCTCGACGGGACGGCCGAGCACCTCCGGCTGGTCGGCCTCCGTCAGGGACCGGCCGGCGACGCGTTCCACCGCCTCCCACCACAGGCGCTCGGTGTCGACGAGCGTGCCGTCCATGTCGAACAGGACGGCTTGGAGCGGGAGTTGAGTCACGGTTGTCTCTTTCCTACGTGGGGGGAGTTCAGCGGGTGCGTTCCGCCACCAGCACCGGCCGCTCCGGCAGCGACACGCTCACCGGGGCGCCCGCGCCGAGCACGGCGGCCTCGTGCGTGGGCAGGTCGGCCTTGACCTCCGTACCGTCGGCGAGCCGTACGGTGAGCCGGGTGGCCGCGCCGAGGAACGCCGTGGCGACGACCCGCGCGTCACCTCCGCCGTCGGCCCGTACCCCGACCGCCTCGGGCCGCACCAGGACGTCCACGTCGGTCGCCGCCGGGGCCTGGCCGTCGACCGGCAGCCGCTGTCCCAGCACCTCCACGGTGCCGTCGGACAGCCGTCCGGGAACGCGGCTCATGGTGCCCACGAACTCGGCGACGAAGGCGGTGGTCGGCCGGCCGTACAACTCGGCCGGGGCAGCGCACTGTTCGAGCCGTCCGGCGTGCATCACGGCGACCCGGTCCGCCATGGACAGCGCCTCCTCCTGGTCGTGGGTCACGAACAGCGTGGTGATGCCGAGCTCCTGCTGGAGGCGCCGGATCTCCTCGCGGAGCGTCAGCCGCACCTTGGCGTCGAGTGCCGACAGGGGTTCGTCGAGCAGCAGCACGCGCGGGCGCAGGGCGAGGGCCCGGGCGAGCGCGACGCGCTGCTGCTGGCCGCCGGAGAGCTGGTGCGGGTACCGCTCGCCCTTGTCCGCGAGGCCGACCAGCTCCAGCAACTCGGCGGCGCGCGCCCGTCGTTCGGCGGTACGCACCTTGCGCATCCGCAGCCCGAAGGCCACGTTGTCGAGCGCGTGCAGATGCGGGAAGAGGCTGTACGACTGGAAGACCATCCCGGCGTCGCGCCGGTGGGCCGGTACCCGGGTGACGTCCTCGCCGTCGACCAGCACCTCGCCGGAGTCGGGGTGTTCGAACCCGGCGAGCATGCGCAGCGCGGTGGTCTTGCCGCAGCCGGACGGGCCGAGCAGGGCGAGGAGTTCACCGGGGCGGACGGTCAGGTCCAGGCCGTCGAGGGCGACGGTCGGCCCGAACTCCCTTCGCAGGCCTCGGAATTCGACGGTGGCGGCCTCGGTCGCGGCGGACTTCTCGACGAGCGTGGTGGTCATGGGTCATCCCTGGGAGACGGTACGGGGGGCGGACCGGCGTCCGCCGAGGCCGGCGAGGACGAGAAGCAGGGCCCAGGTCAGGAGCAGACTGAGCACGGACACGGCGACGGACAACTGCGCCTGCGAGCCGCTGACGTTCACGATCCACACGGCGAAGGGCTGGAAGCCGAGCAGTTGTGCCACGGTGTACTCGCCGAGCACCAGGGCCAGCGTGAGGAAGGACGCGTTGAGCAGCGCGCCGCGCAGGTTGGGCAGGACGACCCGCACCAGCGTCTGCGGCCAGCCGGCCCCGCAGCTGCGGGCGGCCTCGACGAGGGTGCGTACGTCGACGGCGCGCAGCCCGGCGTCCAGGGCGCGGTACACGAACGGCAGCGCCATCACGACGTAGGCCAGGACGAGGACGACGGGGAAGTCGGGGTTCTGGATCGCCACGAACGTCTGGAACAGCGGCGTCCGCGAGAGGTGCTCCGGGCCCCACTTCAAAATGGTGCTGAGGCCGGCGACGAACGCGATCGGCGGCACGACCAGCGGCAGCGAGCACACCACCTCGACGACCGGCCCGAGCCGGGGCGCCCCGAGCCGCAGGGCGACCATGGCGGGCACCATCAGCAGCAGTACGACGGCGATGGTGGCGGCGGCCAGCTCCAGCGAGAGCAGCAGGCCGGAGGTGAAGCCGGCGGCGGAGACGATCTGTGAGTAGGCGTCGAAGGTGATGCCCTGCCCGGGCACGTCGACCGTGAAGACCACGGACGCGGCCAGCGGCAGCAGGAAGTACAGCGCGGCGAGGCCGAGCACGCCCCACCGCCACAGGTTCAGGCGAGCCATCGCGCGCTCCGGCGTTGCAGGGGCAGGTACACGGCCATGACCAGTCCGGCGACCAGGACCATGTCGAGGCTGAGGGCGAGCGCCACGTTCTCCTGGCCGACCAGCACGTTGCCGGACAGGGCGTCGGCGATCTGCAGGGTGACCAGCGGGATCGAACTGCCCACCATGGCGGCGGCGGTGGCGTACGCGGCGAAGGCGCTGCCGAACAGCAGCACGAGACCGCCGAGGAGGGAGGGCGCGAGGACGGGCAGGGCGACGTGCCGCCAGTACTGCGCGGGGGTGGCGCCGTTGTTGCGCGCGGCCTCGCGCCACTGGGAGCGCAGCCCGTCCAGGGCCGGGGTGATGGTGAGCACCATCAGCGGGATCAGGAAATACAGGTAGACGATCACCAGACCCCAGAAGCTGTAGAGGTCCCAGCCCTTGTCCCGCAGGCCCAGATGCCGGGTCAGCACACCGGCGTTGCCGAGCGTGGCGACGAAGGCGAAGGCCAGCGGGACCCCGCCGAAGTTGGCGAGCACCCCGGACGCGGTGAGCACGGCCTCGCGCAGCGCGCGGAAGCGGGAGGTCACCACGGCCTGGGCGAGCGGCAGCCCGAGCACGGCCGCGAGGCAGGCGGAGACGGCGGACAGCTTGACGCTGCCGAGCAGGGCCGTCAGATAGGCGCCCTCGAGTGAGGCGGTCAGATTCTCGGTGGAGTACGAACTGGCGCCCGTGGCCTGGTCCTTGACGGTGAAGGCGCCGTCGAGCACGGCCAGGGCGGGCAGCCCGAAGGCGACCGCGGTGAAGGCGAGCAGCGGGACGACGGCGAGCCAGCCGAGGGGACGGCGCCGCCGCTTCACCACAGCGGCACTCGCCACGTCGACCCGTTCGACAGTCGCGGTCATCCGGAGACGGCCTTCGCCCAGCCCTGTGCGAGGACCGTCTTGGCCTTGTCCTGCTGGGCCTCGGTCGGGAAGGAGGGCGTACCGGAGACCTCGGGCAGCTTGGCCGCGGCCGTCTTGTCGAGGGTGCCGGCCTTCTCCATGGCGGGCATCAGGGCGGGCCGGGCGTATCCCTTGAGCCACAGGTTCTGGCCCTCGGCGCTGTAGAGGTACTCCTCCCACAGGCGGGCGGCGGCCGGGTGCGGGGCGTCCTTGTTGACGGCCTGGGAGTAGTACTGGGAGAACTTGCCGTCGCTGGGCACCGACACCTTCCAGTCGACACCCTTGGACTTGAACTCGTCGGCGTACCCGGCGTTGAGGTAGTCCCAGTCGATGCTGATGGGCGTCTCGCCCTTCTGGACGGTGGCCGGGGTCGACTCGACGGGCGTGTAGTTGCCGCTCTTCTTCAGCTTGGCGAAGAAGTCGAGGCCGGGCTGGATGTCGTCGAAGGAGCCGCCGTTGGCGAGGGAGGCCGCCCAGACGCCGCCGAAGGCCGAACCGGACTTGGTGGGGTTGCCGTTGAGGGCGACCTGGCCCTTGTACTGCGGCTTGAGCAGGTCGGCGAAGGTGGTCGGACACGTGGTCACGCGCTTGGCGTCGCAACCGATGGAGATGTAGCCGCCGTAGTCGTTGAACCACTGGCCCTTCGGGTCCTTCTGGCCCTCGGGGATGTCGGCGAAGGCCGCCACCTTGTAGGGCGCGAGGAGCCCCTGCTGGGCGGCGCTCAGCGTGAAGGAGCTGCCGAGGTCGAGGACGTCCGGCGCCCGGCTCTGGCCCTTCCTGGTGGTGACGGCGTTGATCTCGTCCTGGCTGGAGCCGTCCGGGTTGTCGACGGCGACCTTGATGCCGTACTTCTCCTCGAAGCCGTCGATGAGGGCACCGTAGTTGGCCCAGTCGCGGGGCAGCGCGATGGCGTTCAGCGTGCCCTCCTTCTTCGCCGCGGCGACCAGCTGCGACATGCCTCCGAAGTCGGCGACCGAGGTCGCGTCCGCGGCGCTCTTGCCGTCGGCGGTGGTCGACGTGGACTCGGGGGCGGCGCCGCAGGCGCTCAGGGCGAGCGCGGCGACGACGGCTAGGGCGCCGCCACGGACGGCTGTTCTCGGCAGGGACACGGTCACGGCTTCTCCAGGGGACGCGCAAGGGTGCAGGAGCCAAACAGAGATAACTTGTCTGAACAAGTTGGCCTCAGTAGGTCTGCCGCTGGTGTCGTGCTCGTAAACACTGGCGAAACGCTGACCCCTGAGTTCCTGCACAATCCCGGCCTGCCCGGATCACCGTTGGATCTCGACTACGCTGGTCACGCTGTGCACAGCGGCTGACTCCAAGGGGGGAGCATGGCGGCACGACACGAAGAGATCGCCGACGAACTGCGCAGGGCGATCGACCGCGAGGAGTACACCGTCGGCAGCCTGCTGCCCGCCGAGACGGACCTCGCGGCCCACTACGGCGTCTCGCGCGGCACGGTCCGCCAGGCCGTCGCGGCGCTGACCGCCGAGGGACTCATCGGCTCACGCCAGGGCGCCCGCCGCGTGGTGCTCGCCAACCGCCGCAGCCAGAGCTTCGCCGAGCTGCGCAGCTTCGCCCAGTGGGCGCGCGCGATGGGCCGCGAGGCGACCGGCCGGGTGGTGGCGCAGGAGTACCGCCCGGCGACCGCCGAGGACGCCGTACGCCTCCAACTGCGCGAGGAAACCCCGGTGTTGCACGTCCTGCGGCTGCGCGGCCTGGACGGCGAGCCGGTCCTGCTGGAGCGGACCGTGTACGCCGACTGGATCTCCCCCGCGGTCGAGTCGATCGAGCCGGGCTGCCCGTCCGTCACCCAGCGCCTGTACGACGACACGGGCCTGGTCTTCGCGTACGGCGAGCACGTCATCGACGCGGTCGCGGCGGGCGCCCGGGACGCCGAACTGCTCGGCGTCCGCCGGACGAGTCCGCTGCTGCGGGTGCGCCGGGTGACGACGACACCTGAGGGCCGCCCGGTGGAATGGTCGGACGACCGCTACCGCTCCGACGCGGTGAGCTTCAGCGTGCACAACTCGACGGGGAACAACGCGCTGGCCCGCAAGGCGGCCGGCTGAAGGGGTCCTTGCGACCGCTCAGGTCGGCGAGCCCGACGAGAAGCGGCGCAGTAGCGGGGACAGGACGAGCACGGACTTCGTCCGCTCCACGAACGGCTCCCCCGCGATCCGCTCCAGGACCCGTTCGAAGTGCCTCATGTCGGAGGCGAAGACCTGGACGATCGCGTCCGCGGCGCCGGTGACGGTCGACGCGGCCACGACCTCCTGGTAGCGCTCCAGGCCGCGCTGGATGGCCTGCGGCGAGGTGTTGCCCCGGCAGTAGATCTCGACGAAGCCCTCCGTCTTCCAGCCGAGGGCCGCCGGGTCCACCCTGACGGTGAAGCCGGTGATGGCTCCGGTGGCGCGCAGCCGGTCCACGCGCCGTTTCACGGCGGGCGCGGACAGACCGACCAACTGCCCGATGTCCGCGTAGGAACGGCGGGCGTCCTCGGCGAGGGCGTGCACGATGCGTTCGTCGAGATCATTCAGCACTGCGGGTGGTTCACTTCGCTTCTGGTGGTGCGAATCGGGAGCGGCGACGGCCGTACCCGAAGTAGAACACGAGCCCGACGGCGCACAAGCCGCGCGAGTCGACTCAGTTCCAGCTGGCGTGCAGCGGCTTGCCCTCCGCGTAGCCGGCCGCGCTCTGGATGCCGACGACGGCCTTCTCGGCGAACTCCTCCATGGAGCCGGCACCCGCGTAGGTGCAGGCGGAGCGGACGCCCGCGATGATCGAGTCGATCAGGTCCTCCACGCCCGGGCGGGCCGGGTCGAGGAACATCCGGGAGGTGGAGATGCCCTCCTCGAACAGCGCCTTGCGGGCCCGGTCGTACGCCGACTCGTCCGACGTACGGTTGGCCACGGCCCGCGCGGACGCCATGCCGAAGGACTCCTTGTACAGGCGCCCGCTCGCGTCCTGCTGGAGGTCGCCAGGGGACTCGTAGGTGCCCGCGAACCAGGACCCGATCATCACGTTGGACGCGCCCGCGGCCAGCGCCATGGCCACATCGCGCGGGTGCCGGACACCGCCGTCGGCCCACACGTGCTTGCCGTACTTCTTCGCCTCGGCCGCGCACTCCATGACGGCGGAGAACTGCGGCCGGCCCACGCCGGTCATCATGCGGGTGGTGCACATGGCGCCCGGTCCGACGCCTACCTTGACGATGTCGGCACCGGCCTCGATGAGGTCCCTGACACCTTCCGCGGCGACGACGTTGCCCGCGACGATCGGGACCCGCGGGTCGAGGCCGCGCACCAGCTTGATCGTGCTGAGCATCGACTCCTGGTGGCCGTGTGCCGTGTCGATGACGATCGTGTCGACGCCCGCGTCCAGCAGCTGCTTGGCCCTGACCACGGCGTCGCCGTTGATGCCGACGGCGGCGGCGATGCGCAGCCTGCCGTTCGCGTCGGTGGCCGGGGTGTAGAGCGTGGCGCGCAGGGCGCCCTTGCGGGTGAGGATGCCCGCGAGGCGGCCGTCCTCGTCGACGGCGGGGGCGTAGCGGCGGTTGGCGTGGTCCAGCCGGTTGAAGGCCTCGCGCGGGTCGATGTCCGCGTCGAGCAGCACCAGGTCCTTGGACATGACCACTTCGAGCTGGGTGAAGCGGTCCACGCCGGTCAGGTCCCGGTCGGTGACGACACCGACCGGCCGCTGCTCCTCGTCGACGACCACACCGGCGTTGTGCGCGCGCTTCGGCAGCAGGGACAGCGCGTCGGCGACGGTCTGGTGCGGGGCCAGCACGATCGGGGTGTCCAGGACGTGGTGGCGGCCCTTCACCCAGGTGACGACCTCGCTGACGACGTCGATCGGGATGTCCTGCGGAATGACCACGAGCCCGCCGCGCCGGGCCACGGTCTCCGCCATGCGGCGCCCCGCGATGGCGGTCATGTTGGCGACGACCAGCGGGATGGTGGTGCCCGAGCCGTCCGGGGAGCCGAGGTCCACGCCCTGCCGGGAGCCGACCGCGCTGCGGTTCGGGACCATGAACACGTCGTCGTACGTCAGGTCGTAGGGAACCGGAGAATTTTCTACGTGGCGACCGGTGCTGGCCTCGAGGAAACGCATAGACCCACATTTTCACGCGAGATGTCGCAGGTCACTCCCACGAAGACACAGCGATACACCCCCGCGATCAGGTAATCCTCCAAGGAGGTACAAGGAGGTGGCGGGGGCTCCCGTGCCGGGCAGGAACCTGCCTTACGACAAAACGTTACCCGAGCGCTCGTAGGGCCTGCGAGCCCGGGGCTGGTCGTGCGCTGGGCGCGGCGGTCTTGCCAACAGGTCAACGGACAGCCGGACAAGGCAGGTTGGGCCAATGATTCACCTGAGTCGAGCCGTGGGGAATAACGTGGACGTCCACGACTGGTGTTCGACGGTTTCGTGGTTTCCCCACTTACGCACGCGCAGGAGCGTCCATGACTGATGAGGCAGAGAACTCCGAGCAGGAGGCGCTCGCCAAGATCGATACCTCCGTGCCGCAGTCGGCTCGGATCTGGAACTACTGGTTGGGGGGAAAGGACAACTACGAAGTCGACCGCGTGGCCGGTGACGCGTTCCGCGAGATCTTCCCCGGCATCGAGACCGGAGCCCGTGCCGCCCGGTACTTCCTCGCCCGCGCCGTTCGTCATCTGGCCGCCGAGGAGGGTATCCGGCAGTTCCTGGACATAGGCACGGGGCTGCCCAATGTGGACAACACCCATCAGATCGCCCAGCGGGTGGTCCCTGAATGCCGGATCGTCTACGTCGACAACGACCCCTTGGTGCTGGCACACGCCCGCGCGCTGCTCACCAGCACCCCGGAAGGTGTCACCAACTATGTCGACGCCGACCTGCGCGAGCCGAGCACGATCGTGCGGGAAGCCGGCAAGACGCTGGACTTCGACCAGCCCGTCGCTCTCATGCTGATGGGCATCCTGGGCCACATCGAGGACTACGACGAGGCGCGCTCGATCGTGCGGCAGCTGGTGGACGCCCTGCCCTCCGGCAGCTACCTCGTGCAGTACGACAGCACCAGCACCAGCGAGTCCTACGTCCAGGCCATCCAGCAGTACAACGAGGGCGGCTCGATCCCGTACATCCTCCGCAGCCCTGAGCAGATCGCGCGCTACTTCGACGGTCTGGAACTGCTCGAACCGGGCGTGGCCTCGTGCTCGCGCTGGCGTCCTGACGCCGGCGCCTGGGACCTCCCGGCGGAGGTGCATCAGTACGGCGGTGTCGCCCTCAAGCGCTGACCCTCTCGGATCAGGTCTCCTGAAGGATGCGATGGAGGATCGTGGCCGTCTCGTCCGGTGATTCGGCCTCGACCACCAGGCGGTTCATGACATCCCAGTAGCACTCGATCTCGGCCGGCTTGTCGGGATAGAGGGCGGTGGTGAGCTGTTCGAGGCAGACCACGTCGGGCAACTGACCGCCGGGCAGGCGCAGGACGGTGACCGGACCGCCTTCCGCGGCGTGGCCGCCGGCGGCGAACGGCATGATCTGGACAGTGACCTGCGGAAGTCGGCAGATCTCGATGAGATGCCTGAGCTGGGCGCGCATCGTGCCGGTGCCGCCCACCGGGCGACGCAGCGCCGCCTCGTCGATCACGGCCCAGAGCTGCGCCGGCGGCTGCCGGTGGAGGATCCGCTGGCGTGTCATCCGCAGTGCGACTCGCCGGTCGATCTCCTCCGCACAGGCGTCCGAGTGGGCGATCCGGATGGCCGCACGCGCATAGTCGGGGGTCTGCAACAAGCCGGGAACACGCTGGACCTCGAAGCAGCGGATGACACTCGCCGCCTGTTCGGCCCCGAGGTAGACCTGCATCCAGGCAGGCACCACGTCGTTGTAGTACCGCCACCAGGCGGGGGTGTTGGCCTGTTCGGCCAGGGTCAGCAAGGTGGCGCGTTCGGCCTCGTCCGTGACTCCGTAGAGAGTGAGCAGATCGGCCACGTCACGCAGTTTGAACCCGTGGCGACCACCCTCCATCCGGCTGATCTTGGACCGGGAGGCCCGGATCACACGCCCCGCGGCCTCACGGGAGATGTGCCGCTCCTCCCGCAGTCCGCGCAGCCGCGCGCCCAGCGCCAAGCGCGGCACCATGGGCCCGGCCGACTGGCCTTCCAAGACCCCGCTGTCGGACGGTGTACGTGCGGCCTCTTTGGTGCCCATGGGCATTCTCCCTGCGGTGAACGCAACTCTGCACGCGTACAAGCGCTGCGGTTGGCCATCCTAGGGGCTGTCCGGTACATGATCTTCGCGTTCGCTCGGGGTCGGCGCCCGGCCGCTACGCAGCCGACCCACGCTCCGACGCGGTGCGCGCCGCCTCGATGAACTCCCCCAGTGCCGCGTCGAGTTCACCGAGGGACGGATGCCTGGGCAGCAACGCCATCAGGGACCGCGCCGCGTCGGCGGGACCCGCGGGGCCCTCCAGGAGTACGACGCTGTAGGCCCGTTCGAGGTCGGGGAGGTCGCTCGGCTGCGCCTCCCCCGTCCTACGGGTGACGAGGACGGCGTTCACCGCCTGGAGGAAACCGACGTACGCCTCGCGGCGCTGGGCGTGGATGCGGGCGGCGCGCTGCTCGTCGAGCGTCAGGCGCATGGTCTGCTCGGCGGCAGCGGCCTGCCGTTCTCCGGCCTCTCGGGTCGAACGCCCCGTGATCAGACTTCCGGCGAGAGCGGAACCGGCGCCGATGAGCGCCGCTGACAGCACACTGAGCCACTCGTTCATGCAGCGCATTCTGCATGTCCCGGCCAAGCGCCTATCAAGCGGCCACCGAAGAGCCGCCGAAGGGGACACCCATCGGCGCCGACCGCCCCGCGGGTACCATCGCCTCGCCGCACCGGACGGTCCCGGCGAACAGGCGCCGATCTGCGCAAACGCCCAGACCCGCGGACACCCGGCAGATAGACTGGAGAGACACTTGGGCGACGGGCGACGGGCGACGGGCGACGGGCGACGGGCGACGGGCGACGGGCGACGGGCGACGGGCGACGGGCGACGGGCGACGGGCGATTCTCTTCGCCGCGCGCTCGCAGAACGCACTCCATCGGCTGCTGGACACCCTCCCGGTCTTCGAGGGTGACCCCCGCTTCGACCGCCTCTTCACCCTCGTCCCCGGCTCGGACTTCTCCGCCGACGCCCTCACCGCGATAGAACGGGCCGGCGCACAGTCCCTCCCCTGGGCACACGCCACCCGCCGCCGCTTCGCACTGATCCTGGCCGCCAGCCCCAAGGGCGACCTCCAGGCCTTGCACGGCCCTCGCGCGCTGCTCCCCCACGGCGCCGGCTTCAGCAAGTCCATCCGCCACGAGGGCACGGAGTACTCCCCCTCCGGACTCGACCCGGCCCACCTCCTGCTCCCCGACAGCACCTTCCTCGCCGACCTCTACGCGCTCGCCCACCCCAGCCAGGTCGCCCGCCTGGCCGCGGTCAGCCCGCAGGCGGCAGCCCGCTGTGCGGTCGTGGGCGACCCCCTCCTGGAACGCTTCCTCGATTCCGCCGACCGACGGGACCGCTACCGGGCCGCCCTGCGCACCGGCACCCGCACCCTGGTCGTGATCGCGTCCACCTGGGGCGAGGAGTCCCTGCTGGCGCGCCGCCCCTCCCTGCCCGCCGACCTGGCCGCCGTCCTGCCGCACGACGAGTACCAACTCGCCTTCGTCCTGCACCCCAACGAGCGGGTCAGACTGGGCGAGTTCCAGCTCGAACAGCACCTCGCCCCGGCCCGCCACGCCGGCCTCGTCCTCCCCGAGGCGTACGAGGAGTGGGCCGCCGTCATGATCGCCGCGGACGCCGTGATCACCGACCACGGCTCGGCGGCCCTGTACCCGGCCGCCCTCGACCGCCCCGTGCTCGCCGCCTATGACGGCGGCACCGAGCTGCTCCCGGACAGCCCGATGGCCGACCTGCTGAGCCGCGTCCCACGTTTCACCGCCGTCGATCCCCGCACCCCCGAAGTCCTCGACGACCCCGGCGGCATAGCGACCGCGATCCGCGCCCACCGCCCCGGCGGCGTCCGCACCCTCACCGACACCGTGTTCGCCGAGCACGGGCAGGTCCTGGAGCGGCTGCGCGCGAAGCTGTACGCACTCATCGGCGTCGAGCCGCCCCCGGTCCCGGCCCTCCCCCGCCTGCTCCCCGACCCGGCACCGGCGCCCGTCACCCCGTACGCGTTCGCGGTCCGCATCCGGCACGGCGCCGCGGGTGTCCTCCACGTGACGCGTCATCCCGCCCACTTCGAGCCGCCCGCCCCCGTCCATCACCTCGCGGCCGAGGTCGGCACCGCGAGCGTGCGCCACACGCAGGGCGCCGCCCTCCTCTACCGCAGAAGCCGCGGGACCGGCGGGACCGGCCAAGCCGACGCGTACGGCGGCCGGGTGATACGAACGGCGGCCGACTGGACCGTCCGGGTCCTGGCGGACCACCCCGGAGGCAGGCGCACCGCCGCGCTCATCGTCTCGGACACCTACTGCCTGGTCCGGCCGCGCTCGGGCCCCCTGCTGTCGGTCCGCATCGGACCGTGCCGGGAGGCGGACGGGCTGGCGTACGCCGATCCGGCACCGGTGCTCTCCGCCGTGCACGCCGCGCTCGTCGCCGAACGGACCGGCCCCGCGCCCACGTCCCTCACCTGCGCGATCGGCCCGCGCACGTTCGCCGTACGGCTGTCTCCCGCGTCCCCGGACGAGGCGGCACTGCCGCTGTGAAACCCGGTCGGGTCACTCCAGCCCGCACCGCTCCCGGACCGACCGAGCCGCCGCCCGATGCTCCTCGGCCTCCGCCTCCCGGCCCTCCCCCGCGGCCAGTTCGGCCAGCGCGTCCAGGACCCGGATCTCGTCGCGGGCACCGCCACGTCCCCGCGCTCCGGCCAGTGCGGCCAGATACCGCTCACGTGCCTCGTCCGCCCGGCCGAGTCGCGCCAGGACACCGCCGAGGGCGAACTCCGCACGCGCGACGAGGCGGATCCGCCCGTCCGCCGCGAACTCCTCCCGCGCCCCGGTCAGCAACTCCGCCGCGCGCTCCAACTCGCCGAGGTGAGCGAGGGCTTCGCCCAGACGGTACGTCTGGAGCGTGACGCCGTACGCGTTGCCGATCCCGGCGTGCACGGCGCGCGAGGCCTCGAACTCGGCCGCGGCCGCCGCCCAGTCGCCCTGCGCCGCGCGCAGCATCCCGCGGAACTCCATGGCGGACGCGGCGAGTTTGCGCTCGTCCGCGGAATCCCCGAGGGCGGCCTCCACCGCACGCAGCGCCTGGCCGAGTTCCCGGTCGGCCGCCTCCAACTCCCCTTGTTCCCACAGCGGCCGGGCGAGCTGGCAGCGCATGCGGACGACGGCCCGGATGTGACCGGCGCGCTGCGCCGCGGCCACGCCGGTCCGGAAGGCCTCGATGTGGTCGGCGTAGTGCGGATGATCCAGGAAGTGCGTCCACAGGGGCTCGCACAGCGCCCAGGCCTCCTCCGTGCCCCACGTGCCCTCGGCGCCCGCCGCGTGGGCGATGCGGACACAGGCGAACAGCGCGTGCCGCTCGGCCTCCAGCCACTGGTAGGCCCGCCGTTTCTCCGGCCCCGGCTCGTCGCCGGGCCGCTCGAACAGCACGTCCAGCGTGCCGGGCACCGGCGGCACAACTGCGGCGAGCGTGAGCCGACGGCCCGCCGCCAGCAGGTCGGCGCGCTGCGCCTGGCGCAGATACCAGCGCACGATCCGCCGCCGCGCCGCGTCCCGCTCGTTCTCGTCGCCGTCGGCCTCGGCCCGCCGCCGGGCGTGAGCACGCAGCAGCTCGGGAAGGCGCGCGCGGCCGTCCTCCCCGCTCCGGTGGTCCAGGAGCCCCGCCTCGCGCAGCTCGTCCAACGCGTCCTCGGCGTCACCGCCGAGGAGTGCGGCAGCGGCGGCCGGGGTGAAGGACGGGCCGGGGAAGTCGGCGAGCAGCCGGTAGAGCCGGGCCGCCTCACCGCTCAGACCGCCGTAGGCCGCGTCCCACACTCGTTCCACCGTCGGGATTCCCTTCTCGTGCAGTTCCGCGGTCAAAGACCCCAGCAGGCGGGGCAGCGGTCGCTGCGGATGGCGGCGCAGCAGGCGGCCGGCCACGTGCAGCGCGGCGGGCAGGCCGGCGCACAGTCGCAGCAGGCGGCGGGTCTGGTCCGGTTCGGCCGCGAGGCGCTCGTCGCCGTCGCGTGTCACGCGCTCCAGCAGCTCCCGTGCGTGCGCCTCCCCCAGTGGATCCAGGGGCAGTTCCACGGCGGCGCCGGCCTGGAGGTCGTAGAGCGGTCCGTGGCTGGTGACGATCGCCAGGCTCGCGCCCGAGGTGGGCAGGAGCGGCTCGACCTCGGTGCCGAAGCGGGCGTTGTCGATGACGAGGACGAGCCGCTTGCCGTGCGTCAACGACCAGTACTGGCGCACCCGTTCCTTGAAGACGGGGGCGATCCAGTCCGACCCCAGGGCCCGCAGCAGATCGCCCAGGACATCGGCGATGTCCACCCCGCCGTCGGCGCGGCGCACGTCGTCGAGGTCGACGTAGAGCACGCCGTCCGGGTACCGCTCCGCGACACCGCGGGCCAGCCGGAAGGCCAGCTCCGACTTGCCCGTGCCGCCGTATCCGCTCAGCGCGAAGCACAGCGGGCGTGCGCCGGACCGCCGCTCCTGCGATTCCTGTGCCTGGGCCACGGCCCGCAGAACCCGCGCCTGTTCCTCGTCACGGTCGACGAAGTGCGCCGGCTCCGGCGGAATCTGGTACACCATGCGTCGCCCAACCCCGTTTCGCCTCGCAGCCTTGCTCGATCCGGCACGAGCCTATCCACAGAGCGGAGTTGATAACCCATCAGCCGACTGCGACGCGGGGTTCAGCCCAACGCCAACGCCACGGTGAGCCGCGACTCGCGCCCGGCCGCCTCGGCGAACACCTCACGCGCCACGTCCCACTCGTCCGGCCGCGCCTTCTCGTACGGCCGCCAGTTCCGTACGACGATCAGCAGCCCCTGCTCGACGGCGCCCTCGGGCCAGACGGTGTGGTCGCGGAGGCTGTCGGCCAGCGCGTCCCAGTTGCGGCCGAACCAGTCGGGCAGCTCCAGGGCGCGGGCACAACGGTCCATCAGGCCCGCCTTGTCCGTGACCCCGTCGAGGTCCAGCGTGACCACGCGTTCCGTCATCTCAGTACCGCCCTGAACGAGTCGTAGTGATCGTCGGTGTAGGGGATCTCGCCGCCCCGCCCGGTGACGACGCGCGGCCCGTCACCACGGCGAAAAGGCGGACCACCACCCGGGGGACGAACCGCGCCATCCCGCCACGGCCGCCCCCTTATGACCTGCCGTCAGATCCCGTCCGGGTCGGTCCGGTTGAGCGCCGGCTTCGGCGTCGGCCCCGCCGCCATCAGGTAGTCCGCCGCCGCGGTGTCGGTGACGAGGCTGGTGACGAGCCCGGACCGCAGCACCGCGTCGATCGCGGCCCCCTTGCGCTGCCCGCCCGCGATGGCGACGACCTCGGGGATACGGCGGAGCTGGTCGGCCTTGACGGTGATGCACCGCTCGCCGAGGTCCCGCCCGACCCGGCGGCCGTCGGTGTCGAAGAGGTGCGCGGACATCTCGGCGGCGACCCCGAGCGAGGCGTAGTGCGCCCGCTCCTCGTCGCTGAGCATGTCGTGCACCGTCGAGATGCCCGGCTCCCAGGAGCCGATGGAGACGCAGGCGACCGTGACCTTGTCGAAGTACTCGAAGGCCCGGGCGATCCCGGTCTGGTGGCGCAGCGCGGTCGCGGTGGCCGCGTCCGGCAGCAGCATCGGGGCGTAGATGGGATGGGCGTCGCCGCCGGACACCTGGGCGGCGCGGCGGACTGCCTCGACCGAGCCGCGCTCGGCGGTCCCGGCGTCGTACACACCCGTCAGCTGCACCACCGTGCACGGCGGCAGCCGGTCGAGGGCGGCCGCCATGTGGATGGTGGACCGGCCCCAGGCCAGGCCCAGGATGTCCCCCTCGTTGACGAGTTCGCCGAGCAGGTCGGCGGCCACTTCCCCCAGGTTCTCGGGGTCGGGGGAAGTCTCCTCGGCCTCGGCCGGCGACTCCACCACGACGGCGTGCCTGAGGCCGTACCGGGCGCGGAGCGCGTCGGAGCGCTCGGCGTCCAGTTCGGCCGGCACTCGGATCTCGATGCGTACGAGATCCCGTTCGAGGGCGGTTTCCAGGACCCGGGCCACCTTGAAGCGGCTGACGCCGAACTCCTCGGCGATCTGGATCTTGGACTTGCCCTCGAGGTAGAAGCGGCGGGCCATGGCCGCCGCCTGCACCAGCTCAGCGGGTCCCATCCGCATGGCTGACCGGCCCGCCGACATACCCGACACGGCGATCTCCTCACTGCTGTTCACACTTTTGATTCGCCGTTCATCCTCGCAGATCCGGCGCTCTTGATCAGCCCTGATGGGAGTCGTTCACGTTCCCGTGGCTCAGTGGTCGCACGCCCAGGATGCCTTGCCGGTCGTCGCCTCCGCCTGGGTGCGTAGTGCACGTACCGCTTCGGCCGGGTCGGATGCCCCGTACACGGCCGATCCGGCGACGAAGACATCGGCGCCCGCGTCCGCGCAGCGCTCGATGGTGGAGGCCGAGACACCGCCGTCGACCTGGAGCCAGAGTTCGAGGCCGTGCTTTTTGATCAACTCGCGGGTGCGGCGAATCTTCGGGAGCATGATGTCGAGAAACGCCTGACCCCCGAAGCCCGGCTCGACCGTCATGATCAGCAACATGTCGAGTTCGGGGAGCAGATCCTCGTACGGCTCGATGGGCGTCGCGGGCTTCAGCGCCATCGCGGCGCGGGCGCCCTTGGCCCGGATCTCCCGGGCGAGCCGGACGGGAGCGGCGGCCGCCTCGACATGGAAGGTGACGGAACCGGCCCCCGCTTCGACGTACTGGGGCGCCCACCGATCGGGGGCCTCGATCATCAGATGGCAGTCCAGCGGGGTGTCCGTCGCACGGGCCAGAGACTCTACGACCGGCACACCGAGCGTGAGGTTCGGGACGAAATGGTTGTCCATGACGTCGACGTGGAGCCAGTCGGCTCCCGCCACCGCCTTCGCCTCGTCCGCGAGACGAGCGAAGTCGGCGGACAGAATGCTGGGATTGATCTGCGCGGCCATGCCCCAAGCCTGCCATGCCGGGACGCAAGGGTTCGCGCCGGTCCAGACCTAGGACGTTCATCGGATGTTCCGCCCGGCGCGCGCGTGCCATGCTGGGCCGCCGACCGGCTCGACGCACGGTTGCGGGGGTAACACCATGGCGGAGATCCAGGAGAAGCCACAGAGGCAGCGCGGCATCGCGTATCTGGTGTGCGGGCGGCGTGCCAAGTGGCTGGTGCTGGTGCTGTGGCTCGCGGCGCTGTTCCTGATGGCGCCCTTCGCCCAGAAACTCACCGACGCGCAGGACAACGACGCGGCCTCGTGGCTGCCCGGCTCGGCCGAGTCGACCCAAGTCCTGGAGCTCTCCGAGGACTTCAGGCCGGAACAGATCCCCGCGGTCGTCGTGTACGCGCGCGAGAGCGGCCTGACGGCACAGGACCGGGCGGCGATCTCCGAGGACGTGCGGCAGCTCAAACAGCTGACCGACCACGGCATCCGCGGCGCCGAGACCCGGGGCCCGGTCTACGACCGGCCGACCGACCCGCGCGCGGCTCAGATCCTCGTGCCGATCACGATGGACGAGAAGGGCTGGGAGCGGATCGCGCCCGCGGTCGACTCCATCCGCGACGAGGTCGGCAAGGGCGGCGACGGGCTCGCCGTGCACATCACGGGCCCGGGCGGCACCTCGGCCGACTTCTCCGAGGCCTTCGAGGGCATCGACTCGACGCTGCTGATCTCCGCGATGGCCGTCGTCATCGTGATGCTGCTCATCACCTACCGCAGCCCGACCCTCATCCTGATCCCCCTGCTCTCGGTGGTCGCCGCCCTGTTCACCGCGCAGGCCCTGATCTACTTCCTGGCGGAGCACGCGGGCCTGACCGTCAACGGGCAGAGCGCCGGAATCCTGACGGTGCTCGTGTTCGGCGCGGGGACGGACTACGCCCTGCTGCTGGTCGCCCGCTACCGCGAGGAACTGCGCCGCCACAAGGACCGGCACGAGGCGATGGCGCTGGCCCTGCACCGCGCGGGCCCGGCGGTCCTCGCCTCCGGCGCCACCGTCGTCCTGAGCATGCTGGTGCTGGTGGTGGCCGAGATGAACTCGACGAGCGGTCTCGGCCCGGTCGCCGCCATCGGCGTCGCGGTCGCCCTGCTGGCGATGATGACGCTGTTCCCGGCCCTGCTGGTGATCTTCGGCCGCTGGATCTTCTGGCCGGTGATCCCGCACCTCGGCGCGGCCAACCCGGCCGACACAGGGGTCTGGGCCCGCATGGGCAGCCGTATGGCCCGCCGCCCCCGGATGGTCTGGGGCGTCACCGCGGCGGTGCTGGCGATCTGCTCGCTCGGCCTGATCCAGCTGCGCGCCGAGGGCATCAGCAACGCGGACGCGTTCACCGGGAAACCGGACTCGATCGTCGGCCAGGAGGTCTCGGCGCGCTACTTCCCGGCGGGCAGCGGCGATCCACTCGTCGTCATCAGCAACCAGGCTCAGGCGCGGCAGGTCGGCGAGGCGGTCGCCGCCACCCCGGGGGTCGTCCCCGAGTCGCTGGGCCTGCCACCGGGCACCGAACCGTCCTTCGAGGGCAAGGTGCTCTTCGAGGCCACCATGACCGACCCCGCCGACAGCGAGGCCGCGAAACAGACCGTGGAACGGGTCCGGGACGCCGCGCACGCGGTGCCGGACGCCGACGCCCAGGTGGGCGGCGGGACGGCGACCCTGCTGGACATGGACGAGGCGACCACCCATGACAACATCCTGATCATCCCGCTGGTGCTGGTCGTCGTCCTGCTGATCCTGTGCGGGCTGCTGCGCGCGCTGATCGCCCCGCTACTGCTGATCGGGACGGTGATCCTGTCGTTCGCCGCCGCGCTCGGCATCAGCGCGCTCGCGTTCCGGTACGTGTTCGACTACGCGGGCGAGTCGACGGACTTCCCGCTGTTCGTCTTCGTCTTCCTGGTCGCCCTGGGCATCGACTACAACATCTTCCTGACCACACGCGTCCGCGAGGAGGCCGCTCACCAGGGCACGCGCAAGGGCGCGGTGACGGGCCTGGCCGCGACCGGTGCGGTCATCACCTCTGCGGGCCTGGTCCTCGCGGGCACCTTCGCGGCTCTCGCCACCCTCCCGATGGTCGCCTTCGCCGAACTCGGCTTCGCGGTGGCGCTCGGCGTGCTCCTGGACACCTTCATCGTGCGGTCGGTGCTGGTCACGTCCCTGTTCCTGGACGTGGGCCCGAAGGTGTGGTGGCCGCACCGGCTGGCCAGGGAGGCCGGCGGGGCGCCGGCGACCCGCGAGCCCGAGGAACGGGTCAGCCAGTCCTCCGAATGAGCGCCAGATACATGGCGTCGGTCCCGTGCCGGTGCGGCCACAGCTGTACGTCGGGACCGTCGCCCAGGTCCGGTACGCCGGGAAGGAGCGGGCGGGCGTCGATGAGTTCGGCCTCGGGACGATGTTTGAGCACGTCGTCCACGACGGCCCGCGTCTCGGCGAGGTGCGGCGAACAGGTGGCGTAGCCGACGACCCCGCCGACCCGCACGGAGTCGAGGGCCGTACGCAACAGACCGCGCTGCAACGGCGCGAACCCCTCCAGGTCCTCCGGACGCCTGCGCCACCGCGCCTCGGGCCGCCGCCGCAGGGCACCGAGCCCCGTGCACGGCACGTCCATCAGCACCCGGTCGAAGGAGCCGGCCCGCCACGGCGGCCGGGTCCCGTCGGCGGCGATGACCTGATAGGGCCCCGGATTCCCGTCGAGGGCCTTGGCCACCAGCCCCGCCCGGTGCGGCTGCTTCTCGGCGGCGAGCAGCATCGCCCCGCGCTGGGCGGCGAGGGCGGCGAGCAGCGCGGCCTTGCCCCCGGGCCCGGCGCATCCGTCGAGCCACTTCTCGTCCGGCCCGTCGAGGGGCGCGTTGGCGAGCGCGAGGGCCACCAGCTGGCTGCCCTCGTCCTGCACCCCCGCCCGGCCTTCCCGTACGGCCTCGACGGCACCGGGCTCGCCGCCCTCGGACAGCCGCACGGCGTACGGCGACCACTGCCCGGGCAGCGCGGCGTCCTCCCGGAGCAGCTCGTCCGTGGTGGCCCGCCCCGGCCGGGCGACCAGGGTCACCTCGGGCCGCGCGTTGTCGGCCTCCAGCAGCTCCTCGATACCGGCCCGCCCGCCGCCGAGCGAGTCCCACAGCGCGGAGACGACCCAGCGAGGGTGCGAGTGCACGACGGAGAGATGGTCCTCGGGGTCCTGGTCGTAAGGCGGCGCGACCTTCGCGATCCATCCCTGGAGATCGTCCTGGGCGACCTTGCGCAGCACTGCGTTGACGAACTTGGCCCGCCCGTCGCCGAGCACGACACGGGCGAGCTCGACGGAGGCGGACACGGCGGCGTGCGTCGGGATCCGCGTCCCGAGCAGCTGATGCGCACCGAGACTGAGAACGTCGAGCACCGGCGGGTCGACCTCTCGCAGCGGCCGGTCCACACACGCGGCGATGACGGCGTCGTACGTCCCCTGCCACCGCAGCGTCCCGTACACCAGCTCGGTCGCGAGCGCGGCGTCCCGCCCGTCGAACTTGCCGGGTCCCGCCTTTTCCCGCGCCTTGCGCAGCAACGGCGGCAGGACGAGGTTGGCGTACGCGTCCCGCTCGTCCACGGCGCGTAGAGCCTCGAAGGCGAGAAGGCGGACGGGGTCCTTCTGGGGCCGACGGTAGGGTTTGCCGGTCTTGCCGGTGTTGGTGCTGCCGGTCTTGCGGGGCCGACGGGGCTGATCACTCACGAAAAAGGTGCTCCGGATTTCAGAATGGGATACGCACCAAGCGTAAGTCCGCGGCCCCCCGCGTCACGCGCCGAGGGTCTCGCCGTCGCCGATACGCGCCCCGCGCGCCCAGTCGGCGGCCTTCATCGGCTTCTTGCCCTGAGCCTGCACCCACAGCAGCTCGACGGCGTGCGAACCCGTGCCGACGTGGACGTCGTTCTTGCCGACGGCTAGCGCGCCGGGGGCGAGGTCGGTCCGCTCGGGCACAGCCCGGACCTGGATGAGCTTGAGCCGCTCGCCCCGGAAGACGGTCCAGGCACCGGGCGCCGGCGTGCACCCGCGCACCACCCGGTCCACGCGCAGCGCGGGCGCGGACCACTCCACCTGGGCGTCCTCGACGGTGATCTTCGGGGCGACGGTGATCCCCTCGGCCGGCTGCGGTACGGCCTTCAGCGCGCCGTCCTCGATTCCGTCCATGGTCGCGGCGAGCAACCCGGACCCCGCGAACGCAAGCCGAGTCAGCAGGTCGCCGCTGGTGTCGGTGGGCCGGATGGTCTCGGTCACCGTCCCGAAGACGGGCCCGGAGTCGAGCCCTTCCTCGATGAGGAAGGTGGTGGCCCCGGTGATCTCATCTCCCGCCATGATGGCGTGCTGCACGGGCGCGGCCCCGCGCCAGGCGGGCAGCAGCGAGAAGTGCAGGTTGACCCAGCCGTGGGCGGGGATGTCGAGGGCCGCCCTGGGCAGGAGGGCGCCGTAGGCGACGACGGGACAGCAGTCCGGAGCGATCTCCTTGAGCCGCTCCAGGAACTCCGGATCCCGCGGCTTGGCGGGCTTCAGCACCTCGATCCCGGCCTCCTCGGCCCGCTCGGCGACGGGAGACGCGACCAGCCTGCGCCCACGCCCGGCCGGCGCGTCGGGCCGCGTGACGACGGCGGCCACCTCGTGCCGCCGGGAGGCGAGCAGAGCGTCCAGAGCGGGAACGGCGACCTCGGGGGTACCGGCGAAGACGAGCTTCATGGGTGGGTTCGGGCCTCTCGGGCGGGGTTGGTCGGGCCAGCGCACAAGTCTATGACCCCGGACGACCACGAGCGGAAAGCCGCCGACGGCGAGTGAGCCCCACAGGAGAGGTCCACTTCTTCGTCCAACTGGAAACGGGTGGTGCACGGGTGGGAAAAAATCCGAGGCCGAAGGCCGAGGCGCGAACCCCCAACACAGGGGCGCACAAATATCCCCACGCGCCCCCCATGCGTGACCCGCGGAGCGAATCCGCGTTGGTCAAGACAGAGTTGACCACAGCGGGCCGCATTCGCGCGGCCCGATCCTTTTCAACGCCGGTTCGAGAGGCTTGTTCATGGCCGACCACGCAACCCACGACGCCCAGGCTCGGGCCAGCCTGCACTTGCTGGTGCGGGACATCGAGCGGGTCCGCCGGCAGGTGGACGCACTGCGCACCCTCACCGCCCAGTTGGGCAACGTCTACCGCCCGCGCCGCTCCGGCCCGTCCACGGGCTTCGTCGTCTACGGACGCGCCCCCGCCCCGACGGTCCGTCTCGCCCAGGAACTGCGGGACAGTGTCGAGACCCTGGTCACGGCCGCCGTGGACTTCGACCGCTCACTCGGCTTCTCGTGGGACGCGGTGGGATCAGCCCTCGGAGTCACCAAGCAGGCGGTGCACCGCCGGTACGGCGCCCGCCGCGCCACCGCCCAGGCGGCCGCCGAAACCGAGCGGACGACGGACCCCTCGGCCTCCCGCACGGTCAACGTGGGCACCGGCATCTCCACGGTGCCGACGGTCCCCGCCGCCCGCTCCATGCCGACCCAGCCGACGGCGGGCAGCCCGGCACTCCGCGACGAGGCCAGGCCGACGGCCTTCCCCGGCCCCCGCAACGGCTGACCTTCCCCGCCCCTGCACTGCCCTCCCGGCACGCATCCGGGAGGGCAGACACATGTCGCCATCGGCCAGATCACCTCACCCGCACGCACACGCCGGCCACCCCACCCCACCGCTCACACGAGCGCACACACAGGGCCACCTCACCCCCGTCCCTCGCAGGAGCGCACACACAGCCACCTCACCCCCACCCACCCCGAACACACACCCACAACCACCTCGCCCCCCACTCACCCGATATCGGGCGGATCAATCCGCACCCGAACCGCGGCCTCCCCACCCCCGCTCCCACCCCCACGCGCCATCCGCGCCGCCTGCGCGGCCTTCAGCGCGGACGCCAACGCCGCGCCGCTCCCCGGGGGCACCCGGATCAACGCCCGCTCCCAGCGCTCGCCCGGAGGCGGCCCCCCCACCCGACGTGGACGCCCCACGGGCGTGACGGGCAACGGCACGGGCCCCAGCAGCTCGGCATCCCCAGGCAGTTCCACCGCGCGCAGAAACTCGGCGACCGCCTCCGCGTCCCCCGACACGGCGGCCATCCGCGACACCGGCGGAAACCCCAGCTCGGCCCGCTCACCGAGCTCCCGCACCGCATGCCCGACGGGATCCCACCGCACGAGCGCCTGCACGGGCCGCAGGGTGGGCTCGGCGACGACCACGACCGTGCCCCCCGCGCCCTGCGGCCGTACCAGCGCCGCCGCACCGATCCACCGCCGCAGCGCGTCCTCACCGGCGCGCAGATCGGGCCGCCCGAGCATGGCCCAGCCGTCCAGCAGCAGGGCGGCCGCGTACCCGCCCTCGGCGACGGGCTCGGCGCCCGGCGTGCTCACCACGAGCGCGGGTGCCGACGGCACGGTGTCCAGGACCTGCTCGCGCCCCGACGTCCGCACCGGAACGGCCGGAAACGCCCGCCCCAGTTCCTCGGCGGTCCGCCGCGCCCCCACGACCTGCGCCCGCAACCGGTGTCCCCCGCACTCCGGACAGTGCCAGGCACCCTCCTCACGCCCGCACCACCCGCACCGCAAGGCGGCCCCTGAATCCTGCGCCTCCAAGGGCCCCGAACAGTGCCGACAGCGCGCCGGCGCCCGGCAGTTGGCACAGGCCATCCTCGGTACGTACCCACGCCGGGGCACCTGGACGAGCACCGGCCCGTGCCGCAGTCCCTCCTTGACGACCTGCCAGGCCAGGGTCGGCAGGCGGGCGGCCCGCGCCGCCTCGTCCCGCGCGAGGTCCAGGTCCCCGACGGTCCTGACGAGCGGCGCGGCGGACCGCACCTGGTCCCGTCCGGCGACGAGCGGCCGGGCCCACCCGCTCGCCACCAGCTGCGCGGCCTCGACGGTGCAACCCCAATTCCCCAGCAGGAAGCCGCACTTGTCCTGGGCGGCCCGCAGCAACAGCACCTCCCGCGCATGCGGCTGGGGCGCGTGCTGCTCGCTGTGGCTGTCGTCGCCGTCGTCCCAGATGGCGACCAGCCCGAGCTCCTGAACCGGCGCGAACATGGCGGCCCGCGTCCCGATGACGGCCCGTACGGACCCCCGCCGCACAGCCAGCCACTCCCGATACCGCTTCTCGGGCCCGGCGTCGGCGGTGAGCACCGCATGCCGTCCCTCCCCCAGCAGCGCCGTCAGCGCGGCGTCGACGCGCGCGACCGCCCGCCCGTCCGGCAGCACGATCAGCGCACCTCGGCCGGAGGCCAAGGTCGCCCCGACAGCCCGCGCCAGCTCGTC
Organism: Streptomyces sp. NPDC050619; assembly: GCF_040654815.1. NCBI lineage: Bacteria > Bacillati > Actinomycetota > Actinomycetes > Kitasatosporales > Streptomycetaceae > Streptomyces > Streptomyces sp. NPDC050619. The sequence goes on along the minus strand of NZ_JBFAIR010000030.1, from coordinate 15,854 downwards.
GCTCCACTCGGGCCCGGGCAAGGCGTTCCACACCGCACGCGGCGCACCCCCTGAGCCCAGCGCCTCCAAAAACGCGGCCCCGCGCTCGTACCGCCCCCAGGACCCCACCTCGGGAGCGCCGGGGGGCGGCAACGGTTCGGGCGAGGGCCGCTGCTCGGCCCGCGCATTGCGCGGCGGCACGGCAAGCTGAAGCACATCGGCGAGACTGCCCGCGTACCGATCGGCGACGGCCCGAGCCAGCCCCAGCAGCTCCGCACTGAGCACCCGCTCGGGCGAGACGACCTGGGCCAGCGCGGCCAGCGGCCCGGAGTAATCGGACTCCGCGAGCCGCTCGACGAGAAACCCGCCGATCAGCCCCCCGCCCTCCCGGCGTCCGTCCCGCACCCGATGCCGCCCGGCCCCGAACCGCACCCGCACCCGCACCCCGGGCTGCGCGTCCGCATCGAGCTCTTCGGGCACGGCGTAGTCGAAGTACCGATCGAGATGAAGCACCCCTTTGTCGACCAGCACCCGCGCGACCGGCAGTTCCTTGGCCAGCGCGGCCCCCCGCCACGTCCGAGGCTTCGCCCGGGGTGCCTTGGCCTCCCGCACACTCTCCCGGATAAGCGCAAGCTGCTCGGGCGGCGCCCCTTCGGCCCCGCCGCCCACCGCCCCGTCCTCGCTGCTCACGCTTGCATTCTTACCAAACGCCACTGACATCCGACGGCGGTCGGCCGGCCGGAACGTGCCGAGGCCCGGCTCCCCCAGAGGGAAACCGGGCCTCACACCAAGCGATTGGCCCCTACAGCCCCGCGGCCTTCCGCAGCGCGTCCACGCGGTCCGTGCGCTCCCACGTGAAGTCGGGAATCTCGCGGCCGAAGTGGCCGTACGCCGCGGTCTGGGCGTAGATCGGGCGGAGCAGGTCGAGGTCGCGGATGATGGCGGCCGGGCGGAGGTCGAAGACCTCGTCGATCGCCTTCTCGATCTTCTCGGTGTCGACCTGGGCGGTGCCGAAGGTCTCGACGAACAGGCCGACCGGCTCGGCCTTGCCGATCGCGTACGCGACCTGGACCTCGCAGCGGGAGGCCAGGCCCGCGGCGACGACGTTCTTGGCGACCCAGCGCATCGCGTAGGCGGCGCTGCGGTCCACCTTGGACGGGTCCTTGCCGGAGAAGGCACCGCCGCCGTGGCGGGCCATGCCGCCGTAGGTGTCGATGATGATCTTGCGGCCGGTCAGGCCCGCGTCGCCCATCGGGCCGCCGACCTCGAAGCGGCCGGTCGGGTTCACCAGGAGGCGGTAGCTCTCGGTGTCGAGCTTGATGCCGTCGTCCAGGAGGGCCTTCAGCTCCGGCTCCACGACGAACTCGCGGATGTCGGGGGCCAGCAGCGACTCGAGGTCGATGTCGGAGGCGTGCTGCGAGGAGACCACGACCGTGTCCAGGCGGACCGCCTTGTCGCCGTCGTACTCGATGGTGACCTGCGTCTTGCCGTCCGGGCGCAGGTAGGGGATGGTGCCGTTCTTGCGGACCTCGGACAGGCGCTTCGACAGGCGGTGCGCCAGGAAGATCGGCAGCGGCATCAGGGTGGGGGTCTCGTCGGTCGCGTAACCGAACATCAGGCCCTGGTCACCCGCGCCCTGGCGGTCCAGTTCGTCTTCATCACCCTCGACCCGCGACTCATAGGCCGTGTCGACGCCCTGGGCGATGTCCGGGGACTGCGCTCCGATCGACACCGACACGCCGCAGGAGGCGCCGTCGAAGCCCTTCTTCGAGGAGTCGTAGCCGATCTCGAGAATCTTGTCGCGCACGAGCTGCGCGATGGGTGCGTAGGTCTTGGTGGTGACCTCACCGGCCACATGCACCAGGCCGGTCGTGATCAGCGTCTCGACGGCGACCCGGGAGTTCGGGTCTTCGCGCAGAAGCGCGTCGAGGATGGTGTCACTGATCTGGTCAGCGATCTTGTCGGGGTGACCCTCGGTCACGGACTCCGAGGTGAACAGGCGACGGGACACAACGCTCCCTGGGGTTGCAGCGGCTGCTGGCTGATCATTGGCGGACGGGACGGGGGCTGCGCCCGGCGTCGTCCGTGCACAGTTTATCGGTCGCGCTCGGCCACCGGCCCCCTGTCTCGCCTCTTGGGAGCGCTGTGACCTGCGGCACGGGCATTCTGCCCAATCCACAGTGGCCTTGGCCAGGGTCGCCACGCCTCAATCTGCGAGGGCCGAGCGGTCGCTGAGCCGAAGGAAACACTCAGCTCAGGCGTTCCACCACCAGGCCCCACACAGTTTCGGCCAAGGCCTCCTTCGGGCCGTGCGCAACTGGCGTTTCGCTGCCGTCGGCGCCCAGCACCACGGCCTCGTTCTCCTCGGAGCCGAATGTCTTGCGCTCCCCCACCTCGTTCACCACAAGGAGGTCGCAGCCCTTGCGTTCCAGCTTCGTACGCCCGTTGGCCAGCACGTCGTCCGTCTCGGCGGCGAAACCGACGATCACTTGGCCGGGGCGGGCGCGGTCGGCCGAGATCTCCGCGAGGATGTCCGGATTCCGTACCAGGACGATGGGGTCCGGGTCCTGGCCGTCCTTCTTCTTGATCTTCCCGGCCGCGTAGGTCTGCGGACGGAAGTCGGCGACCGCCGCGGCCATCACGACCGCGTCGGCGTCCGCAGCCGCCTTCAGCACCGCCTCGCGCAGTTGCACGGCGGTACCGACCGGGACGACGTCCACGCCCGCCGGGTCCGGCAGGCCGGTGTTCGCCGCGACCAGCGTGACCCGGGCGCCCCGCGCGGCGGCGGTGCGGGCCAGGGCGTAGCCCTGCTTGCCGGAGGAGCGGTTGCCGAGGAAGCGGACGGGGTCGAGGGGCTCACGGGTGCCGCCGGCGCTGACGACGACGTGCCGGCCCTCGAGGTCCGGTTCGGTGCCGCCCCGAGCCAGGACACGGCGACAGACCTCGAAGATCTCGGCGGGCTCGGGCAGCCGGCCCTTGCCGGTGTCGACGCCGGTGAGGCGGCCGACGGCCGGTTCGATGACGACCGAGCCGCGGCGGCGCAGCGTCGCCACGTTCTCCTGGGTGGCCGGGTGCTCCCACATCTCCGTGTGCATGGCCGGGGCGAAGACGACCGGGCAGCGGGCGGTGAGCAGGGTGTTCGTGAGGAGGTCGTCGGCGATGCCGTGGGCGGCCTTCGCGAGCGTGTCTGCGGTCGCCGGGGCGACGATCACCAGGTCGGCGTGCTGCCCGATACGGACGTGCGGGACCTCGTGGACGTCGTCCCAGACCTCGGTCGAGACCGGGTGGCCGGAGAGGGCCGACCAGGTGGCGGCGCCGACGAAGTGCAGGGCGGAGGCGGTGGGCACGACCCGGACGTCGTGGCCCGATTCCGTCAGTCTGCGCAGCAGCTCACAGGCCTTGTACGCGGCGATGCCACCACTGACGCCCAGAACGACCTTCGGCTTGTCCACCGCTTCTCCCCGACCTCGGAAAACCTGCGACCTCGGAAAACCTACGTCCCCATCACACACCACAGGCCCGGCAGTAGCGCTGCCGGGCCTGTGGAAAAGCCAACTGCAAGCCGAAAATATTACTGCGCCGGGCCCTCAACGGCCTCGGACGTCAGCAGACCCGCGTTGATCTCGCGCAGGGCGATCGAGAGCGGCTTCTCGTGGACGTGGGTGTCGACGAGCGGACCGACGTACTCGAGAAGACCCTCGCCGAGCTGCGAGTAGTACGCGTTGATCTGGCGGGCACGCTTGGCCGCGTAGATCACGAGGCTGTACTTCGAGTCGGTGGCCTCGAGGAGCTCGTCGATCGGCGGGTTGATGATGCCCTCGGGCGCGGAGATGGAAGAGGACACGCTCTACCTTCCGATGGATGGGAAAAGATCGGTTGTGATCACAACAGTCGTGATCACACAACATCCATCAAGGCTAGCAGCTCACGAGCCACATCCTCGACGGAGGTGTTGACCAAGGTCACATCGAACTCCGGCTCTGCCTCCAGTTCGACCTTGGCCGCGTCCAGACGGCGCTCGATCACCTCGGGCGGCTCGGTGCCCCGTCCGGTGAGTCTGCGCACGAGCTCCTCCCAGGAGGGAGGAGCCAGAAACACCAGCTGGGCGTCCGCCATGGACTCGCGGACCTGCCGGGCGCCCTGGAGATCGATCTCCAGGAGGACGGGCTCACCCGCCTCCAGGCGCTCCAGCACGGCCGCACGAGGCGTGCCGTACCGGTTGCCGGCGAATTCGGCCCACTCCAGCAACTCGCCGTTGGCGATCAGCTTGTCCATCTCCTCGTCGGTGACGAAGAAGTACTGGACTCCGTGCTTCTCGCCGGGGCGGGGCCTGCGGGTCGTCGCCGACACCGAGAGCCAGACCTCGGGGTGTTCCTTGCGCATATGGGCGACGACCGTGCTCTTGCCGACCCCGGAGGGGCCGGAGAGCACGGTCAGCCGCGGACGTTCACTCATGCAGCGATTATTCCAGCAATCCCGGACTGCCCGGGACTCCCTTCCCGGAGTACCCGGGTTCAGGAGCCGGTGCTGCCGAACTCACGCTCCAAGGAGGCGATCTGGTTGGAACCGAGGCCGCGTACGCGGCGGCTCTCGGAGATGCCGAGTCGCTCCATGATCTGCTTGGCGCGGACCTTGCCCACGCCAGGCAGTGACTCAAGCAGCGCGGAGACCTTCATCTTGCCGATGACGTCGTTCTCCTGGCCCTGCTTGATGACCTCGTGCAGGGAGGCGCCGGAGTGCTTGAGTCGATTCTTGACCTCGGCCCGCTCCCGGCGAGCCGCGGCGGCCTTTTCGAGCGCGGCTGCGCGCTGTTCAGGGGTAAGGGGCGGAAGAGCCACGCCTACGTCACCTCGGATGTCGAACTGTCGGATACGGACCGGTGAGGAACCTAGTCGCCCCACACCTGGGGAGCCACGAGCAACACGCTTGCCCGTTGTCCCCCACTGCATTAAAAGCGTGGGAGGTGCCCCCACTCGTCGGAGACTAGCGGCCAAGTCCGCCAGAGTCAGCGAGAACAGCGGAAAAGTCCTGGTCAGCCTCCGTCAGGCCGGACATTTCAGACATACTGCCCTGGATTTGAGAATGTATTCAGACTCAAGTGGGCCTCGAACCACTCATCGGAGGACTTGGGCGAGTGGCTCGAGCGACTCAGACGGCGTCCACCGCGGCCCGGATCTCCTCCGCGAACCGGTCCGCGGCCCCGCGCAGTGCGAGGACGTCGGGACCGTGCCGCAGCACACCCCTGCTGACGTTCGGGACGACATTGCGCACCGCGGCCCCGAAGACGCCGCGAAGATCGGCCGGAGTGGCCCCCTGGGCGCCGATGCCCGGCGCCAGGATCGGACCGTTGATGTCGAGGTCGTACGAGGACAGATCGCCGAGCGTGGCGCCCACGACCGCCCCGAAGGAGCCCAGGGGCCCCTCTCCCGCGTTTTCCGCGGCCAGGTGGGCCAGCATCGTCGCTCCCACGTCGCGCCCGTCCGTCCGCACGGCCTGCTGCACCTCGGCGCCCTCCGGGTTGGAGGTCAGCGCCAGCACGAACAGCCCTGTGCCGTTCTCCCGCGCCAGCGCGACGGCCGGGCTCAGCGAGCCGTAGCCGAGATACGGCGAGACGGTCAGCGCGTCCGAGAACAGCGGGGCGTCCTTCCGGAGGAAGGACTCGGCGTACGCGGCCATGGTCGAGCCGATGTCGCCGCGCTTGGCGTCCATCACGACCAGCGCGCCGGCCGCCCGCGCCTCCTCGACCGACTTCTCCAGGACGGCGATGCCGCGCGACCCGAAGCGCTCGAAGAAGGCGCTCTGCGGCTTGAGGACGGCGACCCGGTCGGCCATCGCCTCGACGACCGTGCGGCTGAACCGCTCCAGGCCGGCGATGTCGTCGCTGAGGCCCCACTCGGTGAGCAGGGACGCGTGCGGGTCGATGCCGACGCACAGAGGGCCGCGCTCGTCCATGGCGCGACGCAGGCGCGCGCCGAAGGGTTCTCCAGAAAGGCGCTGCGGCCCGGAGGGCTTCGTTGAGGGGTGGTGGTCGGGCGACGGGTGGGCGCTCATACCGTCTTCCTCACGACGTCGGCGCCGACCGCGTCGGCAAGCGTGGCGTACGGGCTGGTGCGCAGGCGGGCGGCGAGCCCCTTGTGGACGGCGCGGCTCCAGAAGGGCCCCTCGTAGACGAACGCGCTGTAGCCCTGGACCAGGGTGGCACCCGCCAGGATCCGCTGCCAGGCGTCCTCGGCGTTCTCGATGCCGCCGACGCCCACGAGGGTGATCCGGTCGCCCACGCGCGCGTAGAGGCGGCGCAGCACCTCCAGGGAGCGTGCCTTGAGCGGAGCTCCGGAGAGCCCGCCGGTCTCCTTCACCACCAAGGGTTCGGATGTCAGACCGAGTCCCTCGCGCGCGATCGTGGTGTTGGTGGCGATGATCCCGTCCAGGCCGAGCTCGACGGCCAGGTCGGCGACCGCGTCGACGTCCTCGTCCGCGAGGTCGGGCGCGATCTTCACCAGCAGCGGGACGTGGCGCGAGGTCACCCTGCTGTCGGCGGCCTCGCGGACGGCGCTCAGCAGCGGGCGCAGCGCCTCGGTGGCCTGAAGATTGCGCAGTCCCGGCGTGTTCGGCGACGACACGTTCACGACCAGGTAGTCGGCGTACGGCGCGAGCCGCTCGGTCGACTTCACATAGTCGCGGACGGCCTCCTCCTCAGGTACGACCTTGGTCTTGCCGATGTTGACACCGACGACCGTCTTGAAGACGGGCGTATGCGAGGCCAGCCGGGCGGCGACCACCAGTGAGCCCTCGTTGTTGAAGCCCATGCGGTTGATCAGCGCCCGGTCCCGCACGAGCCGGAACAGCCGCTTCCTGGGGTTGCCCGGCTGCGGCTCCCCGGTCACCGTGCCGATCTCCACGTGGTCGAAGCCGAGCATCGACATGCCGTCGATGGCGACGGCGTTCTTGTCGAAGCCGGCGGCGAGCCCGAAGGGTCCGTGCATCCGCAGCCCGAAGGCCTCGGTGCGCAACTCCTTGTAGCGCGGAGCCAGCACAGCCGCGACGAACGTACGCAGCACCGGGACGCGGGCCGCGAGACGAATCCAGCCGACGGCCAGGTGATGGGCGCTCTCCGGGTCCATGCGGGTGAAGAACACACTGAAGAACAGTCGGTACATGGTGTCAGTCCCGGCCCGCCGTCAGGTGCCGCGCGTGTTCCTGGAGCGAACGGACGCCCACGTCACCGTGGTTGAGGGCGTCGATGCCCTGGACGGCCGCGGCCAGCGCCTGGACGGTCGTCAGACACGGCACGGACCGCGCCACGGCCGCCGTACGGATGTCGTAGCCGTCGAGGCGGCCGCCGGTGCCGTAGGGGGTGTTGACGATGAGGTCGACCTCGCCGTCGTGGATGAGCTGGACGATGGTCTTCTCGCCGTTCGGGCCGACGCCCTCGGACTGCTTGCGTACGACCTTGGCGTTGATGCCGTTGCGCTTGAGCACCTCGGCGGTACCGGAGGTGGCGAGCAACTCGAAGCCGTGGGCGACCAGTTCGCGGGCCGGGAAGATCATCGAGCGCTTGTCGCGGTTGGCGACCGAGATGAAGGCGCGGCCCTTGGTCGGCAGCGGACCGTACGCGCCGGCCTGCGACTTGGCGTACGCCGTGCCGAACACCGAGTCGATGCCCATGACTTCACCGGTGGAGCGCATCTCCGGGCCGAGGATCGTGTCGACGCCCCGCCCGTGGATGTCCCGGAAGCGGGACCACGGCATGACCGCCTCCTTGACGGAGATCGGCGCGTCCAGCGGGAGTTCGCCGCCGTCGCCGGTCGCCGGCAGCAGTCCCTCCGCGCGCAGCTCGGCGACGGTCGCGCCCAGGGAGATCCGGGCGGCGGCCTTCGCCAGCGGCACCGCGGTCGCCTTCGAGGTGAAGGGGACGGTGCGCGAGGCACGCGGGTTGGCTTCGAGGACGTAGAGGATGTCGCCGGCCATAGCGAACTGGATGTTGATCAGGCCGCGCACCCCGACGCCCTTGGCGATGGCCTCCGTGGAGGCCCGCAGCCGCTTGATGTCGAAGCCGCCGAGCGTGATCGGGGGCAGCGCGCACGCCGAGTCGCCGGAGTGGATACCGGCCTCCTCGATGTGCTCCATGACACCGCCGAGGTACAGCTCCTCACCGTCGTAGAGGGCGTCGACGTCGATCTCGATCGCGTCGTCGAGGAAGCGGTCGACCAGGACCGGCCGGGAGGGGCTGATCTCGGTGGACTCGGTGATGTAGGACGACAGCCGGGTCTCGTCGTACACGATCTCCATGCCGCGCCCGCCGAGGACGTACGACGGCCGCACCAGGACCGGGTAGCCGATCTCGTCGGCGATGGCCTTGGCCTCGGAGAAGGTGGTGGCGGTGCCGTGCTTGGGGGCCGGCAGGCCGGCCTCCTTGAGGACCCGGCCGAAGGCGCCGCGGTCCTCGGCGGCGTGGATGGCCTCGGGGGGCGTACCGACGACCAGCACGCCGTTGTCCTTCAGCGCCTGTGCCAGGCCCAGCGGGGTCTGGCCGCCGAGCTGCACGATGACGCCCGCGATCGGACCGGCCTGCGCCTCCGCGTGGACGATCTCCAGCACGTCCTCCAGCGTCAGCGGCTCGAAGTACAGGCGGTCGGAGGTGTCGTAGTCCGTGGAGACCGTCTCGGGGTTGCAGTTGACCATCACGGTCTCGTACCCGGCGGCGCTCAGCGCGAAGGAGGCGTGGACGCAGGAGTAGTCGAACTCGATGCCCTGGCCGATGCGGTTGGGCCCGGAGCCCAGGATGATGACGGCCGGCTTCTCGCGGGGGGCGACCTCGCTCTCCTCGTCGTAGGAGGAGTAGAAGTACGGCGTCTTCGCGGCGAACTCGGCGGCGCAGGTGTCGACGGTCTTGTACACCGGGCGCACGCCCAGCGCGTGCCGCACCTCGCGCACCACGTCCTCGCGCAGCCCCCGGATCTCGCCGATCTGCTGGTCGGAGAAACCGTGCCGCTTGGCCTCGGCCAGCAGCGACGGCTCCAGCTTGTCGGCGGCGGCCAGCTCGTCCGCGATCTCCTTGATCAGGAAGAGCTGGTCGACGAACCACGGGTCGATCTTCGTCGCCTCGAAGATCTCCTCCTGACTCGCTCCGGCCCGGATGGCCTGCATGACGGTGTTGATCCGGCCGTCGGTCGGCCGGACGGATTCGGCGAGGAGAGCGTCCTTGTCACCCACCTCGCCCACGAAGGTGAACTGGCTGCCCTTCTTCTCCAGCGAGCGCAGCGCCTTCTGGAACGCCTCGGTGAAGTTGCGGCCGATCGCCATGGCCTCGCCGACCGACTTCATGGTCGTGGTCAGCGTGGAGTCGGCGGACGGGAACTTCTCGAAGGCGAACCGCGGCGCCTTGACGACGACGTAGTCGAGCGTCGGCTCGAAGGAAGCCGGGGTTTTCTCCGTGATGTCGTTCGGGATCTCGTCCAGCGTGTAGCCCACGGCCAGCTTCGCGGCGATCTTCGCGATCGGGAAGCCGGTCGCCTTGGAGGCGAGGGCCGAGGAGCGCGACACGCGCGGGTTCATCTCGATGACGATGATGCGGCCGTCGACCGGGTTCACCGCGAACTGGATGTTGCAGCCGCCGGTGTCGACGCCGACCTCGCGGATGATCGCGATGCCGATGTCGCGCAGCCGCTGGTACTCGCGGTCGGTCAGCGTCATCGCGGGGGCGACGGTGATCGAGTCACCGGTGTGCACGCCCATCGGGTCGAAGTTCTCGATGGAGCAGACGACCACGACGTTGTCGTTCTTGTCGCGCATCAGCTCCAGCTCGTACTCCTTCCAGCCGAGGATGGACTCCTCCAGGAGCACCTCGGTGGTGGGAGACAAGGTCAGGCCCTGGCCGGCGATCCGGCGCAGCTCCTCCTCGTCGTGCGCGAAGCCGGAGCCGGCGCCGCCCATGGTGAAGGACGGGCGGACCACGACCGGGTAGCCGCCGAGCTGCTCGACCCCCTTGAGCACGTCGTCCATCGAATGGCAGATGTAGGACCGGGCGGACTCGCCGTGCCCGATCTTCTCGCGGACGGCCTCGACGACGTCCTTGAAGAGGTCGCGGTCCTCGCCCTTGTTGATGGCTTCGACGTTGGCGCCGATCAGCTCGACGCCGTACTTCTCCAGCACACCCTGCCCGTGCATGGAGATCGCGGTGTTGAGGGCGGTCTGGCCGCCGAGCGTCGGCAGCAGCGCGTCCGGCCGCTCCTTGGCGATGATCTTCTCGACGAACTCCGGGGTGATGGGCTCGACGTAGGTGGCGTCGGCGATCTCCGGGTCGGTCATGATCGTCGCCGGGTTGGAGTTGACCAGGATGACCCGCAGGCCCTCGGCCTTGAGGACCCGGCACGCCTGGGTGCCGGAGTAGTCGAACTCGGCGGCCTGGCCGATGACGATCGGGCCGGAGCCGATGACCAGGACGGACTGGATATCGGTGCGCTTAGGCACGCTGGCCCTCCATCTGGACGGTGCTCATCAAAGACGTGAAGCGGTCGAACAGGTAGGCGGCGTCGTGCGGGCCGGCTGCCGCTTCGGGGTGGTACTGGACGCTGAAGGCCGGGCGGTCGAGGAGTTGCAGACCCTCCACCACGTTGTCGTTAAGGCAGACGTGGGAGACCTCGGCGCGGCCGTAGGGGGTCTCGGAGACCTTGTCGAGCGGGGCGTCGACGGCGAAGCCGTGGTTGTGCGCGGTGACCTCGACCTTGCCGGTCGTACGGTCCTGCACCGGCTGGTTGATGCCGCGGTGGCCGTACTTCAGCTTGTAGGTGCCGAAGCCGAGGGCGCGGCCCAGGATCTGGTTGCCGAAGCAGATGCCGAACAGCGGGGTGCCGCGCTCCAGGACCGCCCGCATGAGGGAGACCGGGTGGTCGGCGGTGGCCGGGTCGCCCGGTCCGTTGGAGAAGAACACGCCGTCGGGCCGGACGGCGTACACCTCCTCGACGGTCGCCGTCGCCGGCAGCACGTGCACCTCGATGCCGCGCTCGGCCATCCGGTGCGGGGTCATGCCCTTGATGCCGAGGTCGACGGCGGCGACGGTGAACTTCTTCGCGCCGATCGCCGGGACGACGTACGCCTCCTTGGTGGCGACCTCCGCGGAGAGGTTCGCGCCCTTCATCTCGGGGGCCTGGCGCACCTCGGAGAGCATGGTGCCCTCGTCGGGCAGCGCGTTGCCGGAGAAGATGCCGACCCGCATGGCGCCGCGCTCGCGCAGGTGCCGGGTCAGGGCGCGGGTGTCGATGCCGCTGATGCCGACGACGCCCTGCCCCGCCAGTTCGTCGTCCAGCGAGCGGCGGGAGCGCCAGTTGGACGGCACGCGTGCGGGGTCGCGTACGACGTAACCCGCGACCCAGATCCGCTTCGACTCGGGGTCCTCGTCGTTGACGCCGGTGTTGCCGACGTGCGGGGCGGTCATCACGACCACCTGGCGGTGGTACGAAGGGTCGGTGAGGGTCTCCTGGTAGCCGGTCATGCCGGTGGAGAACACGGCCTCGCCGAAGGTCACCCCCACGGCCCCGTAGGCGCGGCCGCGGAACATCCGGCCGTCCTCCAGGACGAGTACGGCGGGAGTCTTGCTGGCTCCCCTGGTGGAGGTCGTCATCGTTCGGCGCCTTCCGTGCTGTTGGTTTCGATCATGGAGTTGAGGACGTCGACCCACTCGCTGTGCTCGGCCGCGCGATCGGAGCGGAACCCGGAGTCGATCAGCCGGTCGCCGTGCGCCCAGGTGACCACGAGCAGACCGCCCTCGGTCAGGACCTTGCCCGCGATGCCCTTGTCCAGCCGGGCCTCGCGCAGCGCGGCGGCCGGGACGAAGAAGTCGGTTGCCCCGGGGCGTACGACGTCCAGTCCCGCGTCCGTCAGAGTGAGCTCGACCCGGCTGCGGGTGCCCAGGCCGTGCGCCACGATGCGGTCCAGCCACTGCCCGGCGGTGGTGGAGCCGTGGTAGCGGCCGCTCATGCTCAGTCTCGCCGGGCCGGGGTCGTCCGGCACGCTGGGCAGTTGGGGCAGGTCGCCCTGGAGCGTGCCGCGCCACTTCCAGCCCTCGCGCATCAGCCAGTAGACGAGCGCGACGAAGAGGGCGAGTCCGACGAGCCAGCCGATGCGGGCGGCCCAGTCGGTGACCTGAGCCGATTCCTTCTCGGCGGCCAGCAGCATTACAGGTGTCACGTGAGCTTCCCGTCGACGAGCGTGGCCTTGCCCCGCAGCCACGTGTGCGTGACACGGCCCGGCAGCTCGCGGCCCTCGTACGGGGTGTTGCGGCTGCGCGAGGCGAAGCCCGCGGGGTCCACGGACCCACGGTATGCCGTGTCGAGGAGCGTGAGGTTGGCGGGCTCACCTGCCGAGACCGGACGGCCGTGCCCCTTCGCCCGTCCGATCTGGGCGGGCTTGAACGACATGCGCTCGGCGACGCCGGCCCAGGTGAGCAGCCCGGTGTCGACCATCGTCGCCTGGATCACCGACAGCGCGGTCTCCAGGCCGACCATGCCCATGGCGGCGGCGGCCCACTCGCAGTCCTTGTCCTCGTGCGGGTGCGGGGCGTGGTCGGTGGCGACGACGTCGATCGTGCCGTCGGCGAGCGCCTCACGCAGGGCGAGGACGTCGCGTTCGGTGCGCAGCGGCGGGTTGACCTTGAAGACCGGGTTGTACGTCCGCACCAGCTCGTCGGTGAGGAGCAGGTGGTGCGGGGTGACCTCGGCGGTGACGTCGATGCCGCGGGACTTGGCCCAGCGCACGATCTCGACGGACCCGGCGGTCGACAGGTGGCAGATGTGGACGCGGGAGCCGACATGCTCGGCGAGCAGGACATCCCGGGCGATGATCGATTCTTCGGCCACCGCCGGCCAGCCCCCGAGCCCCAGCTCGGCGGAGACGACGCCCTCGTTCATCTGGGCGCCCTCGGTCAGCCGCGGCTCCTGCGCGTGCTGGGCGACGACCCCGCCGAAGGCCTTCACGTACTCCAGCGCGCGCCGCATCATCACGGCGTCGTCGACGCACTTGCCGTCGTCGGAGAAGACGGTGACGCCGGCCGCGGATTCGTACATCGCGCCCAGTTCGGCGAGCTTCTTGCCCTCCAGGCCGACGGTGACGGCACCGATCGGCTGCACATCGCAGTAGCCGTGCTCCTGGCCGAGCCGGTAGACCTGCTCGACGACTCCGGCGGTGTCGGCGACGGGGAAGGTGTTGGCCATGGCGAACACGGCGGTGTAACCCCCGCTCGCGGCCGCCCGGGTACCGGTCAGGACGGTCTCGGAGTCCTCACGGCCGGGCTCGCGCAGATGGGTGTGCAGATCGACGAGGCCCGGCAGCAGCACCTTGCCGTCGGCCTCCACGACCTCGGCGCCCTCGGCGCTCAGACCGGCGCCCACCTCGGCGATCGTCGGACCGTCGATCAGCACGTCCTGCGCATCGCCGCCGAGCACCTTCGCACCACGGATCAGGATCTTGCTCATGTGTCTTACTTCTCCTCGGTACGGGTGTGGCTGACGGCGGACTCGTTGCCGCCCAGCAGCAGATAGAGCACGGCCATCCGGATGGAGACTCCGTTGGCGACCTGCTCGATCGCGGTGCAGCGCTCCGAGTCGGCGACCTGGGCGGTGATCTCCATACCGCGGACCATCGGGCCGGGGTGCATCACGATGGAGTGCTCGGGCATCCGCGCCATGCGGTCGCCGTCGAGGCCGTAGCGCCGGGAGTACTCGCGCTCGGTCGGGAAGAAGGCCGCGTTCATGCGCTCGCGCTGCACGCGCAGCATCATCACCGCGTCGGACTTGGGCAGCGTGCTGTCGAGGTCGTACGACACCTCGCAGGGCCAGGACTCGATGCCGACCGGCACCAGGGTCGGCGGGGCGACCAGGGTGACCTGGGCGCCGAGGGTGTGCAGCAGGTCGACGTTGGAGCGGGCGACCCGGCTGTGCAGGACATCGCCGACGATCGTGATGCGCCGGCCTGCGAGGTCCTGGCCGATCCCGGCGTCCCGGCCGACCAGTCGCCGGCGCATGGTGAAGGCGTCGAGCAGGGCCTGGGTGGGGTGCTGGTGGGTGCCGTCGCCGGCGTTGATGACGGCCGCGTCGATCCAGCCGGAGTTGGCGAGGCGGTACGGCGCTCCGGAGGCACCGTGCCGGATGACGACGGCGTCGACGCCCATGGCTTCGAGGGTCTGGGCGGTGTCCTTGAGGGACTCGCCCTTGGACACGCTGGATCCCTTGGCGGAGAAGTTGATGACGTCCGCGGACAGCCGCTTCTCGGCGGCCTCGAAGGAGATCCGGGTGCGGGTGGAGTCCTCGAAGAAGAGATTGACGACGGTACGGCCGCGCAGGGTCGGCAGCTTCTTGATCGGCCGGTCGGCGACCCGGGCCATCTCCTCGGCGGTGTCGAGGATCAGGACGGCGTCGTCGCGGGTGAGGTCGGCGGCCGAGATGAGATGACGGTGCATCTGTCAGGCTCCGTAAGGCAGTTCAGGTCGGGAGAACGCGGGTGTGCAGGGGCGCACTCAGGGAGGTACGACTGAGCGCCGCTACTGCTCGCGCGTCGGGGAGGCCTTCGCACCGAGCAGCACGGTGTCGCGACCGTCCTCCTCGGCGAGCAGGACCTTGACCGTCTCCCGCAGCGACGTGGGGAGGTTCTTGCCGACGTAGTCGGCGCGGATGGGCAGTTCGCGGTGGCCGCGGTCGACGAGGACCGCGAGTTGCACCGCGCGCGGGCGCCCGATGTCGTTCAGGGCGTCGAGAGCGGCGCGGATGGTACGGCCGGAGAAGAGCACGTCGTCGACGAGGACGACCAGTCTGCCGTCGATGCCGTCACCGGGGATGTCGGTGCGGGCCAGCGCACGCGGCGGATGCATGCGCAGGTCGTCGCGGTACATGGTGATGTCGAGGGAGCCGACCGGGATCTTGCGTTCGGTGATCTGCTCCAGCTTGGCGGCGAGCCGCTGGGCCAGGAAGACACCCCGGGTGGGAATGCCGAGGAGCACCACGTCGTCGGCGCCCTTGGCGCGCTCGACGATCTCGTGGGCGATGCGGGTCAGTACCCGCGCGATGTCAGGGCCTTCGAGAACGGGCCTTGCATCGGACGCTTGAGTGTCCATACGAAACGGACCTCCTTCTCCGCCTCACGGGACGGACCTTAAAGGACGTCGGATTTGCGCCATCCACGGTAGCAGGCCGCCCGACACCCTCCATCACCCCCTTGGCTCAATCGGTCACCGTTACCACGGAAGAGCCGGTGTGGACCATTCGGCTTGACGCGGCAGAGTAACGCTGCGTAACCTCACAGTGAGTTACCAGCCGCGCGGCACGGAAAAGACCCAGCCGCGTCGACACAGTGTCCGGGGAGCTATATGTCCAGCGAATACGCCAAGCAGCTCGGGGCCAAGCTCCGGGCCATCCGCACCCAGCAGGGCCTTTCCCTCCACGGTGTCGAGGAGAAGTCCCAGGGGCGCTGGAAGGCCGTCGTGGTCGGTTCGTACGAGCGCGGCGACCGTGCCGTGACCGTGCAGCGCCTCGCCGAGCTGGCGGATTTCTACGGCGTTCCGGTGCAGGAGCTGCTGCCGGGCACCACGCCGGGCGGCGCCGCCGAGCCGCCGCCGAAGCTGGTCCTGGACCTGGAGCGGCTGGCCCATGTGCCGGCCGAGAAGGCGGGCCCGCTCCAGCGCTATGCGGCGACGATCCAGTCCCAGCGCGGTGACTACAACGGCAAGGTGCTGTCGATCCGCCAGGACGACCTGCGCACACTCGCCGTCATCTACGACCAGTCGCCCTCGGTCCTCGGTGAGGAAGGGTGCCGGGGCTTCCTCGACGAGTTTTTGGTGGCGGCGCTGGAGGGAGCAGTCGCGGGTGGAGACGACGACCACGTTGCCG
>NZ_JBFAIR010000029.1:0-146389 GCF_040654815.1 Streptomyces sp. NPDC050619 | reverse complement strand
GCCTCACAGGGCCCTGAGCCGTCCGGTCCCTACGGATCTCGAAGTCCATTGCATCCCCTGAACTGGGGTGTTGCAACGACCACTAGAACCCAAGGGAGGTGCCCAAGAGGGCCTCTTGAGCCCGAGGCGTTCACGAAGCGCTCCGCCGCACCGGAAACCCGTGCGCACGCGCGCCCGTCACGACGGCGAGCACCGGCAGCAGCAGGGCCGGCACGCTCCACGAGACGGGGTTCGCCGTCGCCAACACGGTCACGGCCGTCTCGGTGAGGCTCGTGACGAAGACGGCGGTGGTCAGGGCCGGCAGGGCGGACAGGGGCAGACGGCCGGTTCGGGCCGGCTCCGCGGAATGCAAGGAGGTGCCGGTGCTCATGCGGGCAGGGTCGGCCTTGACACCGGTGTCAGATTCAAGTGCGTCCCGACTGTTCAAGTGCGGCCGGCTCGTTCAAGGGCGGCCGGCCCGCCAGAACCCCGCGCGCCCCAGCAGCCGTGACGGCCTGCGGGGGCGCGCGCGACGCTACGGAATCAGGCTCAGGCCCTCACACTCTCCGGCTGCTCCGCCTCGCGGGCCGAGCGCTCCCCGAGGCGCTCGGTCGGGATCTTGTGGGTCTCGCGGGCCGTGAGGGCGGCGATCACCGGCGGAACGCACAGGGCCGCGGTGAACAGGGCCACCGCCGACCAGTCGTCGCCGTCCGGACCCGCGATCTCCGCGGCGAAGGTGACCGCGAAACCGGCCACGGCGAAGCCGATCTGGGTGCCGATCGCCATGCCCGACAGCCGCACCCGGGTGGTGAACATCTCGCCGTAGAAGGAAGGCCACACGCCGTTCGCGGCGCTGTAGACGACGCCGAAGGCGACGATGCCCAGGAGCAGGGTCAGCGGGTAGGAGCCGGTCGAGATCGCCCACAGGTAGAGGAACATCGTCACCGCGCTGCCGGCCGCGCCGATCAGGAACACCGGGCGGCGGCCGATGCGGTCCGACAGCGTGGCCCACAGGGGGATCGCGGCCAGCGCGACCAGGTTGGCGAGCGCACCCACCCACAGCATGGACGACCGGTCCATGCCGACCGAGTCGCTGGTGGCGTACGACAGTGCCCACACCGTGAAGATCGTGCTGACGGAGGCGATGAGGGCGCCCCCGATCACCCGCAGCACGTCCGCCCAGTGCTCGCGGAACAGCACCACCAGCGGCAGCTTCTCGACGCCCTCGGTGGCGGCCTGCTGGGCGAAGGCCGGGGTCTCCTCCAGCTTGCGGCGGATGACGTAGCCGACGACGGCGACCGCGACGCTCATCCAGAACGGGATCCGCCAGCCCCAGGACAGCAGCTGGTCCTCGGGCAGCGCGGCGACGGGGATGAAGACCAGCGTGGCGAGCAGCTGGCCGCCCTGGGTGCCGCTGAGGGTGAAGCTGGTGAAGAATCCGCGCCGGCCCGGCGGCGCGTGTTCCAGCGTCATCGAGTTGGCGCTGGCCTGCTCGCCGGCCGCCGAGATGCCCTGAAGGACGCGGCACAGGACGAGCAGGACCGGGGCGAGGGTGCCGACCTGTTCGCGGGTGGGCAGACAGCCGATGAGGAAGGTCGACAGGCCCATCAGGATCAGCGTGAACACCATGATCTTCTTGCGGCCGACCCGGTCGCCGAAGTGCCCCAGGAAGAGCGCGCCGACCGGACGGGCCGCGTACGCCACGCCGAACGTGGCCAGCGACAGCAGGGTCGCCGTGGCCGGGTCGGACTCGTCGAAAAAGACGTCCGGGAAGATCAGCGCGGCCGCGCTGCCGTAGATGAAGAAGTCGTAGTACTCCAGGGCGCTGCCGATCCAGGCGGCCGTGGCGGCTTTTTTCGGCTGGCCGGGCGGGGCGAGCGGGGTGGCGGGGACGGACACGGCGTGCTCCTTCGGGGGACTCCACCGTGGGCGGAGTGAGCGGAGGGGAGAGGTGCCGGATCTCGGCTTAATTAACCCACTGGGTAGTTAGGTGCGGTGGGTAGGGATGTTGCGCTCACGTTTCCCGGGTGTCAAGAGGTCATGCCGAAGGATCTTTCTCCGGGCCGGGTGCGGCTCTCAGCCCGCCGCGCGGTCCGCCGTCAGATAGGCGATCACCATGTCGCCGAGCATCGCGCGGTAGTGCTCGCGCCGCGCGGGATCGACCAGGTCACGGCCGAACAGGGCGCCGAAGGTGTGCCGGTTGGCGACCCGGAAGAAGCAGAACGAGCTGATCATCGCGTGCAGGTCCACGGCGTCGACGTCGGCCGTGAACAGGCCCGACTCCTGGCCCGAGGCCAGGATCCGGCGGATCACGTCGAGGGCGGGCGAGCCGATCTTGCCGAGCTTCTCGGAGGCCGCGATGTGCTCCGCCCCGTGGATGTTCTCGATGCTCACCAGACGGATGAAGTCGGGGTGTTGCTCGTGGTGGTCGAAGGTGACCTCCGCGAGGCGCCGGATGGCCGCGACCGGGTCCAGGTGTTCGACGTCGAGCTGCTGCTCGGCGTCGCGGATCACGGCGTAGGCCCGCTCCAGCACGGCCGTGAACAGCTGCTCCTTGCCGCCGAAGTAGTAGTAGATCATCCGCTTGGTGGTGCGGGTGCGGGCGGCGATCTCGTCGACCCGGGCCCCGTCGAAGCCGGCCCGGGCGAACTCCTGCGTCGCCACGTCGAGGATCTCGGCCTGGGTACGGACGGCGTCACGGATGCGCCCGTTCGGTCGTGCCGGTTCTTCGACGCTGGTCATCGGGTTCCTTCGGGCGAGGGGCGCGTTTCTCGGCTCGTGCGCCGAGATTCTCGTGTGCCGAGATTGTAGAAGCCCGCTCGCGGTACGGGATCCGCAGAGGGCTTCCCCCGGCTCCCGCTTTGCTGTATAGCTAACGTACCAGTTCGTACATTAGCTTCGCTGAGCCGCTCAGGAGGTCCCTCGGTGCTGTCCAAGGACTCGTATCTCGTCGGACTGATCGGCTCCGGCATCGGCCCGTCGCTCAGTCCGGCGCTGCACGAGCGGGAGGCCGACCGCCAGGGCCTGCGCTATCTGTACCGGCTCCTCGACATCGACCGTCTGGGCGTTGCGGCCGAGGCGGTGGGCGATCTGCTGCGGACCGCCCGCGACCTGGGCTTCGACGGGCTCAACATCACACATCCGTGCAAGCAGCACGTCATCGCGCACCTGGACGCGCTCGCCCCGCAGGCCGAGGCCCTTGGCGCGGTCAACACCGTCGTCTTCGAGGACGGCCGGGCCGTCGGCCACAACACCGACGTCACCGGCTTCGCCGCCTCCTTCGCACGCGGGCTGCCCGACGCACCGCTGGAGCGGGTCGTGCAGCTGGGGGCCGGCGGCGCGGGCGCGGCCGTCGCGCACGCCACGCTCACCCTCGGCGCCGAGCGGGTCACCGTCGTCGACGCGCTGCCGGAGCGGGCCGCCGCCCTCGCCGACTCCCTCAACCGCCACTTCGGTGACGGCCGGGCAACCGCCGCCACCCCCGACCGGCTGCCGCACCTGCTCGCGCGGGCCGACGGTCTCGGCGGCCTGGTCCACGCCACCCCCACCGGCATGGCCGCCCACCCCGGCCTGCCGCTCCCCGCCGAACTCCTCCACCCCGGGCTGTGGATCGCCGAGGTGGTCTACCGCCCGCTGGAGACCGAACTGCTGCGCACCGCCCGCGCGCTCGGCTGCGCCACGCTCGACGGCGGCGGCATGGCCGTCTTCCAGGCCGTGGACGCGTTCCGCCTGTTCACCGGCCGGGAACCCGACAGCGCGCGGATGCTCGCGGACTTCACCGAGCTGGCCGGGGCCGTGGCCGCCCCCCAATAGCGGCTGCTCCAGGGACTCTTCAGAAAAGAGGTACCGACGTGCGTACGTCCATCGCCACCGTCTCCCTCAGCGGATCCCTCACCGAGAAGCTGACGGCCGCGGCCCGGGCCGGCTTCGACGGCGTCGAGATCTTCGAGAACGACCTGCTCGCCAGCCCCCTCACCCCCGAGGAGATCCGCGCCCGCTGCGCCGACCTCGGCCTCACCATCGACCTGTACCAGCCGATGCGCGACATCGAGGCCGTGCCCGAGGACGAGTTCGCCCGCAACCTGCGGCGCGCCCGGCACAAGTTCGAGCTGATGCGCGGGCTCGGCGCCGACACCGTCCTGGTCTGCTCCAGCGTCTCCCCGCTCGCCGTCGACGACGACGCCCTCGCCGCCGAACAGCTGAGCCGACTGGCGGACCTGGCAGGGGAGTTCGGCATCCGCGTCGCCTACGAGGCACTCGCCTGGGGCCGGCACGTCAGCACCTACGACCATGCCTGGCGCCTCGTCGAGACGGCCGGCCACCCCGCGCTCGGCACCTGCCTGGACAGCTTCCACATCCTGTCGCGAGGCTCCGACCCGAAGGGCATCGAGGACATCCCCGGCGAGAAGATCTTCTTCCTCCAGCTCGCCGACGCCCCGCTGCTCGCGATGGACGTCCTGCAATGGAGCCGCCACTACCGCTGCTTCCCGGGGCAGGGAGGCTTCGACATACCGGATCTCGTACGCCGTGTACTGCATACGGGCTACGACGGCCCGCTCTCCCTGGAGATCTTCAACGACGTCTTCCGCCAGGCCGAGGCCGGTCCGACGGCCGTGGACGCCCGGCGCTCCCTGCTGGTCCTCCAGGAGACGGTGGGTGTCGCCGCGCCGCCCGCGTCGGTCGCCCCCACGGGAGTCGCCTTCGCCGAACTGGTCACGGCCGACGCCGAGCCCGTCTCGGCGGTGCTCGCCGCCCTGGGCTTCGCCCGTACGGCCCGCCACCGCAGCAAACCAGTCGACCTGTGGCAGCAGGGCGAGGCCCGCGTCCTCGTCAACACCGGGACCGCCGTACGGCGTGACGGCACCGGGCTCGCCGCGATCGGACTGGAGTCACCGGACCCGGCGGCCGCCGCCCGCCGTGCGGAAGCCCTGCTCGCCCCCGTGCTGCCCCGCCGCCGCGCCCCCGAGGACGCCCCGCTCGACGCCGTGGCCGCTCCCGACGGCACGGAACTCTTCTTCTGCGCGACCGGCCGCCCCGAACTTCCCGACTGGCGCGCGGACTTCGAGGACGTCGCCCACGGGCCGACGTCCGCCGCGGCCACGGCCCGCATCGACCATCTCGCGCTCACCCAGCCCTGGCACCACTTCGACGAGGCGGCCCTCTTCCACCGCAGCGTGCTCGGCCTGCACGCGCAGGAAAGCGTGGACGTCGCCGACCCCTACGGCCTGCTGCGCAGCCGCGCCGTCACCAACGCCGAGGGCAGTGTGCGCATCGCCCTCTCCGTCGGCGCGGCGCCCACCGACGACACGGTCCACGCCCAGCACATCGCGCTGGCCACCGACGACGTGGTCGCCGCGGCCCGCCGCTTCACCGAGGCCGGCGGCCGGCTCCTGCCGATCCCCGCCAACTACTACGACGACCTGGCCGCCCGCTACGAGTTCGCCGACGGCGAGCTGGAGACGTACCGCGAGCTCGGCATCCTCTACGACCGTGACGCGCACGGCACCTTCCGCCACTGCTACACCCGCACCCTGGGCCACGTCTTCTTCGAACTGGTCCAGCGCGACGGCGACTACCGGGGCTACGGCGCCCAGAACGCCCCGGTGCGGCTGGCCGCCCAGCACCTCGTGAAGGGACTCACTGGCGGCTGACGGTCCGCGTCACACCGGCGAAGACCGTCGTGGCCAGGATCCAGCCGGCGATGACGAGGGCGTACGACAGCGTCTGGTACCAGCCCTCCGGCGCGAACGCCCCCTCCTGGCCGAAGGAGATCACCGGCAGCAGCAGGTCGAGCGTGTAGAACACCGGGTCGAAGTCCGGGGCCTCGGACGGCTTCAGCGGGCGGGGGTGGTGCAGGGCGTACGCGAGTGAGCCGACGGCGAGGAGCGAGAGCAGCCACCCGCAGGCGCGCAGCGGGCGGAAGCCGTAGCCGACGGTGGCGTCCTGGACCAGGCCCCACAGGCGGCCGTACCAGCGGAGCGTGGAGCGACGGCGGCGCTGCTTGGCGAGCTGGACGAGACGGGCGGCGTCGTCGTCGCCCATGCGGCGGTAGGCGCCGGTCAACTGCTCGTAGACGTGCGGCACATAGCCGTCGCCGTCCCGCTCCAGCATGGGCAGACGGCGTTCGGCGGGTTCGTGCGGGGTGAGGGAGGTGTAGACGAGGCTGTTGAGCAGCAGCCGGTCGGGCAGCATCTCCGGTTCCAGGAACAGGACGTCGATCTGGGCGCGGCGCAGATTGAGGAAGCCGTCCGGAGGAGGTCCCTTCCGCAGCCAGAGTTCCCCGATGGTGCAACTGGTGGCCCGCAGCGTGGCGTTCCCGGGGTTCGACAGGGATGCGTACGACAGGTCGAGGCGGCCGGTGATGCGGGCGCCGCGCAGGCCGATCCAGCCGCGTACGTCGGTGTTCCGCAGCAGGACGTCGCCCTCCACGGTGAGTGTCTGGGCGTCGAAGGCGACCCGGCCGGGGTTGCTGAG
The DNA here is from genome assembly GCF_040654815.1 of Streptomyces sp. NPDC050619. NCBI lineage: Bacteria > Bacillati > Actinomycetota > Actinomycetes > Kitasatosporales > Streptomycetaceae > Streptomyces > Streptomyces sp. NPDC050619. The sequence continues at coordinate 139,936 of NZ_JBFAIR010000029.1, read as the reverse complement.
GCGGGCGCCGTTGAGCTGGACCGATCCGTTGACCGTGGCGCCGTTGAGCCGTACCTCGCCATGCGCGCGCAGCTCCGGGGCCCGCAAGTCCTCCTGGATCACTGCCTGGTTGAGCTTGAGCACCGGCTCCGAGGTGTCCCGCGTGGTGAGTTCGGCGCGGTCCAGGATCAGGGCGCCGGATATCTGTGCTCCGGTCAGCTGCACCCGCCCGCCCACCCGGCAGTCCGCCAGCTGCACCACGCCGTCGATCCGCGCGCTGCCGAGGTCCAGGGCGGGGAGCACGGAGCCGCGCAGGCTGAGCCTGCGCAGCTGGATGCCGTACAGGTCGGGCGGGTCGGTGAAGTGACACTGGCCGAGGCGGACGGGGTGGTCCACGACGGCGTGCGTGAGGTCGAGTGCGCCGGTGATCCGGGCGCCCGTGACCCTCAGGGCGGCGATCTCGCCATCCTCCTGGGGCGCGCTGACGAGCAGCGCCCTGAGCATCGAGGCGCGCAGGGTCCGTTCCGGTCCCCAGTCGGCCCCCGCTGCCGCGTCCTCGTCCTCCGCCGCACGGAAGTCCACGAACTCGCCCCGGGAAAACGCGCGCCACACCCGCAGTTCGGCCGGCGTCAAGTTGTCGATCTCCATCAGCCCGGACTCTGACGTGCCCCGCCGCGCCTGTCAACCGGCACACAGAAGGGGCGCACAGAAGGGCCCACCCCTCAACTCGCTCAGCCTTTCGGCGGAGTTGGGCGGTGGGCCCCGTGCTGTCCTACGGCCTGGTGTTCCACTCCGCGATCACCGGTCGGTCGTGTTCTGTGGACAGTCGACTCACCGTTCCGGTCGCCAGCTGGAACAGCCGTCCGTCCGCCGGCGCCAGCCCCAGCCGGCGCGCCGTCACCACGCGCAGGAAGTGGCCGTGGGCCACGAGGATCACGTCGCCGTCCGGCAGCGCCGCGTCCACCCGGGACAGCACCCGGTCGGCCCGCAGGCCGGCCTCGGCGGGCGACTCGCCCGGATGCGCGTCCGGGCCGGGCGGCACGCCGTCCGTCCACAGGTACCAGTCGGGGCGGGTGCGGTGGATGTCGACGGTGGTGACGCCCTCGTAGGCGCCGTAGTCCCACTCGTGCAGGTCGGGGTCCGTCACGACCCCGGTCAGGCCCGCCAGTTCGGCGGTGCGTATCGCGCGGTCCAGCGGGCTGGCCAGCGCGAGGGCGAAGGTCCGCGAGGAGAGGAGCGGGACGAGGGACTTGGCCTGTTCCTCGCCGTGCTGGGTGAGGGGCAGGTCGGTCCAGCTGGTGTGCTGGCCCGACCTGCTCCACTCCGTCTCACCGTGGCGGACCAGATAGAGGTCCCCCACGGTCCGCTACTCCTTCGCCGACTCGACGGCGTGGCCGCCGAACTGGTTGCGCAGGGCCGCGATCATCTTGATCTGCGGGGAGTCGTCCTGGCGGGACGCGAACCGCGCGAAGAGCGACGCGGTGATCGCCGGGAGCGGCACCGCGTTGTCGACGGCCGCCTCCACGGTCCACCGGCCCTCGCCGGAGTCCTCCGCGTACCCGCGCAGCTTCTGCAGGTGCTCGTCCTCGTCCAGGGCGTTGACGGCCAGGTCGAGCAGCCAGGAGCGGATGACCGTGCCCTCCTGCCAGGAGCGGAAGACCTCGCGCACGTCGGTGACGGAGTCCACCTTCTCCAGGAGCTCCCAGCCCTCGGCGTAGGCCTGCATCATGGCGTACTCGATGCCGTTGTGGACCATCTTGGAGAAGTGCCCGGCGCCGACCTTGCCCGCGTGGACATAGCCGTACGGGCCCTCCGGCTTGAGCGCCTCGAAGATCGGCTGGAGCCGGTCGACGTGCTCCTTGTCGCCGCCGACCATCAGGGCGTAGCCGTTGTTCAGGCCCCAGACGCCGCCCGAGACGCCCGCGTCGACGAAGCCGATGCCCTTGGTGCCCAGCTCCTCGGCGTGCTTCTCGTCGTCGGTCCAGCGGGAGTTGCCGCCGTCGACCACGGTGTCGCCGGCCGAGAGCAGGCCGCCGAGTTCGTCGACGACGGACTGGGTGGCGGCGCCGGCCGGAACCATCACCCAGACCGTGCGCGGGGCTTCGAGCTTGTCGACCAGTTCGGCGAGGTTCGCCACGTCGGACAGTTCGGGGTTGCGGTCGTAGCCGATGACGGTGTGGCCGGCGCGGCGGATCCGCTCGCGCATGTTGCCGCCCATCTTGCCGAGACCGATGAGTCCCAACTGCATGTCAGTTCACTTCCTTCAGGTCGCGGTAGGCGGCCACGAGTGCGGCGGTGGAGGTGTCGAGACCGGGGACGTCGGCGCCCTCGGTGAGAGCGGGTTCGACGCGCTTGGCGAGGACCTTGCCGAGTTCGACGCCCCACTGGTCGAAGGAGTCGATGTTCCAGATCGCGCCCTGGACGAACACCTTGTGCTCGTAGAGGGCGATCAGCTGGCCCAGGACCGACGGCGTGAGTTCCTTCGCCAGGATCGTCGTCGTGGGGTGGTTGCCCTTGAAGGTGCGGTGCGGCACCTGCTCCTCGGCCACGCCCTCCGCGCGCACCTCCTCCGCGGTCTTGCCGAAGGCGAGCGCCTGCCCCTGCGCGAACAGGTTGGCCATCAACAGGTCGTGCTGCGCCTTGAGTTCGTCACCGAGCTCGTCGACGGGCCGGGCGAAGCCGATCAGGTCGGCCGGGATGAGCTTGGTGCCCTGGTGGATCAACTGGTAGTAGGCGTGCTGCCCGTTGGTGCCGGGCGTGCCCCACACCACAGGGCCGGTCTGCCACTCCACCGGGTGGCCGGCGCGGTCGACCGACTTGCCGTTGGACTCCATGTCCAGCTGCTGCAAGTACGCCGTGAACTTCGACAGGTAGTGGCTGTACGGCAGCACCGCGTGCGACTGGGCGTCGAAGAAGTTGCCGTACCAGACGCCCAACAGGCCGAGCAGCAGCGGGGCGTTGTCCTCGGCGGGCGCGTTGCGGAAGTGCTCGTCGACGATGCGGAAGCCGTCGAGCATCTCCACGAAGCGGTCCGGGCCGATGGCGATCATCAGGGAGAGGCCGATCGCCGAGTCGAAGGAGTAGCGACCGCCGACCCAGTCCCAGAACTGGAACATGTTGTCCGGGTCGATGCCGAACTCGGTGACCTTCTCCGCGTTCGTCGACAGGGCCACGAAGTGACTCGCGACGGCCTTGTCCTCGCCGAGGCCGCCGGGGCCGTGCAGCAGCCAGGAGCGGGCCGAGGTGGCGTTGGTGATCGTCTCGATGGTGGTGAAGGTCTTGGACGCGACGATGAACAAGGTCTCCGCCGGGTCCAGGTCGCGGACGGCCTCGTGCAGGTCGGCGCCGTCGACGTTCGACACGAAACGGAACGTCAACTCCCGTGCGGAGTAGGCCCGCAGCGCCTCGTACGCCATCGCCGGACCGAGGTCGGAGCCGCCGATGCCGATGTTGACGACGTTGCGGATCCGCTTGCCGGTGTGGCCGGTCCACTCGCCGGAGCGGACCCGGTTCGCGAAGCCGCCCATCTGGTCGAGGACCGCGTGGACCTCGGGCACGACGTTCTCGCCGTCGACCTCGATCTCGGCGTCCGCGGGGGCGCGCAGCGCGGAGTGCAGCACCGCGCGGTTCTCGGTGACGTTGATCTTCTCGCCGCGGAACATGGCGTCCCGCAGCCCGAACACGTCGGTGGCGGTGGCGAGTTCCTGGAGCAGGGCGAGCGTCTCGTCGGTGACCAGGTTCTTGGAGTAGTCGATGCGCAGGTCGCCCACGCGCACCACGTACCGCTCCGCGCGCCCGGGGTCCGTGGCGAACAGCTCACGCAGGCTGGGGCGCAGGAGCGCGTCCGCGCGGTGGTCCTCCAGGGCGGCCCACTCCGGTCGGCGGGTGAGCTTGGGGGAGCCGGAAACGGAGCCAGAAACGGAGTCAGACATGAGAGGGGATCTCCTTGGTGCCCTCGCCGCGCAGGGCGACGGCGTACATCTCGTCCGCGTCGAGGCGCCGCAGCTCCTCGGCGATGAGTTCGGAGGTGGTGCGGACCTTCAGCGCGAGCGTGCGCGAGGGCTGGCCCGGCAGGTGCAGCGTGGCCAGCGGGCCCTCGGGACGGTCGATGACGATCTCGCCGTTCTCGGTGCCCAGGCGCACGGCGGTCACCACCGGCCCGGCGGTGACGACCCGGTCGACCGTGACGCCGAGGCGCGCCTCCAGCCAGCGGGCCAGCAGTTCGGCGGCCGGGTTCTCCACCTCGGCCTCGACCGCCGCGGAGGTCACCTTCACCCGGGCCTGGTCCAGGGCCGCGGCCAGCATCGAGCGCCACGGGGTCAGCCGGGTCCAGGCGAGGTCGGTGTCGCCGGGCGCGTAGGAGCGGATCCGGGTCTCCAGCATCGCGAGGGGGTCCGGCACGGCGTACAGGTCGGTGATCCGGCGTTGGGCGAGCGCGCCCAGCGGGTCCTTCGCCGGGTTGTCCGGCGCGTCCACCGGCCACCACACGACGACCGGGGCGTCCGGCAGCAGCAGCGGCAGGACGACGGAGTCGGCGTGGTCGGACACCTCGCCGTACGTCCTGAGGATGACCGTCTCGCCGGTGCCCGCGTCGGCGCCCACCCGCACCTCGGCGTCGAGGTGGGAGTTGGTGCGGTCGCGCGGGGTGCGGGCGTGCCGCTTGATGACGACCAGGGTGCGCGAGGGGTGCTCGTGCGAGGCCTCCTCGGCCGCCTTGATCGCGTCGTACGCGTTCTCCTCGTCCGTGACGATGACCATCGTCAGGACCATGCCCACGGCGGGGGTGCCGATCGCGCGGCGACCCTGCACCAGCGCCTTGTTGATCTTGCTTGCCGTGGTGTCGGTCAGGTCGATCTTCATGGCCTGCGCCAGCTCCGTCCGTCTCGTGCGAGCATCTCGTCGGCTTCCTCGGGTCCCCAGCTGCCCGACGCGTACTGCGCCGGCCGGCCGTGCGTCGCCCAGTACTCCTCGATCGGGTCGAGGATCTTCCAGGACTCTTCCACTTCCTGGTGGCGCGGGAACAGGTTGGCGTCCCCGAGCAGGACGTCCAGGATGAGGCGCTCGTACGCCTCCGGGCTGGACTCGGTGAACGACTCGCCGTAGGCGAAGTCCATCGACACGTCCCGGATCTCCATCGAGGTGCCCGGCACCTTGGATCCGAAGCGCACCGTCATGCCCTCGTCGGGCTGGACCCGGATGACGATCGCGTTCTGGCCGAGCTCCTCGGTGGCGGTGGAGTCGAAGGGGGAGTGCGGCGCCCGCTTGAAGACGACCGCGATCTCGGTGACCCGGCGGCCCAGCCGCTTGCCGGTGCGCAGGTAGAAGGGGATGCCCGCCCAGCGGCGGTTGTCCACCTCCAGCTTGATGGCCGCGTACGTGTCGGTCTTCGACTGGGGGTCGATGCCCTCCTCCTGGAGGTACCCGGCCACCTTCTCGCCGCCCTGCCAGCCTTCCGCGTACTGCGCGAGCACGGTGTGCTCGCCCAGCTGCTCCGGCAGCCGCACCGACTTGAGCACCTTGAGCTTCTCGGTGAGCAGCGACTCGGCGTCGAAGGCGATGGGCTCCTCCATGGCGGTCAGGGCCATGAGCTGGAGCAGGTGGTTCTGGATGACGTCACGGGCGGCGCCGATGCCGTCGTAGTAGCCGGCCCGGCCGCCGATGCCGATGTCCTCGGCCATGGTGATCTGTACGTGGTCGACGTACGACCGGTTCCAGATCGGCTCGTACATCTGGTTGGCGAAGCGGAGCGCCAGGATGTTCTGGACGGTCTCCTTGCCGAGGTAGTGGTCGATGCGGAAGACCTGGTCCGGATCGAACACGTCGTGCACGATCGCGTTCAGCTCGCGGGCGCTCGCCAGGTCGCGCCCGAACGGCTTCTCGATGACCGCGCGGCGCCAGGAGCCCTCGGGGGCGTCGGCCAGCCCGTGCTTCTTGAGCTGCTGGGTGACCTTCGGGAAGAACTTCGGCGGTACGGAGAGGTAGAAGGCGTAGTTGCCGCTGGTGCCCCGGGAGGCGTCCAACTCGTCGATGGCTGCGCGCAGTTGCTTGAAGGCCTGGTCGTCGTCGAAGGCGCCGGGGATGAACCGCATGCCCTCGGCGAGCTGCTGCCAGACCTCCTCACGGAACTCGGTGCGCGCGTGCTCGCGGACCGCGTCGTGCACGACCTGTGCGAAGTCCTGGTGCTCCCAGTCCCGGCGGGCGAAGCCGAGGAGGGAGAAGCCCGGCGGCAGCAGGCCGCGGTTGGCCAGGTCGTAGATGGCCGGCATCAGCTTCTTGCGGGACAGGTCACCGGTGACGCCGAAGATGACGAGACCGGAAGGGCCCGCGACATGGGGCAGACGGCGGTCCTGGGGGTGGCGCAGCGGGTTGGACCAGTCGGCCGCCGGGAGCACCGGGACCGTCGCCTCCGGCTGGGCCGCCGACGTCTTGGCCTCCTCCGGGTTGGCCCCCTCCGCCTGGGCCCGCGCAGCCGTCGTTTCGGGAAGCTTCTTGCTCATTCCCCGTCAACCCCCTTGCTGGTCAAGGACTTCGTCACGGCGTTCAGCAGGTCGTCCCAGGCCACCGCGAACTTGGCGACACCCTCGTCCTCCAGCTGCTGCACGACCTCGTCGTAGGAGATGCCGAGCCGCTCGACGGCGGCCAGGTCGGCGCGGGCCTGCGCGTAACCGCCGGTGACGGTGTCGCCGGTGATCACGCCGTGGTCGGCGGTGGCGTCGAGGGTGGCCTCCGGCATCGTGTTGACCGTGCCGGGCGCGACCAGCTCGTCGACGTACAGCGTGTCCTTGTACGCGGGATCCTTCACACCGGTCGACGCCCACAGCGGACGCTGCTTGTTGGCCCTGGCCCCGGAGAGGGCGGTCCAGCGCTCACCGGCGAAGACATCCTCGTACGCCTCGTAGGCGAGCCGTGCGTTGGCGAGGGCGGCGCGGCCCTTGAGGGAGAGTGCCTCGTCCGTGCCGAGGACCGTCAGCCGCTTGTCGATCTCGGAGTCGACGCGGGAGACGAAGAAGGAGGCCACGGAGTGGATCCCGGACAGGTCCAGGCCCTCGGCGTTCGCCTTCTCCAGGCCGGCGAGGTAGGCGTCCATGACCTCGCGGTAGCGCTCCAGGGAGAAGATCAGCGTGACGTTGACGCTGATGCCGGCGCCGATGACCTCGGTGATGGCCGGCAGTCCCTCCTTCGTCGCCGGGATCTTGATCAGGACGTTGGGACGGTCGACCAGCCAGGCGAGCTGCCTGGCCTCGGCGATCGTGGCCGCCGTGTCGTGGGCGAGGCGCGGGTCGACCTCGATGGAGACCCGGCCGTCACGGCCGCCGGTCGCCTCGTATACGGGATGCAGGATATCGGCTGCGGCACGCACATCGGCGGTCGTCATCATGCGGACGGCCTCGTCGACGGTGACGCCCCGCACGGCGAGGTCGGTGAGCTGCTCCTCGTATCCCGCCCCGGAGCCGATGGCGGCCTGGAAGATGGACGGGTTGGTGGTGACGCCCACCACGTGCTTCGTCTCGACGAGTTCGGCGAGGTTGCCGGACTCGATCCGCCCGCGTGACAGGTCGTCGAGCCAGATGGAGACGCCCTCGTCGGACAGGCGCTTGAGTGCTTCCGCTGTCGCGGTCACTTCGGTCACTGTGATCATCTTCTTTCTGGCGATCGGATCAACCACGCGCGGTGGCCACGGATTCCCGGGCCGCTGCGGCGACGTTCTCGGCGGTGAAGCCGTACTCGGCGAACAGAATCTTGGCATCCGCGGAGGCGCCGAAGTGTTCGAGGGAGACGATGCGTCCGGCGTCCCCCACGAACCGGTGCCACGTCAGCCCGATCCCGGCCTCGACCGCGACGCGAGCCTTCACGGACGGCGGAAGCACGCTCTCGCGGTACTCGCGCGGCTGCTCCTCGAACCACTCCACGGACGGCATCGACACCACCCGGGTGCCGACCCCCTCGGCCTCCAGCCGCTCCCGCGCGGCGACGGCGAGCTGGACCTCGGAGCCGGTGGCGATGAGCACGACGTCGGGCGTGGGGGTGGACGCCTCGCGCAGGACGTAACCGCCGCGCGCCGCGTCCGGGTTCGGCGCGTACGTCGGCACGCCCTGGCGAGTGAGCGCCAGACCGTGCGGGGCCGGGTTGGTGGCGTGCCGCTTGAGGATCTCGGCCCACGCGACGGCGGTCTCGTTGGCGTCCGCCGGGCGCACGATGTTCAGGCCCGGAATGGCCCGCAGCGACGCGATGTGCTCGACCGGCTGGTGGGTGGGGCCGTCCTCGCCGAGGCCGACGGAATCGTGCGTCCAGACGTACGTCACGGGCAGCTGCATCAGCGCGGACAGTCGGACGGCGTTGCGCATGTAGTCGGAGAACACCAGGAAGGTGCCGCCGTAGATGCGGGTGTTGCCGTGCAGGGCGATGCCGTTCATCTCCGCGGCCATGGAGTGCTCGCGGATGCCGAAGTGGATCGTGCGGCCGTACGGGTCGGCCCCCGGCAGCGGGTTGCCCTTCGGCAGGAAGGACGACGTCTTGTCGATGGTGGTGTTGTTCGAGCCGGCCAGGTCGGCCGAGCCGCCCCACAGCTCGGGGATGATCGCGCCGAGAGCCTGGAGCACCTTGCCGGAGGCGGCGCGGGTGGCGACCGCCTTGCCCTCCTCGAAGACCGGCAGGGCGTCCTCCCAGCCCTCGGGCAGCTGACCGGCGACGACCCGTTCGCAGAGCTTGGCGCGCTCCGGCTGGGCAGCCCGCCACTCGTCGATCTGCTTGTCCCAGGCGGCATGCGCCTCGGCGCCCCGGTCGAGGGCCTTGCGGCTGTGCGCGAGGACCTCGTCGGCCACCTCGAAGGACCGCTCCGGGTCGAAGCCGAGGAGGCGCTTGGTGGCGGCGACCTCGTCCTCGCCGAGCGCGGAGCCGTGCGAGGCCTCGGTGTTCCGGGCGTTCGGCGCGGGCCAGGCGATGATCGTGCGCATCGCGATGATCGAGGGGCGCTCGGTCTCGGCCTGCGCCGCCTTGAGCGCCGCGTACAGGGCGTGCACGTCGATGTCGCCGTCGTCGGAAGGCGCGATCCGCTGGGTGTGCCAGCCGTACGCCTCGTACCGTTTCAGCACGTCCTCGGAGAAGGCGGTCGCGGTGTCGCCCTCGATGGAGATGTGGTTGTCGTCGTAGACGAAGACGAGGTTGCCGAGCTTCTGGTGGCCGGCCAGCGAGGAGGCCTCGGCGGAGATGCCCTCCTCCAGGTCGCCGTCCGAGACGATGCCCCAGATGGTGTGGTCGAAGGGGGAGGCGCCCTCGGGAGCCTCCGGGTCGAACAGACCGCGCTCGTAGCGGGCGGCCATCGCCATGCCGACGGCGTTGGCGACACCCTGGCCGAGCGGCCCGGTGGTCGTCTCCACTCCCGCCGTGTGGCCGTACTCGGGATGACCGGGCGTCTTCGAACCGTGGGTCCTGAAGCCCTTCAGGTCGTCCAGCTCCAGCTCGTACCCGGAGAGGAAGAGCTGGGTGTAGAGGGTGAGCGAGGTGTGCCCGGGGGACAGGACGAAGCGGTCCCGGCCCGTCCACTCGGGGTCGGCCGGATCGTGACGCATCACTTTCTGAAAGATCGTGTACGCCGCCGGGGCCAGGCTCATCGCGGTGCCCGGGTGGCCGTTACCGACCCGCTGTACGGCATCGGCGGCCAGCACGCGGGCCGTATCGACGGCACGCCGGTCGAGTTCGGTCCATTCGAAGCTGTCCGGTGTCTGCGTGCTCATCTTCAAGAAGTCCTCGATCGGAGCGAAGTAGCTGGTCTGACGTGTCCAAACTTAAAAGTCTGACTTTTACGAGGGAAGGTGGCTGTGTGTCAGCCTGTGGTGAAAGTGGGACACGGACTGCTTGACCGAGGCGGCGCGAGAAGGACATGGCAGACAGAACCATTCAAGGCGGAGACGATGACGGCGGGGTGGACGTGATCAGAACGTTCCCCTTCCCGGTCGAGCAGAGCGTGCGTGGAGTCGGTATGCAGGTCGGCCCGATGAGCGACCGCCGCACCTGTGACGGGGACACCCCGCTGGAGCGCGTGCACCGCATCGACTTCCACGTCGTGATGCTCTTCGACGACGGCCCCGTACGCCACATGATCGACTTCGCCGAGTACGAGGCGACGGCCGGCGACCTGTTGTGGATCCGCCCCGGGCAGGTCCACCGCTTCTCGCGCACGAGCGGGTACCACGGAACCGTCCTGACCATGCAGCCCGGCTTCCTGCCCCGCGCCACGGTCGAGGCCACCGGCCTGTACCGCTACGACCTGCCGCCCCTGCTGCACCCGTCCGCACCCCAGCTCGCCGGTCTGCGCCCGGCCCTCGTCCAGCTCCAGCGCGAGTACGAGGACACGACGACCCTCCCGCTGAGCCTGCACACCTCGGTGCTGCGCCACTCGCTCACGGCGTTCCTGGTGCGCCTGGCCCATCTGGCGGCGAGCTCGGCGGAGGCGGCCCGGCAACAGGACGACACGACCTTCACCCTCTTCCGGGACGCGGTCGAGAAGGGCTTCGCCACCAACCACAGCGTCAGCGCCTACGCCGACGCCCTCGGCTACTCCCGCCGCACCCTCGTCCGCGCGGTCCGGGCCGCCACCGGCCAGACCCCCAAGGGCTTCATCGACAAACGCGTCGTCCTGGAGGCGAAACGGCTGCTGGCCCACACGGACATGCCGATCGGCCGGATCGGCGCGGCGGTCGGCTTCCCGGACGCGGCGAACTTCTCGAAGTTCTTCCATCAGCACACGGACCTGACACCGGCGGGGTTCCGGGCGGAGCTGCGCTAGTGCCGTGCGGCGGCCGGGTGTCCGCGCGGTCTCTTAGCCGTGGGGACGGGACTCGGTCTGGCGCCGGGTGGCGTAGAGGGTGCCGAGGAGGTTGAGGGCCTCGGCGCTGGGGCTGCCCGGTTCGGCCTGGTAGATGACGAGTTGCTGGGCGGGGGCGTCGCGTACGTCGAAAGACTGGTAGGTGAGCGTGAGCGGGCCGACGTCCGGGTGGAGGAAGTGTTTGGCGTCCTGCGTCTTGCCGCGCACGGTGTGGGCGTTCCAGAGGCGGGTGAAGTCCGCGCTGTGCTCCGTGAGGGTGCCGACGAGTTCGCGCAGCCGTGGGCTGTCCGGGTCGAAGCCGGCTGCCTGCCGCAGGTTGGCCACGGTGGCCTGTGCCGCCCGGTCCCAGTCCGTGTAGAAGTGCCGGCCCGCTGGGTCGAGGAAGGCCATGCGGGCCAGGTTGTCCGCCGGTTCGAACGGGGCGTAGAGGGCATCGGCCAAGGCGTTGACGGCGAGGACGTCAAGGATCCGGCTCATGACGAACGCCGGAGTGTTCGGGTAGCCGTCCATCAACTGGCGCAGCGCCGGACTGACCCGCTCGGCGGCGTGGACGGACGGCCGGTCGCTCGGTGCGGTTCCGGCCAGCCGGAACAGGTGCGCGTGGGCATCCGCGTCCAGACGCAGCGCGCGGCCGAGCGCGTCGAGTACCTCGGGGGAGGGGTTGCGCTCGCGGCCCTGTTCCAGGCGGGTGTAGTAGTCGCCGTTCACCCCGGTCAGGACGGCGACCTCCTCGCGGCGCAGTCCGGCGACCCGGCGGGCGCCATAACTCACCATGCCGACGTCCTCCGGCCGCAGGCCGGCGCGGCGGGCGCGCAGGAAGTCTCCCAGGTGGTTGTCGTCCATGTGTTCAGGCTAGGCCGTGGCCCGGCGTGCTGCCTGGGTGTGCCGCACCCAGGCAGAACACGCCCTGGTTGACCGCCGTTGACCTGCCCAGACTCGGTGGAGCAGGACCCGACCGCACCAACCGAGCAGAGGAGTCCGCCATGGCCAGGACCGCTGAGGGCGACCACGTCGACGTGGTCGGGATGTGGGTGACCGGGGACGGTCACATCCGGCAGGAGTTGCTGCCGGACGGCCGCTACGACGAAGCCCGCGGCGAGCGGCGCAGCGCGTACACAGGCCGCTACACGGTGAACGGCAGTCACTTGGACTACGTCGACGACACCGGGTTCACCGCGACGGGCGACATCCGCGACGGAGTGCTCTACCACGAGCACCTCGTGCTGTACCGGGAGGAGAAGCCGTCTTGAGGCGGCGAACCAGTGGATCCGCTCCGGCGCAGGACCAGATGCAGGACCCGACGCATGACTCCTCCGCCGCCGGCGCATCGCCGAAGTCGCTGACGGCGGACAGGCGTTCGCCGACCGCACCGGGTGCCCTGGCACTGCTGGTGCTGTGCGCCGCCCGCTTCATGGACGCCATCGACCTGTCCGACGTGGGCGTGGCTCTGCCCGACCCTCACTCGACACTCGACCGCACAGCAATTCAGGTGCCCTGTGTGGCGCCTGATCGCCCGCTTTGAAGGAACGCACCATGGCACCAGCGACACCATCCGCCGAACCCGCCGAACCCGCCGAACCCGCCGAGTTCACCGGAAAGGTCGCCCTCGTCACCGGGGCCGCGCGGGGCGTGGGCAAGGAGACCGTGGCGCTCCTCCATGCCCGCGGCGCCCGCGTCCTCGCCGTCGACCTGCGCCCCGACGTCCGGTCCCTGCCGGACGAGTTTCCCGGCGTCCTGGCGATGACCGGCGACGTCACGCGGGAAGAGACCGCCGCCCGAGCGGTGCGGTCGGCCGTCGACACCTTCGGCGGACTGGACATCCTGGTGAACAACGCCGGACGCACCCTGAACAAGCCCGTCACCGAAACCACCGCCGAGGACTGGGACGCCGTGATGGCGGTCAACGCCCGCGGCTCCTTCTTCTTCGCCCGCGAAGCCTTCCGGGCCATGAAGGCCCGTGGCGGCGGAGCCATTGTCAGCACCGGTTCCTACACCTGCACCGTCGCCCTGCCCGAAGGCGTCGCCTACAGCGCGTCGAAGGGCGCTCTGGCGCAGCTGACCAAGGTGCTCGCCGTCGAGGGCGGGCCACTGGGCATCCGCGCCAACATCGTTGCCGCGGGCGTCATCGAGACCGACTTTCTCGACACGTTCCGCTCCGACAGCCGTGCGTACCTGGCGTCCTTCGCCGACGCCCAACCCCTGGGCCGGGTGGCGCAGCCGCAAGAGATCGCCGAGGTCCTGTGCTTCCTCGCGTCACCACGCTCCAGCTTCGTCACAGGAGCCCTGGTCGCCGCGGACGGCGGCTTCACCGCGGTCTAGGACGCCATCGCCACCCGCCCGGTGCGAACGGGGCCGGCGGGACGCCCTGTCCGCCGGCCCCGCTGCCTGGTCAGCGTCCGAAGCTGAACCAGTTCACGTTCACGAAGTCCGCCGGCTGGCCGCTCGTGAAGGTGAGGTAGACGTCGTGGGTGCCGGTGACCGAGCTGATGTTGGCCGGGACCGTTCGCCACGACTGCCAGCCGCCCGTGTTGGCCAGCGAGAAACTGCCGATCGGTGTGCTGGTACGGCTGTCCAGGCGGACCTCGACCAGGCCGCTGACGCCGCTCGCCGCGCCGCTCGCCACCCGGGCGTTGAACTGCGTGGCCGCCGTGGAGCCGAAGTTGACGCCCTTGTAGAGGGCCCAGTCGCCGTTGGCGAGCGAGCCGATGTTCTGGCCGGCGCCCGTGTCGGACGTCGTCTCGGTGCCGGCGCCGGACTGGCTGTCGTACGACTCGGCCTGGAGGGTGCCATAGGCGTCGCGCGTGCCGGACGGCGGGGGTGTGGTACCGCTCCCACCGGCCGACAGCACCTGGACGTAGTCCACGACCATGGGGACGCCGGAGCGTGTGTCGCCGTCCAGGCCGCCGCCGAACGCGTCCGGGAAGGCGCCGCCCATCGCCACGTTCAGGATGATGAAGAAGCCGTGGTCGGTGGCGTTGGTCCAGGTCGTCGCGTCGACCTGGTTCTCGGTGACCGTGTGGAAGTTGACGCCGTCGACGAAGAAGCGGATCGCTTCCGTGCTCGCCGAGCGGTCCCACTCCATCGTGTAGGTGTGGAAGCCGGACTGGCAGGTGCTCCCCGGACAGGTGGTGGAGTTGCCGAGGCCCGTCGTCTCGTTGCACGGGCCGCCCGGGTTGGTGCCGCAGTGCATCGTCGCCCACACGGTGTTGCGGCCCTGGACGTTCTCCATGATGTCCAGCTCGCCGACGCCCGGCCAGTTCTGGTAGTTGCCGCGGTAGGGCGCGCCCAGCATCCAGAACGCGGGCCAGTAGCCCTCGGCGGCCGTGCCGGTGACGTTCGGCATCTGGATGCGGGCCTCGACGCGCAACTTGCCGCCCGACGGGGGCTGGAAGTCGGTGCGGTTGGTCTCGATGCGGCCCGAGGTCCACTTGCCGGCCGCGTCGCGCAGCGGGGTGATACGGAGGTTGCCGTTGCCGTCGAGCGAGACGTTGTTCGTGCTGTTCGTCATCGTCTCGACCTCGCCGGTGCCCCAGTTGGCGGGGCCGCCCGGATACGAAGTCCCGGTGGAGTACTGCCAGTTGGAGGTGTTGACGCCGGTGCCCGCGGCGCCGGTGAAGTCGTCGAGGAAGACCTGTGACCAGCCCGTCGGGGGCGGGGGCGCCGAGGCGTTCGCGGACGGGGAGGCGACCGTGGCGGCGGCCGCCGCGAGGCCCAGCGTGCCGACGACGGCGATGAGCGCCCGCCGGAGGGGGTGCCGCCGTCTGCGGGGTATACCGGAGGTTTCACTCATGGGGGGGTGCCTCTCGGGTACGGAATGGAGTGCGCGGGTGCCTTCGAGAGCGCTGTACCGACGTTGTACCGACGTTGTGCCGACGGTCTGAGAGCGCTCTCAGAGTGCGCCCAATGTGCTCTCGGTCACTCCGGTCGTCAAGAGGTGTAACAGTGAAAGTCCTTCTGCCTCAGCCGAGTTAACCCGATGAAGGCGAGAATGTGCTGAAGCGCGCTCCCAGGCGGCTACGCCCCGCCACTCCCGGCCCGGCTCCGCTCCGGCTGCCAGCCCAGTGCCCGCGAGATCCCGCGTGCCGCGAGCCGTACCGCCGGGATCAGCACCGGTACCTGAGCGCCGGCCTGGGGCACCACGACCGACACGGCCGCGACCAGCGTCCCGTCCGGTCCGCGGACCGGGGCGGCCACCGACAGGGCGTCGTCGGTGACCTGGCGGTCGCTCACCGCCACGCCCGAGCGCCGTACCTCGGCGAGCACCCGGCGCAGCCGGCCCGGGTCGGTGATCGTGTGCGGGGTGAGCGAGGTGAGGGGGCCCGCGCAGTACTCCTCCTGGAGTTCCGGGTCGCCGTACGCCAGCAGCACCAGTCCCACGCCGGTGACGTGCAGGGGCCAGCGGGCCCCGACGCGGATGTGCACGCCGACCGCCGAGCGGCCCGAGATCCACTCGATGTAGACGACCTCCGCGCCGTCGCGCACCGCCAGCTGCACGTTCTCGTGCGTGGCCTCGTACAGGTCCTCCAGGTACGGCAGCGCGGCCTGCCGCAGGCCGAGCCCGCGCGGGGCCAGCGCCGCGACCTCCCACAGCCGCAGTCCGACGTGGTAGACGCCGGACTCGTCCCGCTCCAGGGCGCCCCACTCGGTGAGGGCGCCCACGAGGCGGTGCGTGGTGGTCAGGGTCAGACCGGCCCGCCGGCTGATGTCCGTCAGGCTCAGCGCCGGGTGTTCGTGGTCGAACGCGGCGAGGACGGACAGCAGCCGGTCGGGCGCGGTCGGGGTGCCCCCTCGCGAGCGGCGTCGGGAGTGGGGGAGGGCGGTCATGGCCGGGCGTCTCCCGGGTGTGCGCGGTCGTAGGGGCGGGGGTAGGAGGCCGGTGCGTACGCGACGTAACGGGCCTCGGTCGTCGGATCCTCCTGCTGGGCGCGGGAGTTGAGGGTGGCGGGCGAGGTGTCCCAGCGTCCCGTGTCCAGTCGGTGCTCCAGGGTGTGCAGGGCGCCGAGCATCTCGCCCGGGTTGAAGGCGCAGTGCCCGGGGCCGTCGACGTAGGCCTGGCTGAGCAGCCTGCCCGCTCCGGCGGCGGTCGCGGCCCGCCGGTAGGCGCTCTCGGCCTGGACCGGGATCAGCGCGTCGCCGGTCGTGTGGATGTTCAGCTGGGGATCGGTGAGCCGGCCCGTGAAGGCGCTCGTCTGACGCATCCACTTTACGGCGGCGGGGTCCGCTGAGACACGGGGTGCGCCGTTCAGGGCCGTGAGGTCGCCGCGCAGCGAGAGCCCCGCCTTCTGGTAGAGCTCGGTCACCTCCTTGAACAGCGGGGAGCGGCCGAGCATGGCGGTGTAGTCGACGCCCGTGTTCCAGGACGGGTTGCCGCCGGCGCGGCTCTCCGCCTCCTGCCGCCAGGAGAAGGCGGGGCGCTGGAGGAGCCCGGTGACGGCGGTGTACTGGTTGGCCTGCTGGGCGTCCCAGTCGGTCGGGCCCGGCTCGGTCTGTGTGGGGTCGTTGTAGCCGGGGATGTTGTGCAGGGCGGCGGCCAGGGCGATGCGGGCGCGGCCGGCGGGGGTCTGCTGGGCGGCGGCGACCTTCGTGGTGAGCGTGTTCGCCGCGCCGACGGCGGCCGCCTGGTCGGCGAACCCGGTCAGCGGGATGTCCGCGTCCGGGGCGAGCAGGGTCTTGAGGGCGAACACCGGATCCAGCGTGCTGTTCCAGTTGGCGACGCCGCCCTGCACCAGCCCGCACATCGACAGCGAGCCGTCGAAGCGGTCGGCGTGCCGCTCGGCCAGGGCTGTCGTCACCAGGCCGCCGTACGAGGTGCCCCAGGCCAGGGTCCGCCGGGCCGGCCCGAACTTCTGGGTGAACAGGTCCAGCGTGGCGAGCTGGTCGGGCACCGCTTCCGTGACGGCCCAGCCGGTCGTCGCGTACGAGGATCCGATGAGCGCGTAGCCCTCGGCGAGGAGCTTGGTGCTCGTCGCCTTGTTCTCGTTCTCCCGGTCGGGGGAGTTCGGGGCCGGGTTGGGCGAGCCGGCGGGGCGGTAGCCGTGGCTGTAGAGGAGGACGGTGCCGTTCCAGTCGGCGGGTACGTCCATTAAGTAGGCGGCGCCCGAGGGGAGTTGGCCTTCGAGGTGGGCGTCGGTGGCTGCCTGCGCCGGGGTCGGCAGCGCGGTGGTGGCGCACAGGGCGAGGACCAGTAAGGCGGTGCGGGTGGGGGCCTTCATCGGGGAGTTCCTTCCGGTGTGGGGGTGGTGGAGCGGGTGGCGGGGGAGTCGAGCGGGTCGGAGTTCGTCTCGCGCATCCGCCACACGGTGAGCGCGGTGATCGCCGCGCCGCCGCACAGCAGCAGGGAGACGGGGGTGCTGCCGCCGCCGTTCGAGGCCAGGAGGCTGCTCGCGATCAGCGGG
The DNA here is from genome assembly GCF_040654815.1 of Streptomyces sp. NPDC050619. NCBI lineage: Bacteria > Bacillati > Actinomycetota > Actinomycetes > Kitasatosporales > Streptomycetaceae > Streptomyces > Streptomyces sp. NPDC050619. The sequence goes on along the minus strand of NZ_JBFAIR010000029.1, from coordinate 122,737 downwards.
GAGAACCCGGCGCCGACCAGGGTCGCCGCCTGGTAGCCGAGGGAGGCGCCGGTGTAGCGGACGCGGGTGCCGAACATCTCGGTGATCAGGGCACCGAGCGGGCCGTACATCGTGGACTGGGCGATGCCGTGGCCGAGCACGAGGGCGAGGATGAGCAGGCCCGGGGAGCCGGTGTTCACCAGTGCCAGTACCGGGAAGGCGAGCGCGGCCGAGGCGATGGCACCGGCCAGGACCACCGGGCGGCGGCCGACCCGGTCGGACAGCGCGGAGGCGGCGGGCAGCACGGCCAGCGCCACACAGGAGGCGACGGTCACGGCGGTGAGCACCTGCGAACGGCTGTACCCGTGGTCGACCGCATACGAAATCATGAATCCCGTCAGCAGCGACTGCGCGGTGAACGCGCCGATGCCGGCGCAGGCGGCGAGCAGCACGGGCTTCGGGCGGCGCAGCACCTCGAAGACGGGCGGCTTGTCGAGCGGCTCCCGCTTCACCTGGGCGAACAGCGGGCTCTCCGCGATCTTGAGGCGGACGAACAGGCCGACGGCCAGCAGGACGATGCTCAGCAGGAACGGCACCCGCCAGCCCCAGGAGCGGAATTCGTCGTCGGGGAGGGCGGAGACCAGCGTGACCATCCCGGCCGACAGCACGGAGCCGAGCGGGGCGCCGAGCTGGGTGAAGCTGGACCACAGTCCGCGCCGGTCACCCTGGGTCCGTTCGGCGTGCTCGACGATCATCAGGGTCGCGCCGCCCCACTCGCCGCCGATGGCGAGGCCCTGGACGACCCGCAGGGCGACCAGGAGGACGGGGGCCCACACGCCGATCGCGTCGTAGGTCGGCAGCACGCCGATCAGGAAGCTGCCGCAGCCCATCAGGGTCATGGTCGCCAGCATCATCGACTTGCGGCCGATCCGGTCGCCGAAGTGGCCGAAGACGATGCCGCCCAGCGGGCGGGCCACATAGCCCGCGGCGAAGGTGCCGAAGGCCGCTATGGTGCCGACCGCGGGGTCGGCCCGGGGGAAGAACAGGTCGCCGAAGACGAGCGCGGCGAGGGTGCCGTACACGAGGAAGTCGTAGAACTCCACTGCCGTGCCGAGCAGTCCGGACAGCGCGACGCGGCGCAACTGCCGATGGTCCGGGGACGGTTGACGGGCGGACGTATGGGGTGGCTGCACGATGAGCTCCCTGATGCCGATGCCGTGGGGGCGCCACCGGTGGGGGACTTCACCGGCGCCTCGGTGAAGTTAGGCACAAGTCATGCAGCCGTCAATAACTTGCACAACATCAGCTGGGTGCGGACTCCGTGATGCGCAGGAGCAGGGTGTGCAGAGTCTCCCGCTCGGCGGGAGCCAGCGGGCCGACGAGTTCGTTGGTCACGCGCCGGCCCGCCGAGTCGGTGTCCCGCAGGAAGGCGCGGCCGTCCTCGGTCAGGACGACGATCCGGCTGCGCCGGTCGGCGGGGGAGGGCCGGCGCTCGGCGAAGCCCTGCTTCTCCAGATCGTCGACCAGGCCGACTATCGCGCTCGGGTCGTAGCCGAGGTGGGCGCTCAGCTCGCGCTGGAGCGCGCCCTCCGAGGTGGCGAGGAAGCGCAGTACCGCGTAGTGGCGCAGCCGCAGGCCCGACTCCTGAAGGAACGTGTTGAACAACTGTCCGGAGCGCAGCCCCAGGCGGTACAGCAGGTAGCCCGTGTCCGCGTGCAGCCCGCGCATCCACGGCTCGTCCGCGTCGATGGGGGTGGGGTTCGTGGCGTCCTGGCGGGTGATGGCGGGCTCCCTGGTCTCGGCCTGAAGGAAGGGCGGTTTCCTTCGTGTTCCTTCGAGGAGATTTCAGCATGACTCAGCCGAAGGTCATCGACAACTATTGACGTCAACAATTATTGCTCTTAGCTTCGATCTCGTAGCCGCATCTCCATGAAGGGACCCACCCGTGCCCAGCATCGATCTCACCGGCAAGGCCGCCGTCGTCACCGGCAGTGGCCGGGGCCTCGGCCTCGCCTACGCGCACGCCCTGGCCGCCCACGGCGCGTCCGTGGTGATCAACGACATCGACGAGGCCGTGGCCGAGCAGGCCGTGAAGTCCATCACCGCGGCGGGCGGCACGGCCGTCGCCGAGGTCGTCGCGGTCGGTACGGCCGAGGCGGCGGACCGGCTGGTCGGCCGGGCGGTCGAGGAGTTCGGCCGGCTGGACATCCTCGTCACCAATGCGGGCATCCTGCGCGACAAGGTCTTGTGGAAGATGACCGACGAGGACTTCGACGCGGTGATCACCACCCACCTCAAGGGCACCTTCACCTGCGCCCGGGCCGCCGCGGTCCGCATGCGCGAGCAGGGCGAGGGCGGCAGCCTGATCCTGGTCGGCTCGCCGGCCGGGCAGCGCGGCAACTTCGGGCAGACGAACTACGCCGCCGCCAAGGCCGGCATCGCCGCCATGGCCCGCACCTGGTCCATGGAGCTGGGCCGCGCGGGCATCACCGTCAACGCGATCGTGCCGGTCGCCGCGACGGCGATGACCGAGACCATCCCCGCCTTCGCCCCGTACATCGAGGCGATGAAGGACGGCGCGCCGCTGCCGGACTTCCTGCGCAAGGGCGAGGGCTTCGGCACTCCCGAGGACTGCGCCGCGCTCGTCCCCTTCCTCGCCTCCGAGGCCGCCCGCTCCATCACCGGCCAGGCCATCGGCATCGGCGGCGACAAAGTGGCACTCTGGTCGCATCCGCAGGAGATCAGCGCGGCCTACGCCGACGGCGGCTGGACCCCCGAGACCCTGGCCGCCGCCTTCCCCACCTCGGTCGGCGCGGAACTCCAGACGGTCGGTATCCCGGCTCCCAAGTTCCCGGAGGCCTGAGCATGACGACCCTCAACGTCGAGGATCTCGTCGCGATCGACGTGCACACCCACGCGGAGGTGTCCTCCAAGGGCCACTCCTCGCTGGACGACGACCTGCACGACGCCTCCTCCGCCTACTTCAAGGTCGAGGGCAAGCGGAAGCCGACCCTTGAGGAGACGGCCGCCTACTACCGCGAGCGGAAGATGGCCGCCGTCATCTTCACGGTGGACGCCGAGTCCGCGACCGGTACGCAGCCGGTCCCGAACGAGGAGGTGGCGGAGGCCGCCGCGGCCAACGCCGACGTGCTGATCCCCTTCGCCTCCATCGACCCCTTCCGGGGAAAGGCGGGGGTCAAGCAGGCCCGCCGCCTGGTCGAGGAGTACGGGGTGCGGGGCTTCAAGTTCCACCCCAGCGTCCAGGGCTTCTTCCCCAACGACCGCTCGGTGGCCTACGACCTCTACGAGGTGATCGAGGAGACCGGGACGATCGCCCTGTTCCACACGGGCCAGACCGGCATCGGCGCCGGAGTGCCGGGTGGCGGCGGGATCCGCCTGAAGTACTCGAACCCGCTGCACGTCGACGACGTGGCGGCCGACTTCCCGCACCTGAAGATCATCCTGGCGCATCCGTCCTTCCCCTGGCAGGACGAGGCCCTCGCCGTCGCCACGCACAAGCCGGGCGTGCACATCGACCTGTCCGGCTGGTCGCCGAAGTACTTCCCGCCGCAGCTGGTGCAGTACGCGAACACGCTGCTGAAGGACAAGGTCCTCTTCGGCTCGGACTATCCCGTCCTCACTCCGGACCGCTGGCTCGCGGACTTCGCGAAGCTGTCGATCAAGGACGAGGTCCGGCCGAAGATCCTCAAGGAGAACGCCGCCCGCCTGCTCGGACTGACCAAGACGTAAGTGACGACAACCTAAGTGACCACAACGTAAGGGGCGCGAAGATGCGCAACGAGGGACTGGGGTCTTGGCCCGCACGCCGGGCCCGCAAGACCCCGCACCGCACCGCCCTGATCCACGGCGACGTGTCCACGGACTACCGCACACTGCATACACGCACCACCCGCCTCGCCCACGCCCTGCGCGCCCGGGGCATCCGGCGCGGCGACCGGATCGCCTACCTCGGCTTCAACCACCCCTCCTACCTGGAGACGCTGTTCGCGGCGGGCACCCTCGGCGCGGTCTTCGTCCCCCTCAACACCCGCCTCGCCGGCCCGGAGATCGCCTACCAGCTGGCCGATTCCGGCGCCAAGGCGCTCGTCTACGGCCCCGCCTTCCAGGGCCTGGTCGCCGGGCTGCCGGGCAGCACCGACGTGCGGGCGTACGTCGAGGTCGGCGCCGAATACGAGGAGGCGCTCGCCGGGGCCGGCGCGGAGCCGATCGACGAGCCGGTCGCCCCCGACGACACCTGCATCATCATGTACACCTCGGGCACGACGGGCCGCCCCAAGGGCGCGATGCTCACGCACGGCAACCTGACGTGGAACGCGGTCAACGTCCTCATCGACCACGACCTGATCGCCGACGAACGCGCCCTGGTCTCCGCCCCGTTGTTCCACACCGCCGGGCTGAACATGCTCACCCTGCCCGTGCTGCTCAAGGGCGGTACGTGTGTCCTGGTCGAGGCCTTCGACCCGGCGGCCACCTTCGATCTGATCGAACGGCACCGGATCACCTTCATGTTCGGCGTGCCGACGATGTTCGACCAGGTGGCCCGGCACCCGCGCTGGAAGGACGCCGACCTGTCGTCCCTGCGGATCCTCACCTGCGGCGGCTCCCCGGTGCCGACCCCGATGATCGCCACGTACCAGGAGCGCGGCCTCACCTTCCTCCAGGGCTACGGCATGACGGAGGCGGCCCCCGGGACGCTGTTCCTGGACGCCGAACACGCCGTGAGCAAGGCGGGGTCGGCCGGTGTGCCGCACTTCTTCAGCGACGTACGGGTCGTGCGGCCCGACCTCGCTCCGGTCGACATCGGCGAGACCGGCGAGGTCGTGGTGCGCGGGCCGCACGTGATGCCCGGCTACTGGGGGCTGCCCGAGGAGACGGCCGCCGCCTTCAGCGACGGCTGGTTCCGCAGCGGGGACGCGGCCCGGATCGACGAGGACGGCTACGTCCACATCGTCGACCGCATCAAGGACATGATCATCTCGGGCGGCGAGAACATCTACCCCGCCGAGATCGAGGACCTGCTGCTGGCCCACCCGGACATCGTCGAGTGCGCGGTCATCGGCGTGCCCGACGACAAGTGGGGCGAGGTGCCGCGCGCGGTCGTCGTCCCACGCGAGGGCGCCTCGCTCGACCCCGACGGGGTGCTGGCCGCCCTGGCCGGCCGGCTCGCCAAGTACAAGATCCCGAAGTCGGTGGTGCTCGCGGACGAACTCCCGCGCACCGCCTCCGGGAAGCTCCTGAAGTCCCGGGTGCGCAAGCGCTTCGGCAACCACTCCTGACCTTCGACTCCCAGCTAAGGAAAGCCACATGAGCATCACCGTCAACGGCCTCGACGAACTCAAGAAGCTCGCGGGCAGCGACCTGGGCACCAGTGAGTGGATCGAGGTCACGCAGGAGCGCATCGACACCTTCGCCGACGCGACCGGCGACCACCAGTGGATCCACGTGGACCCCGAGAAGGCCGCCGCGGGCCCCTTCGGCGCCCCCATCGCGCACGGCTACCTCACCCTCTCCCTCTTCATCCCGCTGTTCACCGAGCTGCTGGACGTCCAGGGGGTCACGACGAAGGTCAACTACGGCCTGAACAAGGTGCGCTTCCCCTCCCCGGTGAAGGTGGGCTCCCGCATCCGGCTGGTTGCCAAGCTGGCCGAGGTCGAGGAGGTTAAGGGCGGCGTGCAGATCACCGTCGACGGCGCGATCGAGATCGAGGGCGGTGCGAAGCCGGCGGCCGTGCTGCAGAGCCTGTCCCGCTTCTACGCCTGATCCGCGCGCGCGGGAACAAGGTCGAGAAGGCGCCGCGAGGCATCCTGGGCGAGCGGGGCGAACCGCTCCTGCACCGTCCGGAACGTTTTCTCGGCCTGGTCCGCCGGCCAGTCGTCCGGCAGGTGCCTGACCGGCAGTCGTGGGTCGCGGCGGATGATCCGCAGCCACTCGGCGGACAGCCGCAGCCGCAGCGCGAGCGCGTCGTCGGCGTCCGGCAGCCGGGTCTCCCACGGCTGCCAGTGCCGTACGAACTCCTCGTAGCGCGCGGCCAGTTCGGCCAGTTCCCAGGTCTCCTCGATCATCGCGCCGATGTCCATGCCGGAGTCGGCGTGCGCGCGGAAGACCTTCACATGGGCGGACAGGCCCAGCTCGGCCACCAGCGCCGACACGTCGACCTCGCCGGGCGCGATCCACAGGCCGCTGAACAGGGGGCCGAAGCCGCTCCAGGTGAGCTTGGAGCGCAGGTCGTGGCGCTGGCGCTGCCAGGACTCCGGCAGTGAGAAACCGAGCAGGGTCCAGGTGCCGTCCCAGTGCCGGTTGACCGCGCCGGTCTGCCAGATCCGCCGCTCGCCGTCGCGCAGCACGGCCCGAGAACGCTCGGTCAGCCCGAAGTACATCCGGCGGCCCTCGCGCTGGCGGCGCAGCAGACCGCGGTTCACCATCCGGGTCAGCGTCGAACGCGTCGCCTGCTCGCCGACCCCGGCGCGCGCGAACACGTCGATGACACTGCCCGAGTACACACAGACGTCCCGGCCGAGCACCTGGTCGCCCAGGAACGTCAGCATGAGGGACTGGGGCCGCAGCGACTCTTCCGTGGTCACGCGGCCCACGGTACCTCCGGCCGATCAGTGAGTCAGTCCGTGACCTGCTGGTACGAGTGGACAGCCGTCGTCACCGCGCACACCCCCGGCGGGATCATCTGCGTGCGCAGGGTGCCGCTGCCGGTGTCGTAGTCGACGCCCTCCGCCTCGAAGGTGCCCGTGCACACGCTGCGCTGCGGCAGCGCGAACAGGCTGGTGACCTTGCCGGTGACCGGCTGCCCGTCCAACCGGTGCGGGAGGTCGACCTGGAGCAGCGGCCTGATCTGGGGGAAGAGCGAGCCCGTCGCGTCGTTCGAGACGCACAACAGCCGGGTGCCGGTGACGAAGTCGCAGCCCTGGATGTCGCGCACCGGCTTGTCGAGCGTGATCTGCGAGGCCTCCTTCAGGTCGCCGCCCGTCGGGGGAGTGGACGGGTTGAGCAGGGGAGCGGGGAAGACCTGGAGTCTGTTCTGCTCTCCCCACTCCCCTGACACCAGCCACTGCCCGTCGGGCGAGACGGTGGCGAAGGAGTTGTTCACCTTCTCGCCCGGGCTCAGCTGATGGACGTACTCGTAGCGCTTCCCGGCCGGGGTGGTGACCGCGAACATCTTGGACGTGGCCGTGTCGGCGCCCTGATAGGCGTCGAAGACGTGGCCACGCGCGATGTCCGGGTCACCGATGTGGTTCCAGCCCTTGACGCGCAGGTCAAGCGGGATGGAGGCCAGCCCGCGGTACAGCAGTGAGCCGTCCGCGCGGCCGGCGAGGCCCTGGCCGCCGCCGAGGGTGTCGGTGTAGGCGGTGCCGGTCTGCGCCCAGTGCGGGGCACCGGCGGCCGACGCCGTGCCCGCACCGAGCGTGACGGCACTTAATAAGCAGGCGAGGGTGAGCAGTTGGCGCTTCATCAGGCTCTCAGGCTCCTGCCACGTCGACGAAGATAGGGTTGGAATAGAACCATGTATCGGCCCACGGGTCACCGTCGCCGGGCACGTGGGGGATCGGTCCTTGCGGGTCGATGGAGGCGCCCAGATAGCCCGTGCCGAGGCGGTTGCCGTCGCTGCCGCGCAGGCGGACGTAGAAGGACTCGTCGCCGGCGGTCACCGGGATACTCAGGGTGTACGTCCCCTTGCGGCCGGACACGTCCGTCGTCCGGACGACCTTGGTGTCGGGCGCCTGCCAGGTGTCCCGGTCGGCCACCGGGCCGCGCACCGCGCCCCGGATCACGTCCACATGCGCCAACTCGGGGAGGATTCCCTGGGAGTTGGGTCGCGAGGCGGTGGTCACGGTGACCTCAAGGGCGAGCTTGTCGCCCTTGCGGACGCGCAGCCGGTTGCCGAGCGTGACGCCCGGGCCGAAGTCGCGCTCACGCTTCAGCCGTACGTCGAGACCGTCCAGCAGATGCCCGTGGTCGAGCCAGACCCGGCCCGCGCGCAGGCCGGCCATCACCGCGCGGTAGCCGTAGCGGGTCACGCCCACGTGGGTGCGGCTGAACTGGCCGGGCCAGAAGTCGCCGCCCGGCTGCTCGGTGTCGGTGTTCACCGGGTCGGGGATGTGCCCGGTGTTGTCGAAGTTCTGCCCCGGGGCCCAGTCGCCGTTCTTCCAGGTGTCGAAGACGACCCGGTGCACATCGGAGTTGGTGGTGATCGTGAAGAGCTTGCCCTCGGCGAGCATCGCGTCCCACATGCCGCCGACCGTCGCCGTCATCCAGTCGAAGCCGCCGTACAGGACGTACGCGTTCTCCGGATAGCCGGGCCAGGAGTTCGCGGACGGCTTGTTGGTGTACTCGCCGCGCTGCTGGCCCGAGCCGACCCAGCCCGGGATGCCGCCGCCCTGCGCACCGGGCGCGCCCTCCATGCCGATCATGATCTCGGGGGCCGCGTCCCGCCAGCCCCGCATCTCGTGCGGGGAGTCGATGCCCAGGCGGGACGGGTGGTTGGCGAAGACCAGCACGTCGTCGACGTATCCGGTGCGGCGCTGTTCGGCGAGCCACTGGATGGCCTTGACGGCGTGCGCCTCGTTGCGGGGCGTGTCGGGGTCGGTGGGACCGCCCGCCGTGAAGCCGAGCAGCTTGCCGTCGTAGGCCAGCTCGAACTGGGTGAGCAGGTCGACCTCGTGCCGGCCCGGCGCCGCGAAGATCGTGCAGTGCTCGGCGCCCGGGATGTACCACTCCAGGCCCTGGAAGATCAGCTGGCGCGGGTTCTGGGCGCGCGCCTTGAGGATCTCCTCGTGCTCCATCTGTGCGCCGTACTTGGCGTGCCCGAAGTTGGAGTGCTCGTTGAACACCATCCAGTCGAGGCCGTACTTGGCGGCCCCCTGGGCGATCTGGTCGAACGTGTACTTCGCGTCGTGGCTGTAGACGGAGTGGACGTGGTGGTCGCCCACGAGGTAGGCGAGGCGGGGGTCGTTGCCGCCGTAGCGCTGCTCCGAAGCAGCCGCGGGGACGGCCGTCGAACCGAGCGCGAAGGCGGCGCCGAACAGGCCCGCGCGGCGCATGAGCTGGCGTCTGGAGACGCCCTGCGGATCGAGATCCGAGGCGGAGACGGACGGGTCGGCCCAGACGGGAAGCTGCTGCTCGTTCATGGTTGCTCCTTCGGAAAGAGGGTCAGTGGGTCATGAACGACGTGACGGGCAGCGCCCGTTCGACGATCCGGACGTCGCCGAGCCGGCCGTACATGATCTGGTCGATCTTGCCGCCGTACTCGTAGCCGCCCAGCAGCCACGGCAGCCCGACCGAGGTGAGTCCCACGGAGCGCGCGGTGGGGTTGCGGGCGACGGGGCAGCCCTGGACGTACATCGTGGTGTGGGAGCCGTCGTTGACGACGGCGACGTGCCACCACACCTCCCGCGCCGTCTCGTCGCCCCAGTTCGTGGCGATGCCCTCCTGGTTGAGCGGGCGCACCGCCCACTGCGGGCCGGGGCCGCCGGACAGGGAGAGCGTGGCCAGCGGCTCGTCCGGGTCGTCGGCGGTCTTGCCCGCGGCGCCGCCCGTGCCGGTGCGGCTGACGAGTCCGCCCCACGCGTTGTGGGATTCGTCCCAGTCGGCGGGGAGGCGGTAGAAGGCCTCGACGGTGTAACCGGCCTTGAACGTAGCCGAGTTGAGGGGCGCGCCGTCGATCGTGCGCAGGTAGGCGCCCTTCAGCGGGGACTTGAAGCCGTGGAACTCCAGGCTGCCGTGGCCCGGCTGGTCCGGATGATGGTCGGAGGACCAGTTCAGGGTGGAGCCGCCCAAGGTCACCAGGGTGAGGTCGTTGCCGCGCCCGGACAGGTCACGGACCGTGCCGGTCACGGCGGCTCCGTCGTCGTGCCCGTCGAAGCGCCAGTAGGCCACCGTGCCGGGGAGCAGGATCTTCGACGCGGGGCGTGCCGCGCGCGCGGCCACCGGGGCGAACCCGGCGAAGCGGTCCGTGAAGTCGATGTCGACGGAGAACCGGTCGGCGTCGCCGCTGAGTTCGATCTCCTGGCGCTCCAGCTCGTTGAGCCCCTTCGCCGCCCGGCCCAGGATCCACGGGGAGACCGTCTCCACGTCGATGACGTTCCGGTCCAGGTCGAAGTGGTAGAGGCGGATCATCGCCGCGCCGCCGTAGTAGCGGTTCTGGTAGTTCGTCAGGTGCAGGTGGACGTCGTTCCCGGCGGCGTTCTCGCGCGTTGCCCGGCCGGCGGGCCAGTCGTGCCCGTTGAGGGTGAGGAAGATCTGGTCGTGGTCCGCGATCAGCTGGTCCCACAGCTCCTGCCCGTGCTCCGAGAGGCTGTCGTCCGCGACGACCAGCTCGTGCGTCGTGAGGATCACCGGAGTCTTCGGGTGCTGGGCGATGACCTGCTTGGCCCAGGCGTACCCCTTCGCCGACAGCCGCCAGTCCAGCGCGAGCACCATCCACTCCCGGCCGGCCGCCTTGAAGAGGTGGAAGCTGTTGTAGCCGTCCGGGGAGGCGCCGCCGAACGTCGGCTTGCCCTGGAACCGCTGCGGCCCGAAGGCGTTCAGGTACGGCGTCGGGCCCCGCTGGTCGTCGGTCGACGACTTCACGTCGTGGTTGCCGGCCAGGACGCTGTAGCCGACGCCGCGCCGGTCCAGCAGCCCGAACGCCTCGCTGATCGCGGTGACTTCGGCCTGGGCGCCGTTCTCCGTGAGGTCGCCGAGGTGGGACAGGAAGACGATGTTCTTGTCCTCGCCGTGCTCCAGGAGGTAGCGAAGGGACGCCTCGAACGGTGCCTTGTTGATGCTGGGCCCGTCGAAGAGGTACTGCGTGTCGGGCATGACGGCGAGGGTGAAGCGACGGCTGTCCGGGTCCGGCCGCCAGCTCGCCGAAGAGACCGCGGCTTCGGCGGTGGCCGGCAGCGCGAGACCGGCGGTGGCGGCGGCGCCCAGCAGCGCCGTCGCCCGCAGGAACCCGCGTCTTCCGGCACCGGCCTGCGCGGCCTCGCCCTGATCGTGCTCATGCGAAACGCACACGTGTGCTCCGTAACACTGCGTAGAGGTGACAGAGGAGGGGCGTGGGGGGTGGATCAGAGGGCGCGCAGGGTCCAGTTCCAGCGATGGACGCCCGGTGCGACGAGATAGGACGGTGAGGTGTCGGGTCCGCACGAGGCGGTGCCCAGGCCGCGGTGGGCGGCGTCCAGGTGCACCACGCAGCCGGCCCGCGGGACGAGCTCGTCGTGGTGGGTCACGGCGGTCAGGTCCCCGGCGCGGTAGCGGGTCACGGAGATCTGGCGCGGCTCGTCCAGCGCCACGGTCAGCCCGGTGGCGTCGGGTGCCGACAGCGTGAAGTGCCGTACGCCGTGCCGCCCGCCGCTCTCCTGCGGCCGCAGGTAGGGCGTGAACAGCTCGTCCACGGGTACGGAGTGATGGCCGACGGGCGCGCCGAAGCCGCGGTCCGGATACGACTCCCAGGGGCCCTGTCCGTACCACTCCATCAGGTCCAGACCCGCGACCGTCTCGAACGCGGAGCCGACCCGCGCCACATCGGTGAGCGTGTCCGGCAGTTCGGCCGACTCCTCGACGTGGATGCCGCCCTCGACCGGGGTGAGCACCTGCGTGTGGCGGACGACGCCCGCCTCCGACGCGTACTCGGCGTCCACGGTCACGCGGCCGTCCGCGTGGCGTACGTCGACGACCTTGCGCACCAGCGCGTCCAGGCCCCAGGTCCGCCAGCGCGGCGCCATCCCGCCCAGCTCGTCGTTGTCGGTGGGCGCCCGCCACAGCGAGAGCGTGGGGGCGGACGTGAGGAGGGGGTGGACCAGCAGGCCGTCGGCGTCGACCTCGACCTCGACGGAACGGTTCTTCACCGGCGCGGGAACCTGATGGGCCGCCGCCGCCCGCATCCGCACCTGCGGCAGACACACCACCGTGCCGCGCGGAGCCCACGGCTCGTCCTCGGCTGTCGTCACCCGCAGGGTCAGCCATGCCTCGCCGCCGTCGTCGGGCAGCTCGAAGGGCAGCGGCACCGCCGCCGTCTCACCCGGCCGCAGGTCGGGCAGCTGAGCCGGGGCGGTCAGTGTGCCGCCGTCGGCCAGGGCCAGCCGCCACTCGGCGGCCAGCCAGTCCAGGCCGCGGAAGTGCTGGTGGTTGCCGATGACGATGCCCTCGTGGCGGAAGCACTCCAGGCGCACCGGCGCCGCGATCTCCCGGTGCTCGTACAGGGCGGGCTTGGGCGTGCGGTCGGGAAACACCACGCCGTCCGCGATGAACGCGCCGTCGTGGATCGTCTCGCCGAAGTCGCCGCCGTACGCCCAGCGGTGGCCGGGCGCGGCGACACCGTTGTCAAAGAGTCCGGCGCCCCCTCGCCCGACTGGTCTGCCGTCGTTCACACGCTGAAGGATGCCGTGGTCCCAGAACTCCCAGATGAAGCCGCCCTGAAGACCTGGGGTGGACTCGATGGCCGCCCAGTGGTCCGCGAGCGTGCCGTTGCTGTTGCCCATCGCGTGGGAGTACTCGCACTGGATGAGCGGCTTGGTCTGGCGGCCGGACAGCGCGTGCGCGACGCAGTCCTCGATCGCCGCGTACATGGGGCAGGCGATGTCGGAGGCGAGCTGCGGGTCCGCCCAGTCGAGTTTGGCGGCGCCCTCGTACTGGATCGGCCGGGTCGGATCGTGCCGGCGCACCCAGCCGGCCGCCGCGTCGTGGTTCGCGCCGTAGTCGGACTCGTTGCCCAGTGACCAGATGATGACCGAGGGGTGGTTCTTGTCCCGCAGCACCATCCGTGAGACCCGGTCCACGAAGGCGTTCAGATAGCGCGGGTCGTCGGCGATCTCGTGGGCGTGGTCGTGGGACTCGAGGTCCGCCTCGTCGACGACGTAGAAGCCGAGCTCGTCGGCCAGGTCGTACAGCGCCGGGTCGTTCGGATAGTGCGCGGTGCGGATCGCGTTGAAGCCGAAACGCTTCAGCAGGACCAGGTCCGCGCGCATGTCGTCGTACGACACCGTCCGCCCGGTCAGCGGATGGAAGTCGTGCCGGTTGACGCCCCGGATGAACACCCGCTCGCCGTTGACCAGCAGGTCCCGGCCGACGATCTCGACGTCGCGGAAGCCGACGCGGTGGCGGGAGGTGTCGACGACGGTGCCGTCGGCGCGGTGCAGCCGGACGGTCAGGCCGTACAGCTCGGGCGTCTCGGCGTTCCAGGTGCGCACCTCGGGGACGGTGGTGCGCAGCCGTGCCTCGCCGAGGAAGTCGGAGACGCGCTCGTCCTCGGCGCCCGCCCGGTCGAACTCCGTGTCCTGCGTGAGGAGCTGACCGTCCAGCTCGCCGCTGACGTACCACCCCTCGGGCAGCGCACCGCCCGCGTCCCGCACCTGACAGTCGACCCGCAGCTCCCCGAACCGCCCGGCCCGCACGGTGACGTCCGCGAGCCGCAGCGGGTCCGTGGCGTACAGCAGCACCGAGCGCGTGATGCCGCCGTGCCACCACTGGTCCTGGTCCTCGATGTGCGAGGCGTCCGACCACTTCACCACGGTCAGCCGTACGGTGGCCCGCTCGCCGGGGCGTACCAGCTCGGTCAGGTCGAACTCGGCGGCCAGGTGGGAGTCCTTGGAGACGCCGACGGGCCGCCCGTCCACGTGCACCAGCAGCACGCTCTCGGCGGCACCGACCTGGAGCACGATCCGGCGCCCGGCCCACTCGGCGGGCACGTCCACCGCACGCTCGTAGACGCCCGTCGGGTTGGCGGCGGGCGACTGTGGAGGGAATTCCGCATACGGCATACGGACGTTCGTGTACTGCGGGAGGTCGTCGGTGCCCTGCATCGTCCAGACGCCGGGGACGTACGACGAGGACCACCGGTCCGTGCGGGGCGCGTCCGGCGCGGACAGCAGCTGGAAGCGCCAGTCGCCGTCGAGGGAGACGGCGCCCAGGCGGCGGTCGACCGCGTTCATCGGCAGCCGCCCCCAGGAGGTCACCTCCGGTGTCTCCCAGGGGCGCAGTACCAGCAAGGGGTCCATCAGCGGATGGCCCCCTTGCCGAGGTCGCCGATGATCTGCTTGGCGCCGATCGCGAAGACGATCAGCAGCGGGATCAGGGCGAGCAGCGCGCCGGTCATCACCATGCCGTAGTCGGTGGTGCCGTGGACGCCGTTGAGCTGGGACAGCGCGACCTGGAGGGTGACGTTGTCCGGGTTGGTCAGGGCGATCAGGGGCCAGGCGTAGTCGTTCCACTGGGCCATGAAGGTGAAGATGCCGAGGAAGGCGAGGCCCGGGCGGACCACGGGGAGCGCCACGTGCCAGTACTGGCGCAGGAAGTTCGCCCCGTCGATCTTCGAGGCGTCCAGCAGTTCGTCGTGGATCGCGCTCTGCATGTACTGGCGCATCCAGAAGATGCCGAACGCGTTGGCCGCGGCCGGCACGATCAGCGCCGTCATCGAGCCGATCCAGCCGATCTTCGCCATGATCACGAACTGCGGGATGATCGCCATCTGCGTCGGCACCATGAAGATCGCCATCAGCAGGACGAACAGCGCCTTGCGGCCCGGGAACTCGAACTTGGCGAAGACGAACGCGGCCAGCGAGTCGAAGAGCAGGACCAGGAAGGTCACCGCACACGCCACCAGCAGCGAGTTGAACATCGAGCCGAAGAAGTCGATGTTGTCGAAGAGACTGCGCACATTCTCCAGGAAGTGCGAGCCGGGCAGCAGCTTCGGCGGGTAGGAGAAGATCTCGGTCGACGTGTGCGTCGACATGATGATGGCCCAGTAGAACGGGAAGGCCGACAGCAGCAGCCCGATGACGAGGACCGCGTGCAACGCGATGCCCCGGCGCCGGACTCCCTGGATGCCCTTGGAGCTTTTGGTGTCCTGGACGGATGCCATGGTGTGCCGGCCTCCCTAGTCTTCGTCCCGGCGCTGCACCAGGCGCCAGTTGATGATCGAGAAGATGACGACGACGAGGAAGATGCCCCACGCCACGGCGGCGCCGTAGCCGAAGTCGTTGTTGTCGAAGGTCTGCTGGAAGAAGTAGAGGACCATCGTCCGGCCCGCGTGGTCCGGACCGCCGGAGAACGTCGAGTCGTTCGAGGTGTTCTGGAGCAGCACCTGCGCTTCGGTGAAACTTTGCAGGCCGGTGACCGTGGAGACCACGAGCACGAACAGCAGGGTCGGCCGCAGCAGCGGCAGGGTGATCCGGAAGAACGTCTGCACGGGCCCGGCGCCGTCCATGCGCGCCGCCTCGTACAGCTCGCCCGGGATGGTCTGGAGTCCCGCGAGGAAGATGATCGCGTTGTAGCCGACCCACTGCCAGGTCATCAGCGTCGCGATGGCGACCTTGATGCCCCACGGTGTGTTCAGCCAGGCCACCTGGTCCAGGCCGACGGCCCGCAACAGGGCGTTCACCAGGCCGAAGTTGGTGGAGAACACCGAGCCGAAGACGATCGCGATCGCCACCACCGAGGTGACGTTCGGCAGGAAGTAGGCGAAGCGGTAGACGTTCTTGAACCGGACCGCCGCGTTGAGCATCACGGCCGTGACCATCGCCAGGAAGATCATGGGGAAGGTGGCCAGCGCCCAGATGATGATCGTGTTGCCGATCGAGCTCCAGAAGTCGCTGTCGCTCACCAGGTACTGGTACTGCGACAGCCCCGCCCACTCCATGGAGCCGAGGCCGTCCCAGCGGTGGAAGGAGAGGTAGAGCGAGAAGCCGACGGGGATCAGCCCGAAGGCGAGGAACAGCAGATAGAACGGGGAGATCGCGGCATACAGGTGCCAGTACTTGCGCCACCCCTTCTTGGGCCGCACGGCGGGCGGGTCCGCCAGGAGCACGGGGGGCTTCTCCAGGGTGGGGACGGTGGCCATCAGTAGCTCACCCCCAGGTGCTGCGCGATCCGCCGGCACTTGCTCATGGCGTCACTCCAGGCCTTCTTCGGGTCCTTGCCGAGGACGCCGACGTTCTTGATCTCGTCCTTGATGGGCTGCCCGAGCGCCACGTCGAACGGGCTGTTGTAGGAGACGACGATCTTCTCCGCGGCGGGCCCGAAGACGTCCGTCGTCACCTGGCCGCCGAAGAACGGGTCGGGTTCGCGCAGTTGCTTCAGGCCGTACGAGGCCGGGGTGGAGGGGAAGAGACCCGCGTCGACATAACCCGAGGCCTGGTTGGCCGCGTTGAGCATCCACGCGATGATCTCGAAGGCCCGCTCGGGCTCCCGGCACGCCTTGGTGATCGACAGGAAGGAGCCGCCGTTGTTGGCGGGCCGCACCGGCATGTCGGCGATCCGCCACTTGCCCTTGGTCTTCGGGTTGCCGTTCTTGATGTCGTACGTCGCCCAGGAGGCGCCGAGCTGGCTGGGCAGCTTGCCGGAGTCGACCGCCGAGATCTGGTCCGGGGTGCCGGTGACCAGGTTGGAGACGATCCGGCGCCGCTTGGCCTCCACGGCCAGCGCCCAGGCGCCCCGCACGTGCTCCTGGTCGCCGATGAAGTTGCGGTCCTTGTCGACGTAGCGCTTGCTGCCCTGCTGCACCACGTTCTCGAAGACGCTGTTGACGTCCGTCAGCAGGGAGGTTCCCGGAATGCGCTGTCTGAGCTGCTCGCCCGCCGCGAAGAACTTCTCCCAGGTGTTCAGCTCCCGGGACACGTCGGCGGGCTCGTACGGCAGCCCCGCCTTGCGGAAGACCTCGAACTGGTAGAAGTGCGCGACCGGACCGCAGTCGATCGGGAAGCCGATCATCGTGCCGTCGTCGGCGATGCCCTGCTGCCACTTCCACGGCAGGTACTGGCTCTTGTACTTGTCCGCGCCGAGCGTCCGCAGGTCCACGAACTGGTCCGCGTTGGGCAGGTAGGACGCCATGTCCTCGCCCTTGAGGCCCGCGATGTCGGGCACGTGGGCGTTTCCGGCCATCGTGGTGATCAACTTGGAGCGGTAGTAGCCGCCGATCTTGACGGCCTTGAGGTCGACCGTGCTGTCGTAACGGGCCTTGGCCTTGTCGATGACTGTGTCGCCGAGGCCGCCGTCCCAGTACCACAGGACCATGTTCCGGCCGGTCGACCCGGTCGGAACGGCGCAGCCGGTCGCCAGACCGCCGAGCGCCGTGGCCGCCGTACCGGCCAGGCCGGCGCGCAGCAGGCCTCTTCGTGAGAGCCGCACAGCTCCCACCGCCTTTCGGATGTGTGCGTGTGCGAGGGGGGATGATCGAGGGGTCAGTGGGGGGTGCTGTTCGGGGGTGTGACGGGTGCGTACCGGACGGGCGGGCCCGGGTCCGCCGGAATGCGGTCGCCGAGGAAGCCGTAGGCCCGCCGCAGGTCGGGGTCGGTGACCGAGCGCCACCACCGGTCGACGCCGTACCAGCCGGGGGCGGCCAGCGCCCCGCTGTGGTGCCGGACCGACAGGCCCGCGGCCAGCACCGCGAACCGGAGGCGCTCCGCCAGCGGCCAGCCGCCCAGCGAGGCCGCGACGAAGCTCGCGCCGAAGACGTCGCCGGCGCCCGTCGCGTCCAGGACGTCGACGGCCAGGGCGGGTACGTCGGCGTACTCGCCGGTGGTCTGGTCGACGGCGACCGCGCCGTCGCCGCCGCGCGTCACCACGGCGACCGGCACCAGCTCGGAGAGCGTGCCGAGCGCCGCGACCGCGCTGTCCGTGCGGGTGTAGGCCATCGCCTCGGTCTCGTTCGGGAGGAAGGCGTGGCACACGGAGAGCTGGTCGAGGAGGTCCGTGGACCACCGCTCGGTGGGGTCCCAGCCGACGTCGGCGTAGATCTG
The DNA here is from genome assembly GCF_040654815.1 of Streptomyces sp. NPDC050619. Lineage (NCBI taxonomy): Bacteria > Bacillati > Actinomycetota > Actinomycetes > Kitasatosporales > Streptomycetaceae > Streptomyces > Streptomyces sp. NPDC050619. The sequence goes on along the minus strand of NZ_JBFAIR010000029.1, from coordinate 105,014 downwards.
CGTGCCGTTCGCGGCCGCCTTCGCGAGCCAGGCCCGCGGTTCGGGCTCGAGGTGCACGAGGGCCGTGCGCGCCTCGGGCGGGTCGCCCATCAGCGCGTCCTGCGAGTACGGCGGTTCCTGGCCGTGGGTGACGAGGGCGCGGTCGTGCCCGTGCGCGAGCGAGACGGTGACCGGGGTGTGCCAGCCGTCCGCCGTGCGGGAGAGCGAGAGGTCGACGCCCTCCTGGCCGGCGAGGACGGCACGGCAGTACGCGCCGTAGAAGTCGTCGCCGAGGACCGTGGCCAGGGATGTTTTCAAGCCGAGGCGGGAGGCGGCCACCGCGAGGTTGGCGATGCCGCCCGGACCGCAGCCCATGCCGTCCGTCCAGATCTCCTCGCCCGCCGTCGGCGGCCTTCCCAGGCCGGTGAGGACGAGGTCGTAGAAGAGCAGCCCGGTCAGCACCACGTCGGGCCGGTCGTCGCCCACGTGTATGTCCTCTCGTCAAAAGTCTTCATTTCCGTGACCGGAATCGTGCGCTGCCCCGGGAGATTTGGCAAGAGTTGAGCAGAAGCAAGCATGGAAATGATCGGCAATGACGAGTACTGTTCACGTCGTGCTGGCAGAACGACGACACCAACTCATCCTGCGGGCCCTGCGCTCGGGTGGCCCCGCGGCTGTGACCGACCTCTCCGAGCAGCTGGGTGTGAGCCCCGCCACCGTTCGACGTGACCTCGTCAAGCTGGAGGAGGACGGGCTGCTCACGCGCGTACACGGAGGAGCGGTCGCGGAGGAGGGCGACCAGCCCTTCGCCGAGGTCGCCGAGGTCCGCGTGAGCGAGAAGGACGCGATAGCCGCGCGGGCCGCCGCCCTGGTCCAGGACGGCGATTCGGTGCTGCTCGACATCGGCACCACCGCCTACCGCCTGGCCCGGCAGCTGCACGGCCGCCGGCTCACGGTGATCACCAGCAACCTGGTGGTCTACGAGGAACTGGCCGACGACGAGGGCATCGAGCTGGTGCTGCTCGGCGGCATGGTCCGCCGCGAGTACCGCTCCCTGGTCGGCTTCCTCACCGAGGACAATCTGCGCCAGCTGCACGCCGACTGGCTCTTCCTCGGCACCAGTGGAGTGCGCCCGGGCGGGCAGGTGATGGACACGACCGTCGTCGAGGTGCCGGTCAAGCGGGCCATGATCAAGGCCGGCGACAAGGTCGTCCTGCTCGCGGACTCGGCCAAGTTCCCGGGTACGGGAATGGCGCAGGTCTGCGGTCCCGAGGACCTGGACGTGGTGGTGACGAACGCGCCGGTGAACGCGGCGACGCGGTCCTCCTTCCAGGAGGTGGGCGTCGACGTGATCGTGGCAGGCGAAACCGGAGAGGCTGGTACAGCGTGAAGCTGACGATTCTGGGCGGCGGCGGATTCCGTGTGCCGCTCGTGTACGGGGCGCTCCTCGGCGACCATGCCGAGGGCCGCGTCACCCAGGTCGTGCTGCACGACCTGGACGACAGTCGGCTGTATGCGGTCGCCCGGGTACTGGCCGAACAGTCGGCCGGCGTGCCCGACGCGCCCGAGGTCACCGCCACCACCGACCTCGACGAGGCACTGCGCGGCGCAGACTTCGTGTTCTCCGCGATCCGCGTCGGCGGCCTGGAAGGGCGCGCCAACGACGAGCGGGTGGCGCTCGCGGAGGGGGTGCTCGGCCAGGAGACGGTCGGCGCGGGCGGCGTCGCCTACGGTCTGCGGACCGTCCCCGTCGCCGTCGACATCGCCCAGCGGGTGGCCCGCCTGGCTCCCGACGCCTGGGTCATCAACTTCACCAACCCGGCCGGCCTGGTCACCGAGGCCATGTCCCGCCACCTCGGCGACCGGGTCATCGGCATCTGCGACTCGCCGGTCGGTCTCGGCCGCCGTATCGCCCGCGTGCTCGGCGCGAACCCGCGCGAGGCCTGGATCGACTACGTCGGCCTCAACCACCTCGGCTGGGTGCGCGGCCTGCGCGTGGCCGGCCGCGACGAGCTCCCGCGGCTGCTCGCCGACCCGGACCTGCTCGGCTCCTTCGAGGAGGGTAAGCTCTTCGGCGTCGACTGGCTCCAGTCCCTCGGCGCGATCCCGAACGAATACCTGCACTACTACTACTTCAACCGCGAAACCGTCCGCGCCTACCAGCAGGCCGACAAGACCCGCGGCGCCTTCCTGCACGACCAGCAGGCACGGTTCTACGAGGAGGTGAAGCGCCCGGACGCCTCGGCGCTGACCGCCTGGGACCGCACCCGCGCCGAGCGCGAGGCGACCTACATGTCCGAGAACAGGGAGACGGCGGGCGCCGGCGAACGCGACGCCGACGACCTGTCCGGCGGCTACGAGAAGGTCGCTCTCGCCCTGATGCGGGCCATCGCCCGCGACGAGCGCACGACCCTGATCCTCAACGTCCGCAACCAGAGCACCCTCTCGGTGCTCGACACGGAGGCCGTCATCGAGGTCCCGTGCGTCGTGGACGCCCACGGCGCGCACCCGGTCACCGTGGCGCCCCTGCCCGACCACGCCACCGGACTGGTCTGCGCGGTCAAGGCGGTCGAGCGCGAGGTGCTGGCCGCCGCCGAGTCCGGCTCCCGTACGACGGCCGTGAAGGCCTTCGCGCTGCACCCGCTGGTCGACTCCGTGAACGTGGCCCGCAGACTGGTCGAGGGCTACACCTCGGTCCATCCTGGCCTGACATACCTCAAGTAAGCGCGGTCGGTAAGCGCTTTCCCCCTGGCTTCCCGGTTTCTGGAGATCCTCATGCACGACGAACGCCGCCGGATCGAGGAGCGCGTCCAGCGCGTCCACACCCAGCGCATCAAGCCCGCCATCTACGCGGCCACCGTTCCCTTCGAGGTCGAGGCCTGGCAGGCGCCGGGGGAGCCGGTTCCCTTCGAGGAGGCCGCGGCCGCCCCGTACGAGCCCTTCGCGATGGACACCCCGTGGGGTCCGCCCTGGGGCACCACCTGGTTCCGCATGCGCGGACAGGTGCCCGCCGAGTGGGCGGGCCGGCGCGTCGAGGCGGTCATCGACCTCGGCTTCATCGGCGACTGGCCCGGCAATCAGGCCGAGGCCCTCGTCCACCTCGTGGACGGGACGCCGCTGAAGGCGGTCAACCCGCTCAACCAGTACGTGCCGATCGCCAACCCGGCGACGGGCGGCGAGGAGATCGACTATCTGGTCGAGGCGGCCTCGAACCCCGACATCCTGGCCAACAACTTCTCGGCCCCGACCCCCATGGGCGACATCCTGACCGCGGGCGACAAGCCGATCTACGTCTTCCAGCGCGCCGACCTCGCCGTCCTCGACGAGAACGTCTGGCACCTCGACCTGGACCTGGAGGTGCTGACCGAACTCATGGTCCACCTCGCCGAGCACGACCCGCGCCGCCACGAGATCATGCACGCCCTGGACCGGGCGATGGACACCGTGGACCTCGACGACGTCGCCGGCAGCGCCGCGGCCGTCCGCGAGGTGCTCGCCCCCGTCCTGGCCCGGCCCGCCCATGCCAGCGCCCACACCGTCTCCGGCGTCGGCCACGCGCACATCGACTCCGCCTGGCTGTGGCCGATCCGCGAGACCAAGCGCAAGACCTCGCGGACCTTCTCGAACGTCACGTCCCTGGCCGACGAGTACGAGGACTTCATCTTCGCCTGCTCGCAGGCCCAGCAGTACGAGTGGGTGCGCGACCACTACCCGAAGGTCTGGGCGCGCATCCAGGAGTCGGTGAAGAAGGGCCAGTGGGCGCCGGTCGGCGGCATGTGGGTCGAGGCCGACGGCAACCTGCCCGGCGGCGAGGCGATGGCCCGCCAGCTCATCCACGGCAAGCGGTTCTTCATCGAGCACTTCGGCGTCGAGACCAAGGGCGTGTGGCTGCCGGACTCCTTCGGCTACACCGCCGCCTACCCGCAGCTCGCCAAGCTCGCCGGCAACGAATGGTTCCTCACCCAGAAGATCTCCTGGAACCAGACGAACAAGTTCCCCCACCACACCTTCTGGTGGGAGGGCATCGACGGCACCCGCATCTTCACCCACTTCCCGCCGGTCGACACCTACAACGCCCGCTTCAGCGGCGAGGAGATGGACCGCGCCGTACGCAACTACCGCGAGAAGGGCGGCGGCACGCGGTCCCTCGCCCCCTTCGGCTGGGGCGACGGCGGCGGCGGCCCCACCCGCGAGATCATGGAACGGGCGCGCCGGCTCGCCGACCTGGAGGGCTCGCCCAAGGTCGTCGTCGAGCACCCCGACACCTTCTTCGCCCAGGCCCGCGCGGAGTACCCGGACGCGCCCGTCTGGAACGGCGAGCTCTACCTGGAGCTGCACCGCGCCACCTACACCTCCCAGGCCCGCACCAAGCAGGGCAACCGGCGCAGCGAACACCTGCTGCGCGAAGCCGAGCTGTGGGCGACGACGGCCGCGCTGCACGCGCCGGCCTACGCGTACCCGTACGAGAAGCTCGACCGCCTCTGGAAGACGGTCCTGCTGCACCAGTTCCACGACATCCTGCCGGGCTCCTCGATCGCCTGGGTGCACCGCGAGGCCGAGGCCGAATACGCCCGCGTCGCCCAGGAGCTGGAGACGCTGACCTCCGAGGCGGTCGCCGCGCTGGGCGCCGGCGGAACCCGGGTGTTCAACACCAGCCCCCGCGACCGCGCCGAGGTGATCCGTACGGCCGACGGCGCACCCGCGTACGTGGAGGTGCCCGCGAGCGGCAGCGCGCCCCTCACCGACGCCCAGCCCCCGCAGCCGGTGCGGGCCGAGGGACGGATCCTCGACAACGGGCTGGTCCGGGTGGAGGTGGCGGACGACGGCACACTGTCGTCCGTATTCGATCTACGGGCGAACCGCGAAGTCCTCGCGGACAAGGGCAACCTGCTGCGTCTGCACACCGACCTCCCGAACTACTGGGACGCCTGGGACATCGACAAGCACTACAAGAACCGCTACACGGACCTCCTGGCCCCCGACTCCGTCGAGGTCGTCTCGCAGGACCCGCTGCTCGGCGCGATCCGCGTCACGCGCTCCTTCGGCAAGGGTTCGACGATCACGCAGACCATCACCCTCCGCGCGGGCAGTCCCCGCGTCGACTTCGAGACCGACATCGACTGGCACGAGGCCGAGAAGATCCTCAAGGCCGGCTTCCCGGTGGACGTCCGGGCCGCGCACTCCTCCGCGGAGATCCAGTTCGGCCACGTCCAGCGCCCCACCCACACCAACACCACCTGGGAAGCGGCCCGCTTCGAGGTCTCCGGCCACCGCTGGGTGCACATCGCCGAGCCCGGCTACGGCGTCGCGGTCCTCAACGACTCGACGTACGGCCACGATGTCACCCGCACGGTCCGCGAGGACGGCGGTACGACCACCACGGTCGCCCTCAGCCTGGTGCGCGCCCCGCGCATCCCGGACCCCGAGGCCGACCAGGGCAAGCACCGCTTCACCTACGCGCTGCTGCCCGGCGCGAGCATCGAGGACGCCGTCGCCGAGGGCTACGCGCTCAACCTCCCGCTGCGCGTCACGGACGCGGCCGGCGCCCCCGAACCGGTGGTCTCCGTGGACGGCGACGGCGTCACCGTCGAGGCGGTCAAGCTCGCCGACGACGAGTCGGGCGATGTGGTCGTGCGGTTGTACGAGTCCCGCGGCGGTCGCGCGCAGGGCGTGCTGCGCACCGGATTCCCGCTCGCCGGCGCTCAGGTCACCGACCTGCTGGAGCGGCCCCTGGCGGACGCGGGCACGGACGCGGCCGTCGACGCCGACGGCGCTGTCGCTCTCTCCCTGCGCCCCTTCCAGGTCCTGACACTGCGTCTGCGACGCGCCGAGGTGAGCTGACCCATGCCCATGCAACCCTGGTTCACCGACGCCAAGTTGGGGATCTTCGTCCACTGGGGGATCTACGCCGTCGACGGCGTCCAGGAATCCTGGTCGTTCTACGACGACATCGTGCCGCACGACCAGTACATGTCCCAGCTGGAGCGCTTCACCGGCGCCAAGTACGACCCGCAGGCGTGGGCGAAGCTCTTCGCCCGCGCCGGCGCCAAGTACGCCGTCCTGACCAGCCGCCACCACGACGGCGTCGCCCTGTGGGACACCGCCTACGGTGACCTCAACCTGGGCCGCGACTACCTCTCCGGCTACGCCGAGGCCCTGCGCGAGGAGGGCCTCAAGGTCGGCCTGTACTACTCCCACTCCGACTGGAACCACCCCGACTACGCCTCCACGCGCAAGCCGGGCCGCCCGCCGGAGCAGGAGGACAACCGCTACTCCGAGGTCGCGGCCGAGTTCGAGGACCTCGACGCCTGGGAGCGGTTCATCGCCTACCGCGACGGCCAGATCCGCGAACTGGCCTCCCGCTACCGGCCCGACGTGATGTGGTTCGACGGCGAGTGGGACCGCAGCGAGGAGCAGTGGCGCATCCCGGAACTGGCCGCGCTCATCCGCTCGTACTCGCCCGACGTCATCTTCAACGCGCGCATGCTCAGCGAGGGCGACTACGCCACCCCCGAACAGGGCGCCCCCATCGAACCGCCCGACGGTCCCTGGGAGTTGTGCCTGACCATCAACGACTCGTGGGGCTACCAGCACCACGACCACAACCACAAGTCGCTCACCCAGCTCGTCCGCTACTTCACCGAGACCATCGGCGGGGGCGGCAACCTGCTCCTCGACGTCGGCCCGATGGAGGACGGCACCATCCCCGAGCCGCAGGTCGAGCGCCTCGAAGGCCTCGGGGACTGGATCGCCCGGCACTCCGACGCCGTCTACGGGACACTGCGCGGGCTGCCGGCCGGGCACCACTACGGGCCCAGCACCCTCTCCGCCGACCGCCGCACGCTCTACCTCACCCTGTTCGACATCCCCCGCGCCGAGATCGGCGTCCGCGGGCTCGTCACGCCGGTGCGCAAGGTCAGCGTCCTCGGCACCGGTACCGAACTCGCCCACCGGGTCGTCGGCGGACTGCACGAGGCCGTCGGCGTGCTGTGGATCGACCCGCCCGCCGCGGCCGACCTCGACCCGCACGCCACGGTGCTCGCGGTGGAACTGGAAGGGGAGTTGGAGCTGTACCGCGGATCGGGCCGCTTCTGAGGCGTCCTCTCCAGGGTGTTCCCATGAAGAATTAAGAAAGCGGTAAATCGCCTGGTCACGGGCGGAATTCGAGGTTCCGTGACCATGGCGATTCGCCTCCGCGACACCTGATGTTCGCTTGCCGCCTCTGGGATGCGGGGAGTAAGGCGCAAGAGAAAGGTGTCACGGTGCGAGACCCGCGTATGTCCGCGATCGGCAAGGGACTGAAGCGTCGGGGGAGGCTGATGAAGGAGGCGGTGAGCCCACCGCGCCGGAACCTGGACGCCCTCCCCGCCCCCCGGCCCCGGCCCGCCTCCGAGCAGTACCCCGTCCCGAGCGCCCCGCGCCTGGTGGCGGCGCCGGTCTTCGTGCTGTCCTGCGTGCGCTCCGGGTCGACCCTGCTGCGGGTGCTGCTGAACAGCCACAGCCGCATCCGGGCCCCGCACGAGATGCATCTGCGCACTCTCCACGTCGAGTTGACCCGCGACTTCACCGCGGAGGCCATGAAGGCGCTCGAACTGAACAAGGAGGAGCTGGAACACGTCCTGTGGGACCGGGTGCTGCACCTGGAACTCACCCGCAGCGGCAAGGACGTCATCGTCGACAAGACCCCGGCCAACACCCTCATCTGGCCCCGGCTGCGCCGATGTTGGCCCGACGCCCGCTATGTCGTCCTGCTGCGCCACCCGGGCGCGGTCATCGCGTCGCTGACCGACCGCCGTACGGATCCCGACCACGAGGCCATCCGCGCCGAAGTCCTCGACTACAGCGAGAAGCTGGAGGAGGCGCGGCAGAGCCTCGACGCTCATGTGGTCACGTACGAAGAGCTCACCGCCGAGCCGGAGCGGGCGACCCGTGGCCTGTGCGAGTACCTCGGTGTCCCGTGGGAGAGCGCCATGCTCGACTACGGCAGCAAGGACCACGGCGCCTTCCGCCCGCAGCTCGGCGACTGGAGCAGCACCATCAAGTCGGGCCGCATCCGGCCCGCCCGCCAGGCCGACCCCACGGCCGAACTCCCGCCGCGCCTGGCTGAGTTGGCGAAAGCGTGGGGGTACCCGGTGCAGGCGCCCCCACGCTGACGGCGAACGCTCAGCCGGTGAAGCCGGCCGTGATCGAGGTGAACTGCCAGTCGCTCTGGCCGATGCCGGAGCAGTTGCTCACCACGCCCCCGCCGGGGCACGGCCGGTCGCGGATCTGGGTCCAGGTCGTCGGCGAGGTGAGCTCCTGCTGGTCGGACAGGCCGTTCAAGGCAGGCGCCCGCCGGCGCCTGGGCGGTCGAGCAGTTCGGGCCGAGCTTGTTGCCGCTCCAGCCGCCGATCGACGGGACGGTGTCCCCGCCCGCCGAGCGGATGGCGCTGATGACGCTCTGGTCGTTGCCGCCGGTCAGCGGGCGCGAGCCGTCCCAGGCGGGAGTGCGGCCGCCGGAGGAGGGGACGAACGCCATCAAGTATCACTTGACGCCGGTCGCACTCATCAGAGAGGTCGCGCTCGGGGGATCGCCCCAGCCGGTACGGGGTGCTGGGCGACAGACCGCTCACCGTGGCGGTCGTACCGGAGACGCTGAGCACCTGGCCGGCGCTGCGGTGGACGTGGAGCGGAGGCCGGCCGGCGCGCTGGGCGCCTGGGCATCCGGCCGCCGCCCGGACCGTCGAGGCTGATGTCGTCGTGTCGTCGGCGTAGTAGGTGCCCTGCGCGTACCAGCCGTGCACATACACGGCGGCGCTGGTCCGCGCGGCGCCGGTGGTGAAGGAGACGGACAGTCGGCTGTAGGCCGACGGGGACGAGGTCCAGGTGGAGGCGCCACCGCCCACGCCGAGATAGACGGCTGCCGCGCACCCAGCCCTCGAGCGTGTAGGTCGTGCCCGGCGGCCGCACTTGGCGTTGTCGCTCGAACTCACCGCGCCCGCAAGGGCCTTGGAGCCGCCGTGCACGGGGGAGGAGACGACCGAGCAGAGGTCGCCGGAGCAGGACCAGGAGGAGAGGCCGCCGGACTCGAAGCTGGCGTTGGTCAGGACATGGGCCGCGTGGGCCGTACCGGGCAGGGCGACGGCCCCCGCCAGGGCGAGGGCCGCGGAGCCGAGGAGAGCGAGACCGGTGTGAAGAGGTGACTCAGGCCGGTGCGGTGGCGGGGGTGCCGGCCTTCGAGGAGACGGGCGCGGCCGACTCGGCCGGTTCCGCCGCCGGCGCGGGGGCGGCCGGCATCAGGGGCTCCGGCTCCTCCGTACCGCGCTGGTGCGGGATCGACACCGGCCGCAGCGGACGCGGCCCCGACACCACCGAGTAGTCCTGGCCCAGGAACGGCGGAGCCATCTCGCCCGGGTCCTCGCCGAGCGCCAACTGCACAGCCGCCCAAGGGGCGTTGACGCCACACAGGGACAGCTGGTGCAGTCCGCCGGCCGGGCGGGTGTTGACGTCCATGAGGACGGGCCGCTCGCCGAACATCCGGAACTGGATGTTGGACAGGTAGTGCAGTCCGAAGCCCTCGGCGATCCGCCGGGCCGGCTCCAGCCACTGCTCGTGCAGGGTGAAGCCGCGCCGACGGCCGTTCTTGGTGCGGCCCACGGCCAGCCGGATCCGGTTGTCCGGGCCGGTGAGGCAGTCCACCGACACCTCCGGCTGCTCGAGCCGCGGCATGACCAGCCAGTCCACCGGCTCGTCGGCCTGCCCCAGCGCTTCGAGCACCACGTCGAGCGGCACGTACGGGCTCGGGAATCCGTTGAGGTGCATGAGCGAGAAGGGGGCGCGCGTGATGACGCGGAAGCCCACCCCGCCCGCGCCGGACGCCGGTTTGAAACAGGCCTTGTGCCCGTCGGCCTCCAACGCCTCCACGGCCACGACGAGTTCGTCCGCCGACCGCACCCGCCACCACGGCGGCACGGGCACGCCGATCGCCTGGACGGCCTCGTAGGCGATCACCTTGTCGTGGAAGACGGCCACGGCCTCGGGCGGCGGCGCCAGCAGAGCCGTACCGGCCGCCTCGAAGTCGGCGCGATGCGCCACGATCGCCGACTGGTGCAGCCGGGGCACGAACACGTCGATGCCGCGCCGCACACACTGGTCGAGCGCGTACTCCACGTACGCCGCCGGGGACAGGCCCTCCGGCTCCAGGTCGGCGGTGTCGGCCGCGGCCAGTACGGGGGAGTCGGCGTCGCCGTGCGTGGCATGGATCTCGACGGCCCGGTCGCTGGGATTTCGCCTCAGCTGATCCATGAAGAAGACGTTCTCCGCGTACGTGCGGTTGAGCCAGACGCGTACGCGAGAGACCATGCAGGCCGCCTTTCAAGGTTCGCGGGCAGGGCAAATCAGGCCCGTGCCCGGGCAGGGTAATTGGAGGTACACCAAACCGCCCCGGCGAAGGGACGTTCATGGCGGTGGTGTTGCGGCGATCATACGGCTTTGCAGAGGTCCCGCGTGCAACGTGCGTGTTACGGATTCTCCGATCATGCCGCGTTGATATTGCGATCACGCTCCCTTTGATTACGAGGCACTTTGATCACGGGGGACTTGATCCGCCCTTGTCCTCGGGCCCGCGCATGTGTTCTGGTGGTGCCATTCGGGTGAGCGGAGGGGGCGAGAGGTGACGTCGACGGTCGGCGGTACCGGGCAGCTGCTGGCCATCAGTGACCTGCACATCGGCTACCAGGAGAATCGCGAGCTGGTCGAGCGGATGCGGCCGGAGTCGGACGACGACTGGCTGCTGGTGGCCGGCGACGTCGCGGAGACCGTGGCAGACATCCACTGGGCCCTCAAGACGCTCGCGGGCCGCTTCCGCAAGGTCGTCTGGGCCCCCGGCAACCACGAACTGTGGACCCACCCGCAGGACGCCGTCACCCTGCGCGGAGTCGCCCGCTACGAATACCTGGTCGAGATGTGCCGGGACCTCGGCGTGACGACACCCGAGGACCCCTACCCCATCTGGGACGGCCCCGGCGGCCCGGTCGCCGTAGCGCCGCTGTTCCTGCTGTACGACTACTCCTTCCTGCCCGCCGGCTGCGCGACCAAGGAGCAGGGACTCGAGTACGCGCAGGGCACCGGAATCGTGTGCACCGACGAGTACCTGCTGCACCCCGACCCCTACCCCTCCCGCGAGGCATGGTGCCGGGCCCGGATCGCCGAGACCGAACGCAGGCTCACCGCGGTGCCCGACCACCTGCCCACGGTCCTCGTCAACCACTACCCGCTGGACCGGCACCCGACGGATGTCCTGTGGCACCCCGAGTTCGCCATGTGGTGCGGCACCTCGCTGACCGCCGACTGGCACCGCAGGTTCCGGGTCGAGACCATGGTCTACGGCCATCTCCACATCCCCCGGACCACCTGGCACGAGGGCGTCCGCTTCGAGGAGGTGTCGGTGGGATACCCCCGCGAATGGCGCAAACGTACGGAGCCGCCGGGGCGGCTGCGCCGCATCGTGCCCAGGGAGGTCGGGGCGCGGTGATCGAGGAACTGCTGCCGGACACGGTCGTCGCCGTGGAGGTGTACGGCAACGGCGAGCCGGAGGGCGCGCCGCTGTACCCCGAGGAAGAGGCGCTCGTGGCGAAGTCGGTCGCGAAGCGGCGCCGGGAGTTCACCGTGGTGCGCTCCTGCGCCCGCCGGGCCATGGAGAAGCTCGGCGTACCGCCCCAGCCCGTCCTGCCCGGCGAACGCGGCGCCCCGCAGTGGCCGGCCGGCCTGACCGGCAGCATGACCCACTGCGACGGATACTGCGCCGCCGCCCTGGTCCGCGCCACCGACCTGGCCTCCCTCGGCATCGACGCCGAACCCGACGGTCCGCTCCCGGAAGGCGTCCTGTCCGCGGTGTCGCTGCCCGCGGAACGGCAACGGCTGCTCCGCCTCAGCCGGGAGCACCCCGGGATCCACTGGGACCGGCTTCTGTTCAGCGCCAAGGAGTCCGTCTACAAGGCGTGGTTCCCCCTCACCGGGCAGTGGCTGGACTTCGCCGAGGCCGACATCGACATCAGCGTCGACCCCGGCGAGCGGCTGCGCGGCGCTCTGCGGGCCGAACTCCTCGTCCCCGGACCGCTGGTGGGCGGCCGTCGGCTCGGCCACTTCACGGGCCGCTGGAGCGCCGGGCGCGGCCTGGTGGTCACGTCCGTCACCGTGCCGCACGACTGAACCCCTCGCGTACGGCACGGCGGCACGGCGGTTCAGCGCTCCGCGGGCCCTACGGCTCCGGCGGGCACCAAGCGTGCAGCAGCCGGAAGAACGCCTCCTCGTTGCCCGCGAGTCCCGCGTCCGCCAGTGCCTGTTCCGCCTCGGCGAGCGCGGCGGGCGGGACGACGGGTGGTCGGCCGGCCCGCGGCGGGCCGGGCGCGACGTCGAACGCGGCCCGCACGGTGTGCATCAGCCGCAGATAGGCCTGGACGGCGGTGCGCTCGCGGTCGGTCAGTACGGCGGTGGGCATCGGTCGGCTCTCCCCGGGTCGGCGTCGTCGGTCACGCGCCCCTGTGGCGCGGGCGCCTCAAACAGCGGCGCACTTCCAGCTTGCCGTCCGCCACTGACAATCCGGTCCCGGTCCACGTCGGTTCGCCCGCTTAGCGGAGGCGAAACCTCACCGAAATCACCGAGAGGAATGCGGCCCTAGGCTGGAGTGAAGGGCTTTCGGCCGCACAGCCGCGGCCCACGGGAACGGGAGGCGAGCACGTGGTCGACGCCCCGCGACGACGCGCCGCGCGCACGGTACGGCTGCGGTCGGTGGGCGATGCGGAACTCCAGTTGCAGTACCGCGTCGTGCATGGTTACCGCCGCGCCTTCCGGATGGCCGGCGAGGGCCCGGCGCTGGTGCTCATCCACGGCATCGGGGACTCCTCCACGACCTGGGCCGAACTGATCCCCGACCTGGCCCGCACCCACACCGTGATCGCCCCCGACCTCCTCGGCCACGGCGCCTCCGACAAGCCGCGCGCCGTCGGTGGCCGCCTACGCCAACGGCCTGCGCGACCTGCTCACGACGCTGGGCATCGAGTCGGCGACCCTGGTCGGGCACTCGCTGGGCGGGGGCGTGGCGATGCAGTTCGCCTACCAGTTCCCCGAGCGCACCGAGCGGCTCATCCTGGTCAGCGCGGGCGGGGTGGGCCGCGAGGTCAACCCCGTGCTGCGGCTGGTCTCGCTCCCCGGCGCCCATCTGATGCTCTCCACGCTGCGGCTGCCCGGGATGCGGCTGCAAGTGGGCCTCGCGGCACAGCTGATGAAGCTCCTGGACACCGATCTCGGCCAGGACGCCCCCGAGCTGTTCACCCTCGTGGACGCGCTGCCCGACGAGACCTCGCGCAACGCCTTCATCCGCACCCTGCGCGCGGTCGTCGACTGGCGCGGCCAGGTCGTGACCATGCTCGACCGCTGCTATCTGACCGAGGGCATGCCGACCATGCTGCTGTGGGGCGACCGGGACAGCGTGGTGCCCGTGCGGCACGCGTACGGGGCGCACGAGGCGATGCCGGGCAGCCGGCTGGAGATCTTCGAGGGCGCGGGCCACTTCCCGTTCCACAGCGACCCGGCCCGCTTCGTCGCCCTGGTCGAGGAGTTCACCGCGGGCACGACACCGGCCGACTGGAGCCGCGAGCACTGGCGCGACCTCCTGCGCGAGGGCCGGCCCGACACCGCCCGCAGCCGGGCCATGGAGCGCGATCTGCGCGAGGCGAGCGAACGCAGCGCGACGTGAGGCCACCGCGTCGAGCGGCCGTCACCCGGCGCTCAGCCCTGTGGCCCCAGATAACCGAGCGACGCCTCGATCCGCCCCGCCAGGTGATCGCGCTGCACCGGCCCCCGCAGCGACGAACCGGCGAGCCACGTACGGCACTTGCTGGCCAGCAGCAGTCCGAAGCTCTCCGCCTCCCGCTCGTCGGCGAGGTCGAAGCGGCTGCGCGCGGCGAGGTTCAGCACCGTCGCCCTGAGGCCGGTCTCGTCGGTGCCGTCTGTGCCCTCCGCACCGTCGGTGTGATCGCTCAGCAGCCGGGTGGCGACCTTCACACCCTCGACATGATGGCCGCAGTGCCCGGCCTTCATGTGCCACAGCTCGTGGCCCAGGATCACCAACTGGTGGTCGGGCGCGGTGCGTTCCTCGATGACGACGAGGTCCCGGTCGGCCATGTCGAGCCACAGCCCGCTGGCGGTTCCGGGCGGAAAGGCGGCCGTACGGAAGGTGACGGGGCGGCCGCGGCGTCTGCTCATCGCGTCGCACAGGGCGCCGTACAGGTCCGTGGGCCGTGCCGGTGCGGGGAGGTCCAGCTCCGCGACCAACTCGCCGCACAGGCGGCGCATTTCCTTGTCGATGCCCACAGTTCTCCCCCGGATCAGGACTCGGGCCGCTTGACGCTCTCCAGGAGCATGTCCAGCCACTCCGCGACCTTGTCGCGGTGCTGGTCGGTGGGCAGCTGCGCCGCCCGCCAGGCGATCCCGCGCACGCCGTGGTCCTGCAACAGCCGCTCCAACGGGTCGTCGGCCACCGCGGCCGCCTCCCGCTCCCGGCCGGCGAGCTGTTGCAGCAGCTCCTGCTCGGTGCGCTGGAGGGCGCCCGCGAGCGCCTCGGGGTCCTCGGCCGTGAGGAATCCGGCGTGCACCCGGAAGAAGCGCTGGATGGCGTCGCAGTGCTCCATGGTGGGGCGCCGGTCGCCGTTGATGAGCGCCCCGGCCTGCTGCCGCGACATGCCCGCGCCGTCGGCGATCTCCTGCTGGGTGTACTTGCGCCCGTTGGGCTTGAGCCGGGTACGGCGCAGCAGGTCGAGGCGTTGCAGGAAGCGCGCCTGCACATCGGGCTCACCGGCCGGCCGACCGCTCAGCAGGGCCTTGACCACGGGCTCCGGGACACCGCAGGCGACGGACAGGCCACCGGTGTCGAAGACCTCCGCGTGCGCTACACCGAGCCGGTCGGCGAGTGCGGTGACCCGGACGACGACAGCCGACAGCACCGCCGACGCCGCGTCGCCGGGATCCTCGAAGCCGACTGCCACCGACGACACCGACAGATCTCCTACGTTTCTCACTGGCTTCTCACAAGCGGTTGCTTGAACTTCCCGGAGAGTATCGGGTACTTCGAACTCACATCCAGGTCTCGCCACAACTGTGGCCAATTTCAGCCGTCAACGAGCATGAAATGCCACGATAGTTGACACGACTCGCGTCGGGGCAGCAGGATCAACAACGCCGCGTGAAGGCCGCATAGGCAAGAGGGGTGACCTCCCGATGGCATATCAGGCAGGTGGGCAGCGGTCCGCGCCGCGGCCCGTCCCCAAGAGTCTTGAGGCCCGGGCGTATCTCCAGGACTACGACACGCTCCTGGAGTCCGTCGCCTTCCCGTCCGTCGTCCTCGACCACCGCTGGGACGTCGTGCTGGCCAACACCGCTTTCGAGACACTTTTCCGGGACGTGGGCCCGCATCCGACGGCCATGCCGGGCGACAACTTCCTCAGATTCGTCCTCTTCCACCCCGACGCGAGCACGGTCCTCGGGGAGCACGAGTCACGCTGGTGCCTGCCGATGCTGGCCCACTTCGCCGCCGCGCTGGAACGGCACGCCCACGATCACGGACTGCAGGAGATCCGCCGCGACATCTCCCAGGACCCGATCATGGAGGCCGCCTACCGGCACGGCCTGCCGCACTGGATCCGCGTCGTCGGCGAACAGGCCGTCGAGCACGACGGCGCGGTCCGCCCGCTGCTGCATCCCGACCCGCGCTGGGGCGCCACCGACTGCCGCGTGGTCGACGAGACCCCCAGGACCCTGCTGGACATGGGCTACCGGCGGCTGACCCTGGTGCTCCGCCCCGCCCGCCGGCCGGCCCTCGCGGCGCGCCGGACGGTGCGCGCCCGCCGTACGGCGAACCATCTCAGCGTGGTGCCGGCCCCCGAGGCCTGACCGGGCACCGTCGGCGTTCAGGTCGCCGACGGCGCCCCGTCAGTACGGCCCGCCCTCCCCCTTCTCGCTTCTCCTCGCGTCCGTCTCCGCTGCTCATGCCCCATGTTCAGGTACAGCGGTATGTGACATAGTACTGACGTGAGTCAGTCACTGACCTGCGATGTCGTGGTCGTCGGCGCCGGAATGGTGGGCGCCGCCTGTGCCCTGTACGCGGCCCGTGCGGGGCTGGACGTCGTCCTCGTGGACCGCGGACCGGTGGCCGGCGGCAGCACCGGCGCGGGCGAGGGCAACCTCCTCGTCTCCGACAAGGAGCCCGGCCCCGAACTCGACCTCGCGCTGCTCTCCCTCCGCCTGTGGCGCGACCTCGCCGAGGAGTTCGGCGACGGAGTCGAGTACGACGCGAAGGGCGGTGTCGTCGTCGCCTCCGCGCCCGAGTCGCTGAGCGCCCTCGAGACCCTCGCGGCCAGGCAGCGGGCCGCCGGAGTCGAGACGGTGAGCGTCACGGCGGACCGGCTCCACGACCTCGAACCACACCTGGCCCCCGGCCTCGCGGGCGCGGTGCACTACCCGCAGGACGCCCAGGTGATGCCGGCCCTCGCCGCCGCCCATCTCCTACGGGCCTCCGGAGCCCGGCTGCTCACCGGGCGGACGGTGCTGGAGGTGCCGCGCGGGCCGGACGGAGCCGTGCGGGGAGTGCGTACGGACGCGGGCGAGATCCACGCACCGGCGGTCGTCAACGCGGCCGGGACCTGGGGCGGCGAACTGGCCGACCGCGCCGGAGTCCACCTGCCGGTCCGGCCCCGGCGCGGCTACGTCCTGGTCACCGAGCCGCTGCCACCCAGGGTCCGGCACAAGGTGTACGCCGCGGACTACGTCGCCGACGTGGCCAGCGACTCCGCGGCCCTCCAGACCTCGCCGGTGGTCGAGGGCACAGCCGCCGGGCCCATCCTGATCGGCGCGAGCCGCGAACGCGTCGGCTTCGACCGGTCGTTCTCCCTGCCGGCGCTCCGCGCGCTCGCGACGGGGGCGACCGGGCTGTTCCCGTTCCTGGAGCGGGTCCGCGCCCTGCGCACGTACGTCGGCTTCCGGCCGTATCTCCCCGACCATCTGCCCGCCATCGGCCCGGACCCCCGCGCGCCCGGCCTGCTCCACGCCTGCGGGCACGAGGGCGCGGGCATCGGATTGTCCACCGGCACCGGCCACCTGATCGCGCAGATCCTCGCCGGCAAGAGACCCGACGTGGACCTGGGACCGTTTCGCCCCGACCGTTTCCCGCACTTTCCCCAGGAGGCCGAGTGAATCCCCTGGAGCTGGCCGGAGCGCGGCCCGGCCCCGCCTTCACGGCCACGTTCGACGGCCGGGAGATCCAGGCGCTGCCCGGCCAGACGGTCGCCGCGGCGCTGTGGGCCGCCGGTATCACCTCCTGGCGCACCACGCGCGGCGCGGGCCGGCCGCGCGGGATCTTCTGCGGGATCGGGATCTGCTACGACTGCCTGATCACCGTCAACGGCCGGCCCAACCGGCGGGCCTGTCTCGTACCCCTGCGCCCCGGCGACGTGATCAGCACCCAGGACGGGACGGGCCATGAGGGGACGGGTCATGACGGCACGGGGACGGGTTATGACGGGACGGGGACGGTTCATGACGGGACGGGCCATGCGGACTGACCTCGCGGTGATCGGCGCCGGACCGGCCGGCCTCGCCGCCGCGCTGGCCGCGGCCCGGCGCGGGGTGCGCGTCACGCTCGTCGACGCGGCGCGGGAGGCGGGCGGACAGTTCTACCGGCAACCCGCCGCCGAGCTCCGCGCCCGCCGCCCCGAGGCACTGCACCACCAGTGGCGGACCTGGGAGCGGCTGCGCGACGGGCTCGCGGCGAGCACGGTGCGCTTCTTGACGGACCATCACGTCTGGTTCGTAGAGCGGGAGTCGGACCACTTCACCGTGCACGCGCTCCTCGGCCCCGACCAGGAGGAGCCGGTCACCGTACGGGCCGACGCCGTGCTCCTCGCCACGGGCGGACACGAGACGGTGCTGCCCTTCCCCGGCTGGACCCTCCCCGGAGTCGTCACCGCCGGGGGCGCCCAGGCCATGCTCAAGAGCGGCCTCGTGACACCGGGCCGCAGGGCGGTCGTGGCCGGGACCGGGCCCTTGCTGCTGCCCGTGGCGACCGGGCTCGCGGCGGCGGGCGTGGAGGTCGCCGCACTCGTCGAATCGGCCGACCCGAAGGCCTTCGTACGCCATGGCCGGGCCCTGGCCGCCAAGCTCCCGGAGGGCGCCGGGTACGCGGCCCGGCTGCTGCGCCACCGCGTCCGCTTCCTCGCCCGGCACACAGTCGTCCGCGCGCACGGCGAGGACACGCTGACCGGGGTCACCGTCGCCGCCCTCGGCCCGGACGGCCGCGTCCGCCCCGGCACCGAACGGCACCTGCCCTGCGACACCCTCGCGGTCGGACACGGCATGCTTCCGCACACCGACCTCGCCGAGAGTCTCGGCTGCCGCCTGGCCGGAGCGGCCGTACAGGTCGACGACGAACAGCGCACCACCGTGCCGGGTGTGTGGGCGGCGGGGGAGGCCACCGGCATCGGCGGCGCGGCCCTCTCGCTCGCCGAGGGGCACATCGCCGGACGCTCGATCGCAGCCCGCCTCGGCGGCACGGAACCCGACCCGGAGCAGTGGGCGCCGGCCGCCAAGTCCCGCAGGAGGCAACGGGAGTTCGCGACCGCAGTCGAGGCCGCGTACGCCCCGCCCGCGCACTGGACCGACCAGGTCACGGACGACACCGTCGTCTGCCGCTGCGAGGAGGTCACCGCGGGTGCCGTCCGCGAGGCCGTCGAGGAACTCGGCGCGGGCGACGTACGCACCGTGAAGCTGCTGACCCGGGCCGGCATGGGCTGGTGCCAGGGCCGGATGTGCGGGATCGCGGTCGCCGGACTCGCCGGATGCGAACCCACCCCCTCGCGACGGCCGTTCGCGCGGCCCGTGCCGCTCGGCGTCCTCGCACAGAACTCCGCAGACCCCACGGACGCCACGAAAGACCCCACGGACGCCACGAACTTCACGGACTCCACCGAGGAAGGACTCTCATGACCGACCACCACCGCCCCTGGCGCGGCGTGCTCGTCGCCACCGCGCTCCCGCTGCGCGACGACCTCTGCGTCGACTACGACAAGTACGCCGAACACTGCGCCTGGCTCGTCGACAACGGCTGCGACGGTGTCGTCCCCAACGGCTCCCTCGGCGAGTACCAGGTGCTCACCCCCGAGGAGCGCGCCAAGGTCGTCGAGACGGCCGTCGCCGCGATCGGCGGGCCGCGCGTCATGCCCGGCGTCGCCGCCTACGGGTCCGCGGAGGCCCGCCGGTGGGCCGAGCAGGCGCGCGACGCCGGCTGCCACGCGGTGATGCTGCTGCCGCCCAACTCCTACCGCGCCGACGAGCGTTCGGTGCTGGCGCACTACGCCGAGGTCGCGAAGGCGGGGGTGCCGATCGTGGCGTACAACAACCCGATCGACACCAAGGTCGACCTCGTGCCGGAACTGCTCGCCAAGCTGCACGGCGAGGGGTACATCCACGCCGTGAAGGAGTTCTCCGGGGACGTCCGCCGCGCCTACCGGATCGCCGAACTCGCCCCGGAACTCGACCTGTTGATCGGCGCCGACGACGTCCTGCTGGAACTCGCCATCGCGGGCGCCAAGGGCTGGGTGGCCGGCTACCCGAACGCGCTGCCCGCCGCGAGCGTCGAGCTGTACCGGGCGGCCGTCGACGGCGACCTGGGCACGGCCAGGAAGCTGTACGAGCAGCTGCACCCGCTGCTGCGCTGGGACTCCCGGGTCGAGTTCGTACAGGCGATCAAGCTGTCCATGGACATCGTCGGACGGTACGGCGGCCCGGTCCGCCCGCCCCGGGTGCCACTGCCGCCGGACCAGGAGGCCGCCGTCCGCGCCGCCACCGAGAAGGCCGTCGCCGCCGGACTCGCGTAACAGAGGAAGCGATCATGCGCAGCAAGCTCGTCCTGCACGCCGTCGACTCGCACACCGAGGGCATGCCCACCCGCGTGATCACCGGCGGCATCGGCACCATCCCCGGCGCGACGATGAACGACCGGCGGCTTTACTTCCGTGAACACCGCGACCACATCAAGCAGTTGCTGATGAACGAACCGCGCGGACACTCCGCCATGAGCGGCGCGATCCTCCAGCCGCCGACCCGCCCCGACTGCGACTGGGGCGTCGTCTACATCGAGGTCTCCGGCTATCTGCCCATGTGCGGACACGGCACGATCGGCGTCGCGACCGTGCTCGTGGAGACCGGCATGGTCGAGGTAGTCGAACCGGTCACCACCATCCGCCTCGACACCCCGGCGGGACTCGTCGTCGCCGAGGTCGCCGTCGAGGACGGCGCGGCGAAGGCCGTGACACTCCAGAACGTGCCCTCCTTCTCGGCCGGACTCGACCGCAAGGCCACGCTGGCCGACGGGCGGACGGTGACGTACGACCTCGCCTACGGTGGGAACTTCTACGCCATCCTGCCGCTGGAGGAGTTCGGCCTGCCCTTCGACCGCTCCCGCAAGGACGACATCCTCGCCGCGGGGCTGGCCCTGATGGACGCCATCAACGCCGAGGAGGAGCCGGTCCATCCCGAGGACCGGTCGATCCGCGGCTGCCACCACGTCCACCTGTACGCGCCCGGCGCCACCGCCCGCCACTCGCGGCACGCCATGGCGATCCACCCCGGCTGGTTCGACCGCTCGCCCTGCGGCACCGGCACGAGCGCGCGCATGGCCCAACTGCATGCGCGGGGCGAACTCCCCTTGCACACCGAGTTCGTCAACGAGTCCTTCATCGGGACCCGCTTCACCGGCCGCCTGCTCGGCGAGACCGAGGTCGCGGGCCGCCCCGCGGTACTGCCCAGCTTCACCGGCCGGGCCTGGATCACCGGCACCGCCCAGTACCTGCTGGATCCGGAAGACCCCTTCCCGGAGGGGTTCGTGCTGTAGGCCGTGTCGGCCTGGAAGGCACCCATCATGTCCGCCGACCACCGAGGAGAACGAACCGTCATGGCCCCGCAGCACAGTCCCGCCCTGCCCGCGCTCGGCGGCAGGCAGCCCAGCTACCGGGAGCGCGTCGCGGACGCCCTGCGGGCCGCACTGATCGCCGGTGAACTGCTCCCCGGACAGGTGTACTCGGCGCCCGGACTGGCCGCGCGCTTCGGCGTCTCCGCGACACCGGTGCGCGAGGCGATGCTCGATCTCGTGAAGGAGGGGCTGGTCGACACCGTCCCCAACAAGGGCTTCCGGGTCACCGCCGTCTCCGAACGGCAGCTCGACGAGTACACCCACATCCGGTCCCTGATCGAGATCCCGACGACGGTCGCACTCGCGTCCGGTGCGGACCCGGTCGCCCTGGAGGCACTGCGCCCGGTCGCCCTGGAGATCGTCACCTCCGCGGCGGCCGGCGACCTGATCGCCTACGTCGAGGCGGACCTGCGCTTCCACCTGGGCCTGCTCGCCCTCGCGGGCAACAGCCATCTCGTCGAGGTCGTACGGGATCTGCGGCGGCGTTCGCGGCTGTACGGCCTGACGGCGCTGGCCGAGGCGGGGCGGCTGGAGGCCTCCGCGGAGGAGCACCTGGAACTCCTCGACGCACTGCTCGCCCGGGACGAGGAGGCCGTACGGGCGGTGATGACGCGGCATCTCGGGCACGTCCGGGGACTGTGGGCCGCTCACTGACCGCGTTTGTCGGCCGCCCCGCGCTTCGCCGCCTGGATCTGCTCGTACACATGGGTCCGCAGTTCGATGAAGCGCGGCGCCACTCTGGTGTGCAACTGGTCGCGGTCGTCCGGCAGATCGACCTTGAGCTGTTCCTGGACGACGGTGGGGGAGGCGGACAGCACGATCACCCGCTCACCGAGGTAGACGGCCTCGTCGATGTCGTGGGTGACGAACAGGACGGTGATGCCGCGCTCCCGCCACAGTCCCCGCACCAGGTCCTCCAGATCGGCGCGGGTCTGGGCGTCCACCGCCGCGAACGGCTCGTCCATCAGCAGCACTTGGGGCTCGTACGCCAACGCCCGGGCGATGGCGACCCGTTGCTGCATGCCTCCCGAGAGCTGCCAGGGATAAGCGTCCGCGGCGTCCGCGAGCCCGACCGAGTGCAGCGCGTCCGCCACCAGCTCCCGGCGCCGGGCCTTGCTGAAGTCCTTCTGCTTCAACGGGAGTTCGACGTTCTCGCGAACCCGCATCCACGGGAACAGGCTGCGGCCGTACTCCTGGAAGACGAAGGCCATCCCGGGCGGGGGGCCGGTCACCTTCCGCCCCTCCAGCAGCACTTCGCCCGCCGTCGCGTCCAGCAGTCCGCCCATGCACTTCAGCAGCGTCGTCTTGCCGCAGCCCGACGGGCCGACCAGACAGACCAGTTCGCCCGCGTCGACGGTGAAGGTGAGGTCGCGTACCGCCTCCACCCGTCGCCCCGATCCCTCGTAGACCTTCTTGAGGCCAGATACGTCAAGAAACGCGTGCATGCTCTGCCCTTTCGCGAAGGTCACCGGGACCGCCGGGTGGATGCGCGCAGACCGTGGTACCAGCCGAGCGCCCGCCGCTCGACCAGCTGGAACAGCACCGACAGGAGGAAGCCCAGCAGACCCAGCACCAGGATTCCGGTCCACATGTCGGGGATCGCGAAGCCGCGCTGGAACTGCACGACGGTGTAGCCGAGTCCGTTGCTGGCGGCGAACATCTCGCTGATGACCATGAGGATGATGCCGACGGACAACGCCTGGCGCAGCCCCGCGAAGATCTGCGGGCTCGCTGAGCGCAGCACCACGTGCCGCAGTCGCGCGATGCCCGTGATGCCGTACGAACGGGCCGTCTCCGCCATCACGGAGTCCACCGCCCGCACGCCCTCGACGGTGTTGAGCAGGATCGGCCACACACAGCCGATCGCGATCACGACGATCTTCATCGTGTGGCCGATGCCCGCGAACAGCATGATGACCGGGATCAGCACGGGCGGCGGCACCGCCCGCAGGAACTCCATGACCGGCTCGCACACCGCCCGCACCCGCCGGTAGGAGCCGATGACCGTGCCCAGCGCGATGCCCACCACGGCCGCCGTCGCGTAGCCCGCCGCCAGCCGGAGCACGCTGGGCAGCGCGTCCGTGCGCAGCCGCTCGGCCGTCCAGACGTCCGGGAAGGTCTTCAGGATCGTCCGCAGCGGCGGCCAGTACACGTTGGTGCTGCCGTCGGACGCCAGCCACCACAGGGTGAGCAGGATCGCGGGCAGGGCGACCACGAAGACCAGCCGGAGCAGCGCGTGCTTCACACCGTCACCTCCCCGCGCACCGACTGGTGCCAGGCCAGCGCCCGTCGCTCCACCGACCGCGCGCCCACATTGATCAACAGACCCAGCAGTCCGGTCACCACGATCAACGCGTACATGTCGGGCACGGCCTGCGAGGTCTGGGCGACCGCGATCCGCGCGCCCAAGCCCGGTGCGCCGATGACGAGTTCGGCGGTGATGGTGAGGATCAGGGCGACGGCTGCCGCCAGCCTGACGCCCGTCATGACATACGGGAGCGCCGTCGGCCACAGCACGTGCCGGACGCGCGCCCAGGTGCCCAGGCCGTACGACTGTGCCGTCTCGTCGGCGACGGGGTCGACGTCCTGGACGCCGTACAGGGTCTGGATCAGCACCTGCCAGAAGGAGGCGTACACGACCAGCAGGAGGACCGAGCGCAGTTCGTTGCCGTACAGCAGCACCGCCAGCGGAATCAGCGCGACCGACGGGATCGGGCGCAGGAACTCGATCGTGGAGGCGGTCGCGTCCCGCAGGTAGGGCACGACCGAGATGACGATCCCCACGACGATCCCCGCGCAGGCCGCGACCGCCAGGCCCACCGCCCAGCCGGTGAGCGTGTCGCCGAGGGCCGTCCAGAAGGCGCCGTCGGCGAGTTCACCGCCGAGGGCGTCCGCGATACGGCTGGTCGGCGGGAAGTACGCCTCCTTGACCAGGCCGAGCCGCGGCACCGCCTCGCCCAGGGCGAGGAAGGCCGCGAGCCCGGCCGCACCGAGTGCGAGGTTGAGGCCCTTCACGGCAGCAGCTTGTCCAGGTCCGGCTTCGTCTTGAAGAAGCCGTCCTCCTCGCCGAGCTTCGACAGCGCCTCGATGGAGGCGCGGTTCGCCTCGGCCGGCCACTTCGGCAGCGTCACCTGCTCCAGCACCGCGGCCGGGATCTTCGTGTACGTGGTGACGATCGCGCGGGCCTCGTCCGGGTGGGCGTCGGCGTACGCGAGGGACTCGGCGGTGGCCTCCTGGAACTTCTTCACCACCTCCGGGTTCTGCTGCGTGTACTGCTGCGAGGCGAAGTACATTCCGACGGTGACGTCCGGGCCGACGTCGACCAGGGGCGAGGCGATCTCCACACCGCCCTGGCTCCTGATCGTGGCGGTCACCGGCTCGACCACACACGCGGCGTCGATCTGCCCCTTGTCGAGGGCAGCGGGCATCTGGTCGAAGGCGAGCTCGACGAGCTTCACCTTGTCGGGGTCGCCGCCCGCCTTGCGCACCGACTCGCGCACCGCGGACTCATTGATGTTCTTGAGGGTGTTGATGGCGACCTTCTTGCCCTCGAGGTCCTTCGGCGACTTGATGGCGCTGCCCTTCTTCACCATGAGGCCGTTGAAGTCCTTGCCCCGCACGCCGGTCGATGCGATGCCGTTGGCGACGGCCTGGACGGGCACGTTGTTGGACTGGGCGATCATCAAGGACGTCACATTGCTGAAGCCGAACTGGAATTGACCGCTCACGACACCCGGCACGATCGCCGCGCCGCCCTGCGCGGTGGAGATGGCCAGCTTCAAGCCGTGTTTCTCGTAGATGCCCTTCTTCTGGCCGAGGTAGACGGGCGCCACGTCCACGATCGGGATGAGCCCCAGTTTGACCGTGGTGATGCCGCCGGACGAGACGGCCTTGCCCGACGTACCGGAGCCGTCGGACGAGCCGCAGGCCGCCGTGGCGAGAAGGAAGGTGCCGGCCGTGAGACCGGCGAGCAGACGACGCATGGCTCCTCCTGTGCAGACAACGGGGTTCCGACAGGTTGTGCGCACACCGCACAGTAGTGCTCAGTTGGTGTGCAGGGGAACGTAGAGGCGGCCATCCGTCACGGTCAATTGGTATGGCCAGCAGGTCGGTTGACAGTCAGGAGGCTGCGACGATGCCCGAGACAGTCCGCGCACCACACTTCGTGAGGTCCTTCGAGCACGGACTCGCCGTCATCCGCTGCTTCGACGCCGAGCATCCGGCGCGCACGCTCAGCGAGGTGGCCCGCGCCTGCGAACTGACCCGCGCCGCCGCCCGACGGCTGCTGCTGACCCTGGCCGATCTCGGGTATGTCCAGCTGGAGGGGCGGCACTTCCGCCTCACGCCGCGTGTCCTGGAGCTCGGCTACTCCTACCTGTCCAGCTTCACGCTGCCGCAGATCGCCGAACCGCATCTGGAGCAACTCGTCGCGAAGGTGGGGGAGTCGTCGTCGCTGTGCGTCCTCGACGGCGACGACGTGGTGTACGTGGCGCGGGTCCCGACCCGCCGCATCATGTCGGCGACGATCACCGTGGGCACCCGCTTCCCGGCCCACGTCACCTCCGTGGGCCGGGTGATCCTCGCGCATCTGCCGGACGCGGAGATCGACGCCCGGCTCGCCCGCGCGGACCTGAGTCCGCTGACCGCGCGCACCCTCGTCTCGGCGGACGCCCTGCGCGTCGAACTCGGTCTGATACGGCGTCAGGGATACGCGCTCGTCGATCAGGAGCTGGAGGAGGGGCTCCTCTCGGTCGGCGCCCCGGTGCGCGACCGGGACGGCGCGGTGGCGGCCGGCGTGAACATCGCCGTGCACGCCGGCCGCACCTCCGTCGACTCCGTACGCCGCGACCTGCTGCCGCACCTGCTCGCGGCGGTGGCCGGGATCGAGGCAGACCTGCGGATCACAGGTCCAGCACGAGCCGCTTCCCAAGACACCGGGACACACAGATGAGCATCGTCTCGCCGGCCGCCCGCTCCTCGTCGTCGAGCACCGAGTCCCGGTGGTCCGGGGTGCCTTCGAGGACGTCGGTCTCACACGTACCGCAGGTGCCCTCGGTGCAGGAGAAGAGCACCTCGACGCCGGCGGCGCGCACGGTGTCGAGCACGGAGACGTCCGCGGGGACGGTGAGCGTGCGCCCGCTGCGGGCCAGCTCGACCTCGAACTCGGTGTTCCCCGACGCCTCTTGGGCCTTGGGCTGGAAGCGCTCCACATGCAGCGCCCCGGCCGGGCAGCGCTCCTCCACCGCGTCGAGCAGCGGCCCGGGACCGCAGCAGTAGACGAGCGTGCCCTCGGGCAGGTCGTCGAGCACCGAGGCGAGGTCCAGCAGTCCGGCCTCGTCCTGGGGAGCGATCGTGACCCGGTCGCCGTACGCACTCAACTCCCCGGCGAACGCCATGGACGCCCGCGTACGGCCGCCGTAGAGCAGAGACCACTCGGCGCCCGCCGCTTCCGCGGCGGCCAGCATCGGCAGGATGGGCGTGATGCCGATGCCGCCCGCGACGAAGCGGTAGCGGGGGGCGGGCCGCAGGGCGAAGTGATTGCGCGGCCCACGCACCCGGACCTTGTCGCCCTGCCCCAACCGCTCGTGCACGTACGACGATCCACCGCGCCCGTCGGGCTCGCGCAGCACGGCGATCCGCCAGGCGGTGCGGTCGGCCGGGTCGCCGCACAACGAGTACTGCCTCTCCAGATCCGGGCCGAGGACGACGTCGATGTGGGCACCCGCCTCCCAGGCCGGGAGCTGCTCGCCCAGCGGATGGCGCAGGGTCAGGGCGAGCACACCGTCGGCGGCCGACTCCCTGCGGTCGACGACGAGTTCGGCTTCGTAGGCGGTCATGAGCTGTTTCCCTGCGGCTCGTGTCCTTGCGGCTCGTGTCCCTGCGGGTGGGCGAGCATCCACTCCCACATCTCGATGGGGTCCTGCGAGGTGTGCTCGCGGCCGCAGTGACAGGTGCCGTGCAGCACGTCGGTGCCCGGCAGCCAGTCGATGCGGTAGATCTCTCCGGTCGGGCTCGTCACAGGACCTTCTCCATGGGCTTGTCGCCCTCCTCGACCAGCCGGGCGAGGATACGGCGGGCCGCCAGACCGCCGGTGTCGATGTTGATGCTCAGCTCCTGGTAACCGGCGCGCTCGGTGCCGAGCGTCTCCTGGAGCAGGTTGAGCGCGTCGACGTCCTGCATGACGACGGTGTGGTTGTTGCCCCGCAGGAACTCGGTGACCTCGTCGTCCTCGGTCGCCCAGTCGCGCGAGACCATCCAGAAGTCGTACACCTTGCCGTCGGCGGACGGGGTGATGGCGTACGTGATCTCGGTGTGGAAGCCGCCCGGGTCGCTGCCGTCGGGCTCGGGCACCACCCCGACCGGCGCGATCCGGCTGTGCAGCAGATACAGGCACGGCGCGTGGTACTCGATGTCCTGCCAGCGGGTGATCCGGCCCTCGATGCCGGTGGACTTGGCGTAGAAGGGCGGGCAGGCGGCGTCGGCCATGTGCCGGCTCACGCGGACGATCCCCGCGCCCTCGTCGACCTCGGTGGTGATCGGGGTCTCGGCGACCTCCGGGGTGCCGATGTAGCCGCCGTGCAGGTACGTCTCGTGGGACAGGTCGAGAAGATTGTCGACCAGCAGGCCGTAGTCGGCGTCGATCGGCTCCATGCCGCGGACGGTGGTCCAGCCGGGGGAGTCGAGGTGCCGCGCCCGCGGAATCGTCTGCGGGTCGGCGAGCGCCGGGTCGCCGATCCACACCCACACCAGGGAGTCCTGCTCCACGACCGGGTACGAGGCGACGCGGGCGGTGCGCGGGACGCGCTTCTGCCCCGGCACGTACACGCACGTGCCGGTCGTGTCGTACGTGAAGCCGTGATAGCCGCACACGATCCGGTCGCCGTCGAGGCGGCTCTCGGACAGCGGGTAGCGCCGGTGCACACAGCGGTCGTGCAGGACGACGGGCGCCCCGTCCTCGGTGCGGTAGAAGACGAGCGGCTCACCGAGGATCGTCCGGCCGAGCAGCTCCTCGCGTCCGACCTCGTGGCTGTAGGCGGCGACGTACCACTGGTTCCTGGCGAAGGCGGTGGTGTGCGGCATGGCTGCGGCTCCCGTCATTGGGTGATTGGGGACATCGTCCGGAAGGGCGTCACGGGGGCGCAATACCTCTTCCGTCTCACGGAAGGGGCTGGGGAAAGTTCCTGTTCAGGGCGAGTGCTCGTCTGAGGGAGTGACATCAGGAGGACGCTGAGCCGGCGACCTGGCTGAGCGTTTCCGCCGATGGTTTGTGTCAAATTTGACACTCACACTTTGTGAGATATGGCAGTTTCGAGCATCTTCTATCAGGCAGCGCGAGAGCGCTTGCTGGGCCCTGTGGCTCTGAAGGATGTACGCGGGCAGATTCTTCGTCTGCTGGTCGTACACCGTCCCGACCGCTCCTGGCCTGCGAAAATGAGTGAAATCACAGGAGGCGAGGCTGGGTTGGTCCGTTCCTGGTCCGGATCTTGGTGAGTGGGGACTGTCTTGGTGGATGGAGGCTGTGGTTCGAGGTGGCTAGACGATCCGCGGACGCGGTAGGGGCTGTCGTTCCTCGGTTGAGTGAAGGGGCGGCCTGGGGTGCGCGCATGGGCAGCTCCCGTATGGCGCGGAGCCGACGACGAACCTTTTGCACCAGGTCCGGGACCGGACCTACCGCGAGGACGACTCGAAGATACGCACCGGCCATCTGTCCCGCACCGTGGCCGGCCTGCGCCACCTCAGCGAACGGACCAAGACGCGCCGAGTGGCTGCCGCACGATGCGACCGCCGAACTGTCTCACCGCGACGGCGTTGCAGCCAGCGTCGAGGCGCTGTACCAGTCGCAGTGTCACACGCCTGATGTGCTGAGCAAGGACTGGTGCCCCGCGCGCGAGCCTGGAGCGACGGTTACCGCAAATGAGGAGCACCGCGCGCCGGGTCCCGAGGAACCGTCACATCGCGCGACCGCACCCTGGGCATTTTCGAGCGGCTGGAGAGAGTCTTCACCCATGCAAGGAAGGCGCACAGCATGGTCAATAGTCCGCTGTCCGAGCGCGGGCTCGTCGGACACGCAGTCGTCGGGGTAACGGCCGTATGAGCCCGCGCAAGGGTGGCAGCCGGGATCGAATGGTGGTCAGTGCCGCGGTGCTGCTGCGCGAGTACGGAGCGAGCGCGACCAGCATCGACCGCGTGCTCGGGCACAGCGGTGCCCCGCGCGGCTCGGTCTACTACCACTTTCCCGGCGGGCGGGCGCAGTTGATCGACGAGGCAGTGACGTTCGCCGGTGACTTCATCGGCGGTCTGATCGAGAACATGACGCAGGCCCACGACCCGGTGGAGGCGATCGACGCCTTCTTCTCCATGTGGCGCGAGCAGCTCGTTGACAGCGAGTTCCGGGCCGGCTGCCCGATCGTGGCGGTAGCAGTGGAGAGCAACGACGAGGCCCCGCAGCTGGCCCGTTTGGCGGCCGCGGTCTTCGGGCGATGGCAGGAGGCGCTCGCCGCCAAGTTCGTCCGGCACGGACTGCCCGAGGAGCGGGGCAAGCGGCTGGCCGCCTTCCTCGTCGCCGCGGCCGAAGGCGCGGTGATCATGTGCCGGGCCGAGCAGAGCGCCGCCCCGTTGGAGGCGGCCGCCGCGGAGATCCATGACCTGTTGACCTACGCCCTGCGCGACCCTCCCGACACCGGCCCAACACAACGACCTTGACCACCTGTCACCCGAATTCCACTCCCACCACAAGGAACCGCAATGCCCACGCTCGATCGCCAGGACAACGTCTTCGTCCTCGACCTCGGGGACGGCGAGAATCGCTTCCACCCCGACTGGCTCGCCGCCGTCAATGCCGCGCTGGACGAGGTGGAGAAGGCGGACGGGCCGCGTGCTCTGGTGACCGCCGCCACGGGGAAGTTCTACTCCAACGGCCTGGACCTGGACTGGCTGTTCGCCCACGCCGACCAGCAAAAGGAGTATGTCGCCAGCGTCCACGCACTCCTCGCGCGGATGCTGTCGCTGCCCGTGATCACCGTGGCCGCCCTGCAGGGGCACACATTCGCGGCAGGCGCGATGTTCTCCCTCGCGCACGACTTCCGTGTGATGCGGGCCGACCGCGGCTACTGGTGTCTGCCCGAGGCCGACATCAACATCCCCTTCACCCCGGGGATGTCCGCGCTGATCCAGTCCCGGCTGACCCCGCAGACCGCGCACGAGGCCATGACCACGGCCCGCCGCTACGGGGGCCAGGACGCCCTCGCCGTAGCCCTCGTCGACCGCGCGGTGGACGAGGATGCCGTAAGCCGGACCGCCATCGAGATCGCCCAGGCTCAGGTCGGAAAGGCCGGCGACACGCTCGGCACCATCAAGGCCCGTATGTACGCATCCGCTCTGGACGCCTTGCGGGACGGGGACATCTCTCTCGGCTGACTCCGCCCCGGGCACCGGGTGCCCGTTCGTGAACGGCTCGTCTCCGTGGTCGATCCCGGACAGCGGCGGCGAGCGGGCAGCGTGTCGGGCCGCCCGGAACGGTCCGCCAACATGCGCGGCTTGAGTGCGCAGGTCCACTGCCTGCGTCCGCACACGGCACCTGTCGCACCGGCGTCGCCCTGAACACCCTCACCGACCTGCACTGGCGCGACCCGATCGCCGGCACGCCGTGGCACAAGCACGTGCCTGCCCGCATAGAGGCCCTCCAGGACTGAGGAGCGCTGGGTGACCACAGACCGGTGCAGGAACCGAGACCCGGTCCGCTGGCGAGCGGACCGGACCCGTCGGGCAGTACCCGGCGATGAAACAGCGGCCGCCGTAGATCATCTCAGTATGGCCGTCGCCGAACGGCAGGTAGCAGTCCCCGCGAGCTGGAGCGTCTCACAGTGAGACTCCCCCCTTCGATGCCCTCCGACATGCTCAGGACGACGCCTCAAGGTGGAGCGTGACGAGTGGGAGGGCGGACATGGCGAAACAGCCGTGGGGGCACCGAGAACGGCTGCTGGCCCTGGGCGGGTTCGGGGTCCTGCTGGCGGTGTGCGGTGCGGTGGCGACCGTGGCGGGTGTCCCGGCCGGACCCGGAGTCGCCCTCACGGGTGCCGTACTAGGCTGCTGGGAGGCGTGCGGCCTATGGCTGTGGAACGCCCGGACCGGAAGAGCGAGGAAGGGCACACGACGCTGACTACGTCACCCGCCGAACCGGACGCTGTCGGTGCCACGTCACCTCCCGGCGTCACCCCTTCTCCGGCCCCAGCCGGATCCCGTACGCCGTGATCTTGCGGTAGATCGTCGCCCGGGAGATGCCCAGCGCCTTTGCCGCCTTCGCCTTGTCTCCGCCGTGGTCGAGGAGGGACTGGACGATCAGGTCGCGTTCCGTGGATTCCCAGGCGGACAGGGAGTGTTGAGCCTGGGAGAGCAGGGACGGCGGGAGGTCGGACTCCTCGATCAGAGGGCCCGAACGGTGCGCCTGCGCGTATCGGAGTGAGCCATCGAGTTGACGGACGTTTCCTGGCCAAGGCGCCCGGGAGAGGGCTCGCACCGCGTCGTCCGTGCACCGGACGCCTCCGCTGTCGCCACCATGGCGGGCCAGCAGGCAGGTCACGAGCGCGGGGATGTCGGCCGTACGGTGTCGCAGCGGCGGGACGGTGACCTCGGCCCCGAACCTCGCCCACACCGCGGCCGCGTGACCTGCCTGCCGAGACGCGGCCACCCCGTCGGCGTCCGGCAGCGCTTCGGCACCCGCGCCGGGCAGCCTGGGCCGGCCATGGGTGAGCAGCGCGGCCACCCAGCCGGAGCGCCCGGCCGTGATGCGCAGCAATCCGTCGAGTTGTCCGAGCACGTGCACGGACAGCAGATCGAGATGCCGCAGTACGACCGTGCCGTGGTCCTCGGCAAGATCCTGGAAGACGGCCTGCAGCCACGGCGCCGCGCCACCCCTCGCGCCCGCCGCGTCGTGCACGCCGATCGACGCCGTGGGCGCCACATGACGGTGCACGGCCCGGACCAGCGCCTGTTTGCCGGTGCCCGCCTCTCCCTCCACGAGCGTCCAGCGTCCCTGCTCGCAGTGGCGGATCAACTGGCTGACGACACCACGGAAGCCGGGGCTCGAACCGCTGATGCCGGTCAGCCGCGGCACGCGGACCACGGGGTGCTGGGCGGACTCGTCGCGCTCCGGGACCAGCCGCAGTTCGATGAGATAGGCGGCCGGGTGTCCGCCGGGCTCATCATCCTCCACCCGGCGGCCCCGGACTTGCACGGTTCGCCCGTCGCTGAGGAGCATCCGCTGCTCGCGCAGCCCTGACGGATCGGCGGCGAGTTCCCGCAGCCGCCGGTGGTCGGCCGGGCCGAGCATCTCCGTCGCGGCCGCGTCGGCGAGCAGCAAACCGTCGGTGAGCGTGACCAGCGCCCTGCGCGAGCTCTGACGGGACGTCAAGAAGGCGCGCAGCGCCGCCCGTTCGCGTTCCGAACCGATGTCGAGCAGCCGCTCCTCGATGTCGGCGGCGGCCTCCTGGACCAGCGCCACCATCAGCGGCGAGGCGGCGTGCTGCCAGGACGTCAGATCGATCAGGCCGAGCACCCGACCACTGACCGGATTGCGGATGGGCGCCGCCGCGCACGACACCCGCTGCAGCCGTTCGGAGAAGTGCTCCGAGCCGAAGACCTGTGCCGTACGGCCGTCCTCGGCCGCGGTGCCGATGCCGTTCGTGCCGACGTACTCCTCGGCGTAGCTGAAGCCGGGCGCGAGGCTGATGTCGTCGAGATGCCGGTGCAGCGCCCGGTCGCCGGTCCTGCGCTCACGCACCCGTCCCTTGGAGTCCGTCAGGATGAGGCACATCGGGGTCCCCTGGAGCGCGTCGGAGAGCCGGTCGAGGACCGGTCGGGCGGCCGTGGCGAGCCGGGAGTGCGGGTCGAAGTCGGCGTTGTAGGGGGCCTGGATGCGGTCGGAGTCCACGCCGAAGAAGCGGGAGCGCTGCCAGGAGTCGAGGATGGGCGGGCGCACCGCGGAGGACGAGAAGTCCCCGCCCTCCAGGAACCGGGCACGCTCATGGACGGGGTTGAGGTGCGGGAAGCGACGGTCCAGGCCGAGCGCGGAGACGGTGGGCGACGGCCTCGTCGTCTCCAGGGGTTCCACGGATTCCACAGGTTCCATCGGCTCTGCGCCTTCTGCCGTGCAATGACTCTCGGGGTTCCGGTATGTCCGGCACGTTAAGTCCGGTAGTGCGGTGGTGGCCATACCCGGGATGTGACCCCCGTCTCAACTTGAGACGCGCGGCTGCCGCACCCGGCCCCACGATGGGCGACGCCCCGGTCACCTACGGCAGTGCGCCGCCACCAGCGCCGGGCGACCGAGGTCCCTTCCCTCCGGTCCCGGCTGTGCCGGAGCCGGCGGGAGCCCCATCGCTGCCGAGCCAGCCGGAGGAGTATCACCCGTGAGCCGACAGAGCCTGAGCAAGGCGCACAAGAAGATCACCGAGTTGTCGTGGGATCCGACGTTCGCGACGCCGGCCAACCGCTTCGCGACCGACTACCGTTTCGACAAGGCCCCCAAGAAGGACCCGCTCAAGCAGGTCCTGCGCTCCTACTTCCCGATGGAGGAGGAGAAGGACAACCGGGTCTACGGCGCGATGGACGGCGCCATCCGCGGCAACATGTTCCGCCAGGTCCAGGAGCGCTGGATGGAATGGCAGAAGCTGTTCCTGTCCATCATCCCCTTCCCCGAGATCAGCGCGGCCCGAGCGATGCCGATGGCGATCGGCGCGGTGCCCAACCCGGAGCTGCACAACGGACTCGCGGTGCAGATGATCGACGAGGTACGTCACTCGACGATCCAGATGAACCTCAAGCGCCTCTACATGAACCACTACATCGACCCCGCCGGGTTCGACATCTCCGAAAAGGCGTTCGCGAACTGCTATGCGGGCACCATCGGCCGGCAGTTCGGCGAGGGGTTCATCACCGGCGACGCGATCACCGCCTCCAACGTCTACCTGACGCTGGTGGCCGAGACCGCCTTCACCAACACCCTGTTCGTGGCGATGCCCGCCGAGGCCGCCGCCAACGGCGACTACCTGCTGCCCACCGTCTTCCACTCGGTCCAGTCGGACGAGTCCCGGCACATCTCCAACGGCTACTCGATCCTGCTGATGGCGCTGGCCGACGAGGACAACCGGCAGCTCCTGGAGCGCGACCTGCGCTACGCCTGGTGGAACAACCACTGCGTGGTGGACGCCGCCATCGGCACGTTCATCGAGTACGGCAGCAAGGACCGCCGCAAGGACCGCGACAGCTACGCCGAGATGTGGCGCCGCTGGATCTACGACGACTACTACCGGTCGTACCTGATCCCGCTGGAGAAGTACGGCCTGAAGATCCCGCACGACCTTGTGGAGAAGGCGTGGGACCGGATCTGGAACCAGGGCTACGTCCACAAGACCGCCCAGTTCTTCGCCACCGGCTGGCCGGTGAACTTCTGGCGCATCGACGGCATGACCGACGACGACTTCGAGTGGTTCGAGTCCAAGTACCCGGGCTGGTACGCGGAGTACGGCGCCTGGTGGGAGGCGTACAACCGGATGCGGCATCCCGGCGCCAACAAGCCGATCACCTTCGAGGACGTCGGCTACCAGTACCCGCACCGCTGCTGGTCCTGCATGGTGCCCTGCCTGGTCCGGCAGGACATGGTGGTCGACAAGGTCGACGGTCAGTGGCGCACGTACTGCTCGGAGACCTGCGCGTGGACCGACACCACCGCGTTCCGGCCCGAGTACGAGGGCCGCCCCACCCCGTCGATGGGACGCCTCACCGGCAAGCGCGAGTGGGAGAGCTGCTACCACGGGCAGGACCTCGCCGACATCGTCAAGGACCTCGGCTATGTCCGCGACGACGGCAAGACGCTGATCCCGCAGCCGCATCTGGACCTCGACGACCCGAAGAAGCTGTGGACGCTCGACGACATCCGCGGCAACACACTCATCAGCCCCAACGTGGCGCTCAACGAGATGTCCGACGAGGAGCGCGAGGCACACGTCGCGGACTACCGCAGCCGCAGCAACATCACACCGTCGAGGCCCTGACCGAACCACAGGCAGGGGCGGCGACGAACCCGTCGCGGGGTCGCCGCCCCGGAAGGCTGGTCCTTGTGGGCGACAAGCACCGCATCCGATTCGAACCGGTCGGCATCGAGATCGAGGCCGACGAGGACGAGACCGTACTGGACGCCGCGTTCCGACAGGGCGTCAACCTCATGCACGGCTGCAAGGAGGGCCAGTGCTCGTCCTGCAAGTCCTTTCTGCTCGACGGCGACCAGCAGATGGAGCGCTACTCCAGCTTCGCGCTCGCCGACTACGAGAGCGAGGAGGGATACGTCCTGCTGTGCCGCGTGCACGCCTACGGCGACCTCCACGTCGAACTCATCAACTACGACGAGGAGATGCTCCTCTCCGGCATCCCGCCGCGTGAGGCCCGCACCACCGTCGCCGCGGTAGAGCCGCTCACCCACGACATCGTCCGGCTCGGCCTGATGATCGACCCCGCCAACGAACTGCCGTACCGCACCGGGCAGTACCTGGACATCCAGGTGCCCGGCACCGACCAGTGGCGGTCGTTCTCCATGGCGGGCCTGCCCGCCGAAGGGCCCGGCGGCGAACTGGAGTTCATCATCAGGCGCTACCCCGGCGGACTGTTCTCCGGGCTGCTCGGCGGCGCCCTGAACCCGGGAGACTCGCTCACGGTCAAGGGTCCCTACGGCACCTGTGTGATGCGGGACGCACCGGACCGTGACCTGATCCTGCTCGCGGGCGGCGCCGGCATGGCGCCGATCCTGGCCCAGCTGCGCGGCCTGGCCGCCACCGGCAGCGCCCGGCGCACCCGGTTCTACTACGGGGCGCGCACCCGGCGGGACCTGTTCGCGCTCGACGAGATCGCCGAACTCGGTCGCGGCCTCAGCGACTTCGCCTTCGTACCGGCCCTGTCCGAGGACGGAGCGGGCGCGTACGAGCAGGGGCTGATCACCGACGTCGTCGACCGGCACGAGGGCGATCTGTCGCAGGCCGACGCCTACCTGTGCGGCCCACCACCCATGTGCGACGCCGCTTTCGAGCTGCTCACCACCAAGGGCATGCCCGAGGAGCGGATCTTCCTGGACAAGTTCACCACGTCCACCGACACCTGACCGGCGCACACACCTGACCGGCGCACACACCTGACACGCGCACACACCTGATCCGTGCACACACCGACCTGGGCACACACCCGACCCTCCTGACCCATGCGAGGAGCCGTACGCATGACCACTCAAGCCGACAAACCGGCCAAGGCCGAACGCAGCTTCCCCAAACCGCAGTTCACCGACGCCGAGGCGGGAGCCCTCGTCTTCCCGAGCTCCACCAGCCGCACCTTCTCCTACTACAAGCCGCAGAAGATGCGGGCCAGCATGTACGAGGACGTCACCTTCGACGTCCAGCCCGACCCGGAGCGCCACCTGCTGCAGGGCTGGATCTACGGCTTCGCCGACGGCTCCTCGGGCTACCCGCAGGACTGGACCGCCCTCAAGTCCTCGGACTGGCACCGCTTCCTCGACCCCAACGAGGAGTGGGAGCAGACGATCTACCGCAACAACGCCAACGTCGTGCGGCAGGTCCAGCAGAACCTCGCCAACGCCCGCAAGGCCGAGGCCTACGGGCAGTGGAGCCGCTCCTGGAGTACCTTCGTCGAGCGGCACGTCGGCGCGTGGATGCACGCGGAACAAGGCCTGGGCATGCACGTGTTCGTCGCGATCCAGCGCTCCGCGCCCACCAACATGCTCAACAACGCGCTCGCGGTGAACAGCGTCCACAAACTCCGCTTCGCCCAGGACCTCGCGCTGTACAACCTCGACATCGAGGAGCAGCTCGACGGCTTCGACGGCTCCGCCCACCGGGACGTGTGGCAGACGGACCCCGCCTGGCAGGGCGTGCGGGAGAACACCGAACGGCTCACCGCCGTACAGGACTGGGCCGAGGCCCTGTTCGCCACGAACCTCGTCTTCGAGCCCCTCGTCGGCGAGCTGTTCCGCAGTCACCTCGTCCTGCAGATCGCCGCCCGCAACGGTGACTACACCACCCCGACAGTGATGGGCGCCGGCGAGAACGACTACGACCGCGACCTGCGCTACACCCGGGCCCTGTTCACCCTCCTGCTCGGCGACGCCACCCACGGCGCCGGCAACAAGCAGGTCGTCCAGGAGTGGCTGGAGCGCTGGGCGCCGGTGAGCCTCGACGCCGCACGCCGGCTGCAGCCGCTGTGGTCCCAGCCCGCCGAGAAGCCCGTCCGTTTCGAGGACAGTCTCGACCGCGCCAAGGAGCGCTTCGCTCGCCTCATACAGGACCTGGGCCTTGAGGCACCCGCCGACCGCACGAGCGAGAGGACCGCCAAGTGACCACCGCCCCGCAGCCGTTCAGCGCCGACCGCACCTTGTCGAACATGTGCGGCGTCACGCTGATGAACAACCAGAACGGACATGTCGTCGCCGATGTGATGCGCGCCAAGGAGAACGTCAGTGTCACCGACTACCCGTCGATGATCCGCGTCGACGGCGAGCGGGTACTCACCTTCGACTTCGACGAGATCTCAGGTGCCCTCGGCTTCGACTTCGACGTGTCCGACTTCGAGGAGATCATGTCCACCCACTACGGGCGCATGGTCCACCTCGACGACCGCACGGTGCTCTTCGCCAACCCCGAGGACGCCGCCGAATACATCGACTTCGACCTCAGTCCGGTCGACTGACGCCCGGGAGGAGCAGTCATGTACCGCAAGGACGGCGTCGACTACTTCATCGTCGACGGACACATCCACTTCTGGGACGCCAGCGAGGAGAACACCGCCAACAAGTACGGTGAGGGCTTCATCCGCTGCTTCTACGACTACCAGCGCAACCTCAGCCCCCAGGAGTGGGTGTGGCCGCTGGAGAAGTTCCGCAAGTACAGCGAACAGGATCTCGTCCACGACCTGTTCGAGACCGGATACGTCGACTGGGGCATCTTCCAGCCCACGTACCTCAACGAGTTCTACCGCAACGGCTTCAACACCACCGAACGCAATGGTCAGTTGGCCCGCAAGTACCCCGACCGGCTCATCGCCAACGGCGCTTTCGACCCGAGGGAGGGCGAGGCCGGCCTGGAGCGGCTGCGAAAGCTGCATGCCGAGTGGAACCTGCGGGGCGTCAAGCTCTACACCGCCGAATGGCGCGGCTCCTCCAAGGGCTGGAAGCTGAGCGACCCCGAAGCACAGGACTACCTGGCGCTGTGCCAGGAGCTCGGCATCCGCAACATCCACGTCCACAAGGGCCCCACCATCTGGCCGTTGAACCGGGACGCCTTCGACGTCGCCGACATCGACCACGCGGCCAGCGCCTTCCCCGGGCTCAACTTCATCGTGGAGCACTCCGGGCTGCCCCGCCTCGACGACTTCTGCTGGATCGCCGCCCAGGAACCCAACGTGTACGCGGGCCTCTCGGTGGTCATGCCGTTCCTGCACAGCCGCCCCCGCTACTTCGGCCAGATCATGGGCGAGCTGCTGTACTGGCTGAACGAGGACCGGATCGTGTTCGGCAGCGACTACGCGATCTGGAGCCCGAAGTGGCTGATCGAGAAGTTCGTCGACTTCCAGATCCCCGAGGACCTCCAGTCCGAGTACGGCGTCCTCACCACTGACGCCAAACGCAAGATCCTCGGCCTCAACCACGCGCGCCTGTACGACCTGAAGGTCCCCGGGAGTGCCCAACTGCCCGCCGCCCCAGAGATGCCGGTATGACCGCCGTCACCGAGGCGGTCGACCGGGTCACCGCCGTCAACGCGGCCCTGGCGGCGGTGCTCGACCCGGAACTCGACCGCCCCATCACCGAACTCGGCTTCGTCCGCTCCGTCAGCGTCGGCTCCGACGGCTCGGTGGAGGCCAGACTCCGGCTGCCCACCTACTTCTGCGCTCCCAACTTCGCCTGGCTGATGGTGGAGGACGCCCGGCGTGAGCTGGCCCGGCTGTCCTGGGTTGGGGAGTGCACGGTGGTTCTGGAGGACCACTTCGCCTCCGACGAGATCAACCAGGGCGTGGGAGGCGAGAAGTCGTTCGCCGATGCGTTCCCGGGGCTCGCCGACCCCGACCGCATGCAGGAGCTGCGCGCCGTCTTCCTGCGCAAAGGGCACCTGGCGGCCCAGACCCGTCTCGGCAAGAGGCTGCTGGAGCGCGGCTGGACCCATCGGCAGATGGCCGACGCGGTCCTGGGCGACCTGCCCGAGCGCCTGACGGTGACGCTGCGCCGCCGACGCGCCCTGCTCGGCCTCCGGGCGGATGTGTCGGCGCCGTTGTTCACCGACAACGAGGGACGCGCCGTGCCCGCCGCCGGTGTGGAGCGGCACCTGCTCATGGGCCGAACGGCCGGTGTCGGTATCGGCACCAACACAGAGTTCTGCGAGGGCTTGTTGGCCACTCGTTACGGACCGGCCGGTTGGACGGACGTGCGACGTGGAAGGGAGGAAGCGTCATGAAGGCCGTACGACTGCACCAGTACGACCACCAGCCCACGCTCGACGAGGTGCCCGACCCGGTGATCTCCTCCCCGCTGGACGTGATCGTGAAGATCGGCGGCGCCGGCGTGTGCCGTACCGACCTGCACATCATCGAGGGCCAGTGGGAGGCAAAGAGCGGCGTGAGCCTGCCGTACGTCCAGGGGCACGAGAACGCGGGCTGGGTCGCGGAGGTCGGATCCGCCGTCACCTCGGTCGCTCCCGGCGACCCGGTGATCCTCCATCCGCTCGCCACCTGCGGACTGTGCGCCGCCTGCCGGCGCGGTGACGACGTGCACTGCGCGGCGAGCGCCTTCCCCGGCATCGACTCGGACGGCGGGTTCGCGGAGTACCTGCGCACCAACGCCCGCGCGGTCGTCCCGCTCGACGCGGGCCTCGCCCCGGCCGACGTGGCCGCGCTGGCCGACGCGGGCCTGACGGCGTACCACGCGGCGAAGAAGGCGGCCCGCACGCTCGCTCCGGGCGCCAAGGCCGTGGTGATCGGCGCGGGCGGGCTCGGACACATCGGCATCCAGGTGCTGCGGGCGCTCACCCCCGCCGAGCTGATCGTCGTCGACCGGTCGGCGCAGGCACTGAAGCTCGCCGAGACGCTAGGCGCGCACCACACCGTCGTCGCCGACGGCAGCCAGGTCGACCAGGTCGCCGCGCTCACCGGAGGGCAGGGCGCCGAGGCCGTGCTCGACTTCGTCGGCGAGGGCGGCGCCCTGGAGGATGGCGTACGGATGCTGCGCCGGGCCGGCGACTACTACGTCATCGGGTACGGCGGAACCCTGTCCGTGCCGACCATCGACATCATCTCCACCGAGATCAACTTCATCGGAAACCTGGTCGGCTCCTACACCGACCTGGTGGAACTGATGGACCTCGCGGCACGCGGACTGGTCACCCTCCACACCGTCACCTACCCGCTGGACGACTTCGGCCGAGCCCTGGACGACCTGAATCAGGGCCGGGTGCGCGGGCGAGCTGTCCTCGTGCCCTGATCAGTACCCCAAGCAGGTGGCGGCGGCCGATCCGTGGACCCCGTTCGGGAGGGTCGGCGCACCACGGAAACCGCACGCAGGCCGCCGCCACCGTCCGTACACCTGCCGCATCCGAGCCGTACCCGAAGGGACGACCCCGCCATGGCGAAGGAACTGCGCTTCAATGCCGAAGCGCGCGCACTGCTGGAGAGCGGGGTGAACGCGCTGGCCGACGCCGTGCGTGTCACCCTCGGTCCGAAGGGCCGCAACGCGGTCCTGGAGAAGCTGACCGGGCCGCCCACCATCACCAACGACGGCGTCACCATCGCCCGCGAGATCCAGCTCAAGAACCCCTTCGCCAACATGGGCGCCCAGCTCGTGAAGGAAGTGGCCACCCGCACCAACGGGGACGTCGGCGACGGCACCACCACCGCCACCGTGCTCGCCCAGGCGATCGTCCGCGAGGGGCTGAGGGCGGTCAACGACGGTGCCAATCCGGTGCTGTTGAAGAACGGCATCGAGGCCGCCGTGGCGGCCGCCGTCGACTCGCTGACCGCCCAGTCGCGCCCGGTCCGCACCGACGGCGAACTCGTCCGGGTGGCGGCCCTGTCCGCCAACAACGACCCCGCCATCGGCGAGGCCATCGCCCAGGCCGTGGCCCGCGTCGGCCGCACCGGCGTCGTCACGGTGGAGGAGTCGTCGGCCTTCGGGATCACCGTCGAGTACGCCGAGGGCCTGGAGTTCGACAGCGGTTGGATCTCCCCGTACATGGTCACCGACCAAGGACGCATGGAAGCCGTCCTGGAGAACCCGTACCTCCTCTACTGCGACACCAAGATCACCAAGGTGCAGGAGCTGATGCCGGTCCTGGAGCTGGTGATGCGCACCGGATCCCCGCTGGTCGTGATCGCCGAGAACGTCGACGGGCCCGCGCTCGGCATGCTCGTCACCAACGCGGCGCACGGCACCTTCCGTTCGCTCGCGGTGCGCGCCCCCGGCTTCGGCTTCCGGCGCATCGCCGAACTGGAGGACATGGCCGCGCTCACCGGTGGCCGGGTCATCACCGGCACCGCGGGCCGCACCCTGGAGGGCGCCACCCTCGACGACCTGGGGCGCGCCGAGAAGGTCATCGCCACCGAACGCTCCACCGCCGTCCTCGGCGGGGCCGGCGGAGACGAGCGGGTGGCTGAGCGCATCGAGAACCTCAAGATCGAGATGGAGCGCGCCACCAACGAGCACGACCAGGACAAGCTCGGCGAACGCATCGCGAAACTCTCCGGCGGCGTCGCCGTCATCCGCGTCGGCGCCGCGAGCGGCGTCGAACTCAAGGAGAAGCAGATGCGCCTGGAGGACTCGCTCGCCGCCACCCGAGCGGCGGCCGAGGACGGCGTGGTGGCGGGTGGCGGCGCGGCGCTGCTGCACGCCCGGGCGGACATCGCAGCGCTCGACGGACCCGAACCCGGTCGGGGTGACGAGGACGCCGCGGTGGGCCGTGCCATCGTTGCCAAGGCGCTCGCCGAACCGCTCCGCTGGATCGCCATCAACGCCGGTCTCGACCCCGACGAGGCGGAGGCCAAGGTGGCCACGCTGCCCGTCGGCAGTGGCCTGGACGCCCTGCGCGGCGACTACGCCGACCTGCACCAGCGCGGAATCATCGACCCGGTCAAGGTCACCCGCAGCGCGCTGCTCAGCGCCGCGTCCATCGCCGCCCTGCTGCTCACCACCGAGACACTGATCGTCGAGGAGATCATCGGCAATCCCGGCTCCATCCACTCCCCGGAGATCGGCGACCTCGCCGAGGGGCTGCCGCGGCCGTCCAACATCCCGTAGCCAGAGGCCTGTTGGGTGACGGGGCGGGCGCAACGCCCGTTCCGCCACCGCGCCCCGCCGCGGGCTTCGC
Source organism: Streptomyces sp. NPDC050619 (assembly GCF_040654815.1). Lineage (NCBI taxonomy): Bacteria > Bacillati > Actinomycetota > Actinomycetes > Kitasatosporales > Streptomycetaceae > Streptomyces > Streptomyces sp. NPDC050619. The sequence continues at coordinate 62,636 of NZ_JBFAIR010000029.1, read as the reverse complement.
ACGTGTTCCAAGGAGCCGTCTCAAGGAGCATTCAATGATCTTCATCGCCGTACGATTCACCGTCCGCCCGGAATACCGCGACCAGTGGCTCAACCGCGTGGCCGACTTCACCGCCGCCACCCGCGCCGAACCCGGCAACCTCTTCTTCGAGTGGTCCGTCGACACCGCCGACCCGGGCCGCTTCGTCCTCCTGGAGGCGTTCGCCTCCCAGAAGGCGGGCGTCGAACACGTCAACTCCGACCACTTCAAGGCGGCGATGGCCTGGATGCCCGACGTGGTGGCCGTGACGCCCGACATCGTCAACGTCGATACGGAGGGGCAGGGATGGTCGCGGATGGCGGAGGTCACGCCACGGAAGTGACCCCCGCAGGGAGCGTCCGGCGCCTGATGAACCTGTCTCTTGCCACCTCTGTCCAGCGGAGCCACACATGCCGAAGAGATTCGCCCGCAGCGCCTGGATCGCCTTTGCGACGACGATGGTGTTCCTGCTGGCCGCGTGCCGGATCGGTAGCGCGAGTGCGGCCCGTGCCGAGCGGCCGGTCGTCCTGACGACGTTCACGGTCCTGGCCGACATCGCCGCCAACGTCGCGGGAGACCACCTCCGGGTGGAGTCCATCACCAAGACCGGTGCGGAGATCCACGGGTACGAGCCCACACCGGACGACATCAAGAAGGCGGCCAAAGCGGATCTGATCATCGACAACGGCCTGCACCTGGAAGCGTGGTTCGGGCAGTTCGTGGCCGAGATCGACGTGCCGCACGCGGTGGTCAGCGAAGGAGTCACACCGATCGACATCGCCGAGGACGCCTACCGTGGACGGGCCAATCCGCACGCGTGGATGTCACCGCTGAACGTGCGGATCTACGTGGACAACATGGTGAAGGCGTTCAGCGAGCTCGCCCCGGACAACACAGCCGCGTTCAAGGCCAACGGCACGCGCTACAAGCGACAGCTGCAACGGCTTCATGACGAACTGGTGGGTGCGCTGGGCCGCCTGCCGGACAACGAACGTGCACTGGTCACCTGTGAGGGCGCCTTCTCCTACCTCGCACGAGACGCGGGCCTGACCGAACGGTACATCTGGGCCGTCAACGCCGAGCAGCAGGCCACTCCGCAGCAGATCACCCGCACGATCGACTTCGTCGAACAGAACAAGGTCCCCGCGGTGTTCTGCGAGTCCACCGTGTCCGACGCGCCGATGCGCCAGGTCGCCTCGGCCAGCGGCGCGCGTTTCGGCGGTGTGCTCTACGTCGACTCGCTGTCCGGACCGGACGGTCCAGTGCCCACCTACCTCGACCTGATCCGCCACGACGCTGACACCATCGTCACCGCGCTGACCGGGACCGCTCGATGAGCGCGCCGGCGATCCACGTCGGCCAGGCCACGGTCCGTTACGGCGACGTCGTCGCACTCGATCGCGTCACTCTGTCGCTGGCCGCCGGCCGGGTGTGCGGGCTCGTGGGAATGAACGGCTCGGGCAAGTCCACGCTGTTCAAGACCATCATGGGTTCCCTGAAGCCGGACAGCGGCACCGTGTGCGTCAACGGCGGCCCGCCCGCACGGGCACGCAAGTCCGGAGCGATCGGCTACGTACCCCAGAGCGAGGACGTGGACTGGGCGTTCCCGTTGTCGGTACGGGACGTCGTGATGACCGGCCGCTACGGGCACATGGGCTTCACCCGGCGCCCGCGTCGCGCCGACCACGAGGCTGTGGACCACGCCCTGGAGCGAGTGCAGCTCACCGACCTCGCCGACCGCCAGATCGGACGGCTCTCCGGCGGCCAGCGCAAACGCGCGTTCGTCGCCCGCGGAATCGCCCAGGGGGCCGGCATCCTGCTGCTGGACGAGCCCTTCGCCGGTGTCGACAAGAGCTCGGAGGCCACCATCACCGGTCTGCTGCGCGAACTGGCCCGCGACGGGGCCGCCGTCCTGGTGTCCACCCACGACCTGCACGCTCTTCCCAGCCTCGCCGACGAGGCGGTCCTGCTCATGCGCACGGTCCTCGTCCACGGCTCACCGGACGAGGTCCTCCAGCCCGACAACCTCGCGCGGGCGTTCGGTCTGGACGTGCTCCGGCGAGAGGAGACGGTGTGACCCTCTACGAGTTCCTCCTGGAACCCCTCACGTACAGCTTCATGGTCCGGGCCCTGGCGGCCACGCTCGTCGCGGCCGTGGTCTGCGCGGTGCTGTCCTGCTGGCTGGTACTCATCGGCTGGTCGCTCATGGGCGACGCCGTCTCCCACGCCGTGCTGCCCGGCGTGGTGCTGGCCTACATCCTCGGTGTGCCGTTCGCGTTGGGCGCCATCGTCTTCGGCGTGCTGGCCGTCGCGCTCATCGGTGTGGTCCGGGACACCAGCCGGATCAAAGAGGACGCGGCGATCGGCATTGTATTCACCACCCTCTTCGCCCTCGGCCTCGTGCTGATCTCGGTCACCCCCAGCCAGACGGACCTCAACCACATCATCTTCGGCAGCCTGCTCGGCGTCGACAGCGCCGACCTGATCCAGAGCGCCGCCCTCGGCGCCGTCACCCTCGCCGTGCTGATCCTCAAGCGCCGCGACTTCACCCTCTACGCATTCGACCCGACCCATACGCAGGCCATCGGCCTGTCCCCCCGTCTGCTCGGCGCGGCCCTGCTCGGACTGCTCGCCTTCACCTGCGTCGTGGCTCTCCAAGTCGCCGGTGTCATCCTGGTCGTGGCCATGCTGGTCATCCCCGGCGCGACCGCCTACCTGCTGACCGACCGATTCCAGCGCATGCTACTGATCGCACCGGTCTTCTCCGCCGCCGCGGCCGTCACCGGCCTGTACCTGAGTTACTACCTCGACACCGCCTCCGGCGGCATGATCGTCCTGGTCCAGGGCACCGTGTTCGCCCTCGTGTACCTCTTCGCCCCGCGCCACGGACTTATCAGTAACCGGGTCACCAGACGCCGACATCACCAGGTACATACGTGAACGCCCCGGCGATCGCAGTAGTGGCGGCGGCCCCGTGGCCCACGTGACCTGACGGCCGTCGGCCAGGCCGAGGACGTCCCCGATCAGTTTCAGCAGCTCGGGGACGTCGTTGGCAACCCGTCGCGACAAAGGGTCTTGCCGTCGGCATCTAGCGCGAGGCGCTGTGATGGTGTCCCTTGCCGCTGTCGAGTCCCGCCCGTATCCGGCTCCTCGTACTCCTGAACTGCTTGTTCGTGCGGTTCGTGCCAGAGACGACCTTGTCGGCATCGCTCTGCGCAGCGACTTGTTCGCACTTCCTGATCGGCGGTCGAGTCGTTGGGGCACTGTGCGGCGAAGCCAGGGAAGCCACGAGACGACAGCCGGGTGCTGAGTGCTGGGAGCCGGGTCGGCCGGTCCGCACATTCGCGCGGTCCACCCGGCCCGGCACAGACCGGACGGGACGGTGATCCGTCTCGTTCGTGGAAGGTGGCGGTGCCTCACCCGACGTGTGCGAGGAGGCGGACCCGGTCGGCGTTACACGGGCGTGATCCTGTAGGCGATAACGGGCATGTAGTTCATATTGTGGTCGCCGCGGGTCGCGCTCTGGCCAGGGTTCAGCGGGATGCCGTGCAGGTGGTCGCGTCGGAGTACAAAGTGGCGCTGCCACCTGTCATGTCCCATATCTCGTACGCGGTCCCGATGGCGACGGGCTTGCTGCGTTCGTCGGCGCTGGCGGGGGCGGCGACTGCGAGGGAGAGCGCGGCGGGGACGGCTGCGAGCGCGGCGGCTCGCTTGATCTTCTGTAGCACCGTGATCCTTTCGTGGGGGTCGGCCGACCACGTCCGCCGTTGGAGCGTGCAGGGTTGTGCGGCCGGTTCGAGGGGTGTGTGCAGACGGCGATTCCCCGCTCCGTGGGTGGTTACGGCGTCCCACTCGACGCGTGTGAGAGCCCCACGGAAACGGACGCCTGTCCGATACCGCGGGTAACCGTATTGGACGGCTGTCCGGTCCTGCAAGGGTCGAGTTCGAGCTGAACTGGGGGCGCAGGCGCAGGAGTTGAGCCAAATGGCTTTAACAATGGCCTCGGCTTCGGCACCGACTGAGCCGCACGGACGCGCGGCTGTGATAGATCGACCTGAGTGTGCGGATCTTGCCGGGGCTCGGCTCGCTGCAGAGCTCCGCCGGACGTGAGAGCTCGATCGGCGCCAACCTCCAGAATGCGCTCTCCGATTGCGCTGCGCGTTCGAGCGCTGAGGCCTGTCCCGCCTCAACTCCACTCGCTCTCCTCCTGGGTTTACACCCAGCCCCTTGCTAAGCGGACTGTAGTCCGCTACGTTCTCGCAGTAGCGGACAACGATCCGTTTAGCGGCACTGCAGCGCCGGATACGGCTAAGACCCATGGCCGACTACCGGCCTTCGTGCCCAGCGACGCGCCGGTACGCGACCGGCGTACGCCACCACACCTGCCCATCCGACCCAATCGCGTTCTGTCTGCGGAGGGACCAAGTGCTTGACATCGCCCAAGAGTTGAGTCGATGGGCCGAGGAGGGCCGCGAGTTCGCCGTGGCCACCGTTGCCGGTGTAAGCGGCAGCGCGCCACGCGGACTCGGGGCGGCCCTGGCCGTCGATCGCGATGGTACCGCCATCGGTTCGGTCTCCGGGGGTTGTGTGGAAGGAGCCGTCTACGACCTCTGCACGCAAGCGCTCGCGGATGGCAGGTCGGTCGTCGAACGGTTCGGCTACAGCGATGAGGACGCCTTCGCTGTCGGTCTCACCTGCGGCGGGATCATCGACATCCTGGTCACGCCGGTCACTGCCGACGCACCGGTCAGGACGGTGTTCCGGTCCGCCCTGACCAGCGCCGCCCGCAACGAGCCGGCCGCCCTCACACAGGTGATCCGCGGCCCGGCCGAGCTCCTGGGCAAGGGCCTGCTCGTTCGCCCCGACGGCACGTACGAGGGATCGCACGGAGACGACCAGGCTGTGCTGGACCGGACCGCGGCCGCCCAGGCGCACGCCCTGCTGGAGGCCGGCCGTACCGGCACCGTCGAGATCTCCGAGGACGGATCGCTCTGCCCCGGCGGTCTCACCCTGCTCGTCGCGGTGATCACGCCTCCTCCCCGCATGATCGTGTTCGGGGCGATCGACTTCGCGGCGGCACTGGTCGGGGTCGGCAAGTTCCTTGGCCACCACGTCACCGTGTGCGACGCCCGCCCCGTCTTCGCCACCCGGGCCCGTTTCCCGGACGCCGACGACATCGCCGTCGACTGGCCCCACCGCTACCTCCGGAGCACACCGACCGACGAGCGCACCGTCCTGTGCGTCCTCACCCACGACGCCAAGTTCGACGTACCCCTGCTGAACGAGGCCCTGCGGATGCCGGTCGCCTACATCGGTGCCATGGGCTCCCGCCGCACCCACGCCGACCGCGAGCGCCGATTGCGCGAAGTCGGCCTGAGCGAGCGGGAGTTGGCCCGGCTCAGGTCACCGATCGGCCTCGACCTCGGCGCCCGTACGCCCGAGGAGACCGCCCTGTCCATCGCGGCGGAGATCATCGCCACCCGACACGGCGGCACAGGCGTCCCTCTCACCGACGCCCAGACGCCAATCCACCGCGAAGCAGGTCAGCTGGCCGTACTGCGGGCCGTACTGGGAGTCGCCTGAAGGCCGCGCCCGACGCGTCACAAGCAAGGCAACCGAGCCTCTCCGGGCCTTTCGGGTGTGGAGACGAGCAAGACCACATCCATACACCGCAGATCAATTTGGAGACTGTCATGAAGTCCCACATCCTCAGCCGCCGCGTCACTCTTATCGGCGTCGGTGTCCTCACCACAGCCGCACTGACCGTGGGCACCACCGCCTTCGCCGGCACGGACACCACACCGAAGTCGTCCGCCGCGGCTTCGTTCGCCTCCCAGGAGGCCAAGGAAGCGCGCAACAAGCGAATCGCGCTCGCCTTCGTGGACCTCGCCCTCAACAAGAAGCAGCCGCAGAAGGCCGCCGACCTTTATCTGCGCGATCCCTACATCCAGCACAATCCCCAGATCACCAACGGCAAGGCGGCGTTCGTCACCTGGGCGACGAACTTCATCAAGGCTGTACCGGACGTCGAAGTGGACTTCAAGCGGGCCGTCGCCGACGGCGACCTCGTAATGATCCACAGTCGGCTGACCACCTCAGCGACGGACCGTGGCACCGCGGTTGCCGACATTGTCCGGTTCGAGAACGGCAAGATCGTCGAGCACTGGGACGTCCTTCAGGCCGTGCCCGAGACCGCGGCCAACGGCAACACCATGTTCTGACCTCGTAGGAGCCCCGCACACGATGGCGCCGCCCTGTGCGGGTCCTGTCCGGCTCGCCGTGCTGCGGCCGGGGGAGTCGGAGTGCCGAGGATCAGTCCGCCGCGCTCAACGCAAACCTGGTCGCCGTATCCCGCCCTGCCGTCCGGCGACAACCACCCTGCTCCTGCCGCCCGTTGACGGAACAGCAGCCCGCCTGGGCAACGGGCACGGGGCACCCTCGCGGGGGGCACGGCCACCGGCAAGCCCCTGACAACCACCCGTACCCCAACGAGGGAGAGTGGACAATGTCCATCGAACTTCCCGACTCAGCCGTATCTGAATCCGCCGAGCCCTCCTCGGCGCCGACCCGGCGTACCTTCATCGCGACGACCACTGTGGTCGGAGGGGTTGCCCTGGCCGGCGGCCTGGTCGCGGTGCCGCCCGGGCTCGGTGCCGATGAGGCGGAGGCCGCCGAGGCGCCGCCCGGCAGTCGCGTTTCTCTGACGGTCAACGGTGTCCGGCGCACGATCACGGTAGACAACCGCACCTCGCTGCTGGACCTGCTGCGCGAGCACCTGGATCTGACGGGTTCCAAGAAGGGGTGCAACGCCGGTGCCTGCGGCGCCTGTACGGTCCTGGTCGACGGACGCCGGGTCAATTCCTGTCTGACGCTGGCGGTGCGGCTGGAGGGTGCCGAGGTCACCACGATCGAGGGCCTGGAGAAGGGCGAGCGGCTCCACCCGCTGCAGCAGGCGTTCATCGACCAGGACGCCTTCCAGTGCGGCTTCTGCACCCCCGGCCAGATCGTGTCCGGTACCGCGTGCATCCAGGAGGGCCACACCGGCTCCTCGGAGGAGATCCGGGAGTGGATGAGCGGCAACCTCTGCCGCTGTGGCTGTTATGTGAAGATCGTGCGCGCGGTCGAGCAGACCGCCCGCGGGAAATGAGGCCCGGCCATGTATCCCTTCTCCTTCACCAAGGTCTCCGACACCCAGGGCGCGCTCGACGCCGGTCGCCGCGGCGGGCGTTACATCGCCGGTGGCACCACGCTGGTCGACCTGATGCGTGAGACCGTCGAACGCCCTGACACGCTGGTCGACATCAGCGCTCTGCCCCTTCGCGAGGTGACGGCCACCGAGCGCGGCGGTCTGCGGATCGGCGCGCTGGTGCCGATGGCCGAGGCTGCGGCCCACTCCAAGGTGCGCACCCTGTATCCCGTGATTTCCGAGGCGCTGGAGCTGAGCGCGTCGCCCCAGCTGCGGAACATGGCCACCATCGGCGGCAACATCATGCAGCGCACCCGCTGCACCTACTTCCGCGACGTGTCCGCCGACTGCAACAAACGCGAGCCGGGCTCCGGTTGTGCGGCCCGCGAGGGCTTCAACCGCACCCACGCGATCCTGGGCACCTCGGAGTCCTGTGTGGCCACGCACCCTTCCGATGTCGCCGTGGCCTTCGCGGCGCTGGAGGCGAGTGTGCACCTGCTGGGCCCGGACGGCGGGCGCACCGTTGCGTTCGCCGACTTCCTGCTGCGGCCCGGCAGCACCCCGAACAACGAACAGGCGCTGCGGAGGGGTGAGTTGATCACCGCCGTGGAGATCCCGGCCCTCCCGCGCCCGCTCAGGTCCGGCTATCTGAAGGTGCGTGACCGGCAGTCGTACGAGTTCGCCCTCACCTCGGCGGCCGTCGCGCTGCACATCCGCGGTGGTGTGATCCGGGAGGCGAAGGTGGCCGCCGGAGGCGTGGGCACCGTGCCCTGGAAGCTGCCCGCCGTCGAAAGAGCTCTCATCGGCGAGCGGCCCTCGAAGGGCCTGTGGGTTGAGGCGGCCGAGCACGCCGCGGACGGGGCCCGCCCCCTTCGGCACAACCGCTTCAAGGCCGAGCTGCTCAAACGCACCGTCGAACGCCAGCTGCGTACCGTAGGAGGCACCAAGTGAGCCAGCCACAGGCAGCCGTCGGCGCGTCGGTGCCCCGGGTCGACGCACGGCTGAGGGTCACCGGAAGATCGAAGTACGCCGGCGACAACAGCCCCGACGGGGTCGTGCACGCGGTCATCGTCGACAGCACTGTCGGCCGCGGCCGTATCACCGGCATCGACGCCGGCGCCGCCGAAGCCCAGACCGGCGTGGTCAAGGTGATCAGCTACCTCAACGCGCCCAAGCTCCCGCCTCTGGAGGGGTGGTATCCGCCCCCCTCAACGCTGCGCGCCTTCCAGGACGACCGGGTCCGGTTCTTCGGGCAGCCTGTCGCGGTGGTGGTGGCGTCCACGCTGGAGGTGGCACAGCACGCCGCGAGTCTGGTGGAGGTCTCCTACGACGCCCAGCCTCCCTCGACCGACATCAGCGCCGCCGAACCTGCGGATGATCCCGAGACCTATGCGCGCGGCGACGCGGACGCGGCTCTGGAGGCCGCCGCCGTCAAGCTGGACCTGGCGTACCGGATGGCCCGCAATCACCACAACCCGATGGAGCCGGCCAACACCGTCGCCCGCTGGGACGGTGACAAGCTCACCCTCTGGGAGAAGACCAACTGGGTGAGTGGCACCGTGATGGCCATGACCGCCGAGTTCGGCCTGCCGCCGGGCAATGTCCGCGTCATCGCGCCGGTCCTCGGCGGCGGCTTCGGCAGCGCCGGCCGGACCTGGGTGCACACCGCCATCGCGGCCATGGCCGCCCGCGAGGTGAAACGCCCCGTGAAACTCGCGCTCACCCGCAGGCAGACGTACTTCGGCGTGGGATTCCGGCCCGCATACGAGTACGGACTGCGGCTGGGCAGCGACCGGCGGGGCCGCCTGCGCGCGTCGGCGCACGACGTCCGCGCCGAGACCTCCAGCTACGAAACGCACAGCGAAGGCGTTCTCGAACCCGGCCGGATGCTCTACAGCACGCCCAACGTCCGTCAGGTGTACGCGCACGTACCGCTGAACGTGAACACGCCGACCTACATGCGCGGCCCCGGCTACGCCAGCGGCGCCTACCCCGTCGAGTCGGCGATGGACGAACTCGCCCACGAACTGGGCCTGGACCCGATCGAGCTGCGGCTGCGCAACGAACCGGCCGACGACGAGTCCACCGGGCTGCCGTTCTCCACCCGCCGCCTGCGCGACTGCTACCGCGTGGGCGCCCGCGAGTTCGGCTGGCACCGGCGCAACCCCAAGCCCCGCGCGACGCGTGACGGTGACTGGCTCATCGGTATGGGGATGGCCTCCGGGGTCTACGACACCGCGCGCAGCGAGGCCCAGGCCTCGGTCCGGCTCGACGCCGACGGCACCGCCCTGCTGCAGTCCGGCACCAGCGACATGGGTCCCGGCACGGCCACGTCCATGAGCCAGGTCGCCGCCGACGCCCTCGGCCTGACCATGCGCAAGGTGACCTTCCGGCTCGGCGACTCCCTCATGCCCCAGGCACCCGTTCACGCCGCCTCGCAGACCATGGCCAGTGTCGGCTCCGCCGTCCAGGACGGCTGCGACAAACTACGCAAGCAGGCGATCAAGCTAGCGGTCGAGGACGAAGGATCACCGCTGCACGGCGTCGACCCCGCCGACGTCGTGGTGCGCGGCGGCCGGCTGCACGTCAAGGGCAACCCCGCGCGCGGGGAGACCTACCAGCGGCTCCTGGCCCGCAACGACCGCACCCACCTCGAAGCGCTCGGCTCGTACGCCGGGGCCCCCGAATCGGGGGGGAAGTTCTCCTTCTACGCCTACGCCGCGACCTTCGCGGAAGTAGCCGTCGACGCCCACCTTGGCCTGGTACGGGTCCGGCGCATGGTCGGTGTGTACGACGCCGGCCGGATCATCAGCCCGAGACTCGCCGACAGCCAGGCCATCGGGGCGATGATCGGCGGCATCGGCCAGGCCCTCCTCGAGCACACGGTCACCGACCACCGCGACGGCAGGATCGTCAACGCCAACCTCGCCGACTACCTCGTGCCGACCCACGCCGACATCCCCAAGGACCTGAAGGCCATCTACATCGACGGGGAGGACTACGAGGCCGACCCGATCGGCGTCAAGGGGCTCGGTGAGATCGTCATCGTCGGAGTGGCGCCCGCCATCGCCAACGCGGTCTTCAATGCCACCGGCCGCCGGATCCGCGAACTGCCCATCACCCCGGAAGCCCTGCTCTGAACGCCAGGCCGGGTGGGTCCACCCGGCCACCCGGGCGTTCCCACCCATGTCCGGCGGCTTACTCCCCCTCGCCGCCGGGCATCAAGGCCGCCGCCGAGCCACCCTCCCCCGGGGCGCGGCGGCGGCCCGCCCAAGCAACCCGCCTCTGATCATTGCGCATCATCGTCACCGGGCGCTGGACTACCGGGGTTTCGCCGCCGTCACCGAGGCCGGGTATGACGACGTCACCGTGGCGCAGAGCAAACTCCTGCAGCGCGTGTACGCCGACGCCCTCCGCTTCGGTGAACTGGCCGAGCCCCTCTGGTGACCAAGCAGGCCGTTGTCTACCTGTCGACAGGACCCGGCGCGGTCGTGATGAGCCGTACCTGATCCCGTGCACCCGTTCGCGTCAGCTCGGGACTCACGACCGAAGCCCTTGTTAAGCGGACTGGTGTCCGCTAGGTTTTGCCGTACCGGACTGTTGTCCGGTTGTGTTCTTCGTCGTGGGTGGCCGTATGCGGCGTGACGGCGAGTGACGTTCACGACCGGCGCCCGACGGGCGGCGTCGCCGGTCCGCCTGATGCCGGCCCTTGGCTGTGAGCCGATCGGCCGCGCCGTCAGCTTTCGGTTGGCCCCGGAAGACTTTCTCGGCATCCAAGGGGCGTGAGCGACGTCGGGCATCTTCGGACGCCATGGTCTCGACCACACGTTGACGGGATTCGATACATCGCCCTCGCCCTTTGCGTCCCAAGCCACGTCCAACATCGCCAGTCCTTCCGAGACAATGGAGATGAACCATGAATCTGCCCCGCCGAAACATGTTGACCGGGGCGGCCGCCGCCGCGGCCGCTGTCACTCTGAGTGGATCACCGGCGAGTGCGGCGCCCGGTGGAAGTCGGCACACCGGCTCAACCCGCCTGGCGAGAGGGTCTGGCAGTGGCACGCCGAAAGGCCGCATCCTGATCCGCAACGGCCACGTCATCGACACCGAGCCCCAGCCGGTCGCCCACGCCCACACCGACGTCCTGATCGAGGGGGGCAAGATCACCGCCGTCGGGCGCAACCTCCGCGCCAAGGGCGCCGTGGTCATCGATGCCACGGACCGCATCGTGCTCCCGGGCTTCGTGGACACCCACCGGCACGTGTGGCACTCGGCGCTGCGCAGCGCGGCCATCGACATCGAACTCGGCGCCTACTTCCGCCTCCTGGGGCAGGTCGGCCCGAGGTTCCGGCCGCAGGACGTGCGGATCGCGACCCTGGCCGGCGCGCTGGAGTGCCTCGACGCCGGCATCACCACCCAGCTGGACTTCGCGCACATCGCGTACTCGCCCGAACTGGCGAACGCCGCCGTCGACGCACTGAAGGAGGCGGGGCTGCGCGCGGTTTTCGCCTACGGCACCCCGGTCAACGTCACCGGGGGCGGGAAACTCGCCGACGTCCGCCGGATCCGCGAGCGTCTGGCCGACGACAACGCGCTCGTCACCATGGCCTACGCCCCGCTCGGCCCCCTGTCCACCCCGATGGAGACGGTGGCCAGGGACTGGCGGATAGCCGACGAGCTGGACCTTCCGCTGACGATCCACCTCGCCAGCAGCCCCACCAACGAACAACCCGTCCTCGCCCTGCGCGAGGCCGGCCTGCTCCGCGAGAAGACCCTCTACGTCCACGCCAACGGCATCGGCGACGACGAGCTGAAGCTGATCGCCGACTCGGGCGCCACCGCCTCGGCCACGCCCGGCGACGAGGCCGGCCGCCTGCGGCGCGCTGGTATCACCACCGGCACCGGCATCGACACCGTCGCCTTCGCCCCCGGCGACATGTTCTCCACGATGCGGGCAGCACACCTCGCGGGCCAGATCGCCGAAGATCCCCAGCTGACCGCCAAGGACGTCCTGCGGATGGCCACCCTGGACGGCGCCGCCGCGATGGGACTGGCCGACCGCACCGGCTCACTGCGCCCCGGCAAGCAGGCCGACGTCATCCTGCTCCGCCTGGACGACCTCAACATGCTCACCGCCGAGCGCGACCCCATCGGAGCCGTGGTCACGGAGGCGCAGCTGCACAACGTGGACACGGTGCTCGTGGCAGGGAGGGTCGTGAAGGCCGGGGGCCGACTGGTCCACGCCGATCTCCGCCGTACCGCCCGGGCCCTGCGCGCCACCGCGGCCGCGATCAACGGTCGCTGACGGGAACCCACGGCCTCCGGCCCTGACCGCAGCCAGTCGCGTTCGAGTAGAGGGGCAGCGACGCCTACCCGGAAACCTTCCGGGAGTTCTGGGTACACGTGCCTGCACAGTACGACCCAGCGCAACCGGCATCCTTGATGGTGTTCCAGGACGCGTGCAGGCGTCGCGGACGGGCGTTGCCGCGATCTGCGCGTGATGCGAGCAGGAGAACCTCCGCGGCCTGACAACGGTGAAAGGCCGCGGAGGTCCTCCCGCTACCAGCGACGTCTCCCGGGCTCAGCGCAGCGCGCGCAGATCCTCCTCGGTGAGGGTGAGCGAGCGGGCGGCCACGTTCTCCTCCAGGTGCGCGACCGACCCCGTGCCGGGGATCGTCAGGGTGGTCGGTGACAGGGCCAGCACCTGTGCCACCGCAACCTGGGAGGCCGTGGCGCCGTGCCGGCCTGCGACTTGCGCGTAGCGCGCGTCGCGCGCAGTGTCGCGCTCGCCGTTTCGTCCGCTGCCGAGCGTCCCGAACGGGACGAACGCGATCTGCTGGGTGTTCGCGCGTTCCAGGAGAACGGCTTCGTCCGGGTCGGTGGGGTTGAAGAGGTTCTGGATCGCGGCGACCGGGGCGGTCCGCTGGGCCTCGTCCAGGTGCCCGGCGTCGACGTTGCTCAACCCGAGGTGTCGTATGAGCCCTTCCTCGCGCAGGGCGGCGAGCGCTTCGAAACGCTCCGCGAGCAAGTCGCCGTGCGGGACCTGCAGGTAGCCGATCCGCAGGTAGACCAGGTCGAGGCGGTCCAGGCCAAGCGCCTGCAGGTTTGCCTCCACCTGCGCGCGCAAATCGCCGGGAGCGGCCTCGGAGTACCCGGTGGGGCTGAAGACGGGACCGACCTTCGTGGCGATTACCAGGTCCTCCGGGTAGGGGTGCAGTGCCTCCCGGAGGAGGTCGTTGACGCTCGGCCCGCCGTCGCCCCAGCGGTAGAAGTCGGCGGTGTCGATGTGGTTCACCCCGAGCTCGACGGCGCGCCTGAGCACCACCAGGGCGGTTTCGCGGTCCCTGGTCGGACCGTTGAAGCCGTTTCGGACGAGCCTGATGGTTCCGAAACCGAGCCGGTCGACCTGAAGGTCGCCGCCCAGTGCGAAAGTGGTGGATGTGGTGGTCATCTTGTTATCCCGTTCTGCGTGGGGGAGTTCGTAGGGCGATCCGCGTCCGGGTCGGACACCGCGGTGATGCGCAGAGCGGGCCCGATGCCGCCGACGCGTTCAGCCGCGTGTCAGCTTGGCTTCGGCGAGGGCCCCGGTCGGCACCCGCGTTCGTGAGGGTGCCCCGAGGGTTCGGACGTGTGCACCGTTCCGGGCGCATCCTGGGGGTGGCGCCCCGGGCTGACGCCTACCAAGAGGCCGAGGCCGGGACGGCGATGCCGCTACCTTAGGTGAAAGCTTTCAGTGAAGCTATCACGCTAGTGACCTATAGTGTAGAGGTGACAGCGACATCAGATCCCGTGGACGCATGGATGCAGGCGTGGCGTGCGGAACTGCCCGAGGTCGTGTTTCCCTCGTCGGAGCTGAGTAAGCGGATCATGTTCCTCTCCGCAGCCCTGGATCGCGTGACGCGGCGCGATCTGACTGAATTCGGGCTGACGGTCGCCGAGTTCGACGTGCTGGTGACGTTGCGCAGAGCCGGTGAGCCGTATCGCATGAAGCCCAACCAGTTGGCTCGCTCCCTGATGCTCTCCACCGGCGGTACCACCAACGTCATCCACCGCCTGGTGGCCCGCGGCGCCGTCGAGCGGGAGGACGACCTGGCTGACGCCCGAAGTACCTGGATACGGTTGACGCCGGACGGCGTCGAACTCGCCGGGCGCGCGGTCCTTGCCATGTCGGCCGAGCACGATGCCTTCTTCGAGGGCGTGCCGGCAGAAGTCGTCGATGCCGCGACCGCCGCGCTTCGGGACCTCATCACCGCCTGCCCGGGCCTGCTCCCCCGCGGCTCAGCGGCGCGGGACGCCCGAGCCCAGGGCCGGGTCTGAGGATCGCCGCATCACGGGGATGCGCGGGCGCGTCGAAGGGCACCGGGCGGGACCGTGGTCGTGGCGTGTCTGACCTGTAGTGCTGATGTGCACGCGGGCGGCGGCATCGCTTCGTGACAGTGGACAGGGCGATGGGCGGGAGGGCCCGAACAGCACGCTCCAGCGGGACTTGGCCAACGACCGGGGGAGTCAGCGTGGGCCGCGATCGTGGCCGTCCACGGGTCCGGGCAGTCGGACGGTCCTGTGCTGTGTGAGTCGCTATGGGGGCATGGACGTCGCCGCCGTCACGCACAGGGACGCCGGTGCCGAGAGGCTTCCGGGATCTCGATGACGTATCCGCGCTGTGCGCGGCCGTCGTCGGGTGCACGAGCGGTGTGTGTGATTCCTGCTCGCGGCAGGCGTGCTCCGTGGCTGTCCTCGGTGGGGAGCCGCGCCCCCACCTCTCCGGCCCGCCGACGATCGGCTGGGACGGTCCCTGTTATCGCGGTCCGATCGGCGACCGGCCGACTGCCTCTCGTGTCCGGAGCCCTGGAAGCGGAACACCCCATGGACAGTGGTCGGCTTTCGAATTTCTCCATTGATCTTGCGAGGAGCCCCGCGCGTGAACGTGCGGGGCTCCTCGGGCTGAACTCGGGCCGTGTGCAAGACCCGTCTGTACGACGAGCTGCGCGCCCATGATGGTTTCAGCGACGCCGCAGGCCGCCGTCGACGAGGTGGACCTGGCCGGTGATGAACGAGGCGTCGTCGGAGGCGAGGAACGCGACGAGGTTGGCGACGTCTTCGGGGGCCTGTTGCCGTTTCAGGTTCTGAATGTCGACGTAGTGGGCGAAGGCCTCCTCGGAGAGGTGGGTCAGTGTGGCTGGTGTGGGGACGACGCTCGGAGCGAGGGGGCGTTGACCGTGACGTCGTAAGGTGCCAGGTCCGTGGCCAGCGCATGGGTGAAGCCGTTGATGGCGCCCTTGGCGGAGACATAGGCGACGAAGGCCGCCGGGGCTTCCCGGTAGCTCGACGAGGACATGCTGATCACCCGCCCGTGGGAAGACCTCTTGAGGTCCTCGACGAAGGCCTTCGTGACCAGGAACGCGCCGGTGACGTTGATCGAGAACAGGTTCGTCCACTGTTCGAGCGATGTGTCCTCAATGACGGCCAGCAAGGGGATGGCCGCGTTGTTTCTTCGCCATGATGTTCGTTCCGTTTCATGTGAGTGTGATGGTGATGCGGGTTCTGGGAGACGCACGCGAGGGGGTGGTCTGGACTCGCGAGCGAACTCCGTGTGCTTGCAACCCCTTCGAGCCTGGAGTCGCATGGGCACTTCGACCGGCTGCGCAACCGATAGGGCGTACAGGCCTGCGCGTGCCGGTGAGTTGGGCGCGGAAGAGTCGTCCGGACCCGGCAACGTTCGATCAGTGCCGACCGGACCGCCGCTCATGACGCAGTTCCGCCTGCGAGGCGTTCGGGCCGCGGGTCAGTGATCGTTGACGGCGGCGGCGGTGTCGCGCAGGGAACGGACGGCCTGGGTGAGGTCGCCGTGGAGGAGCTTGCCGTTGGCCTTCACGACCTGTCCGGCCACGAGGACGGTGTCGACGTTGTCGGGGTTCGCGGCCGTGACCACAGCGGCGATCGGGTCGCGTTCGGCGGTGAGCATGTTGAGGTCGTCCAGGCGCAGCAGGATGACGTCGGCCTGCTTGCCGGGGCTCAGCGAGCCGATGCGGTCGGCCAGTCCCAGGGCGGCTGCGCCGTCGAGCGTGGCCATCTTCAGGACGTCCCCCACGGTCAGCGGAGGGTTGTCGGCGATCTGGCTGGCCAGCAACGCCGCGCGCATCACGGAGAACATGTCGCCGGGCAGCGAGGAGACCGCGTCGACGCCGAGGCCGACGGTGACGCCGGCGCTGCGCAGTCGGCCGGCCACGGGCGCGCCGACCCGCATCTGAGCCTCTGTGGCAGGTGTGACCGAGGCGGTGCCGCCGGACTCGGCGATCAGCTTCAGTTCGTCGTCGTCGAGCGAGTTCCCGTGCACGTACAGGGTGTTGCCGCGGAGCAGGCCGTGCTCACGCAGGGCGGTGATCGGCCGTGTGGCTACCGGACCGCTGCTGACGTGGATCGTCAGGGGGAGGCCCAGCTCATCGGCCAGGTGCCAGTCGGCGGTCACGGTCTCGATCGGTGAGAACGACGGCCCGGCCGGGGCCAGCGACATGGTGACCAGGGCCTGGTCATCGGACAGGCGCTCGCTGCGGATCCGGCGTATGTCGGCGGGGTGCTGGTCGCCGTGGAACGGGAAGCCGTAGCCGAACACGGTGCGCAGTCCTGACGTGCGGAGGGCGTCGATGGCCGCGTCGGCGTGCTCGGGGGTGTGCAGCGCGTGCGAGTAGTCGATCAGGGTGGTGATGCCGGCGTCCAAGGCGTCCAGCGCGCCGACCAGGGTGGCGGCGTGGATGTCCTGCGGCCGGAACCGTGGACCGTACTGCCCCAGGACCAGCCCCATGTAAGCGCCCAGGTCCAGGTCTGCGGCCCCGGCACGCACCGCCGTCTGCCACAGGTGCCGGTGGGTGTCGACGAACCCCGGCAGCACGATCCGGTCGGTGGCGTCGATCACGGTAGCGCCGTCCGCCGACAGTCTTGGCCCCACCTCGACGATCCGGTCGCCCTCGATCAGGACATCAGTGCCGGGCCGGACGATCGGCGCGGGATCGGTGTCGATGACGTAGCCGTTACGCAGCAGAAATCGGGAGTCGGCCATGGCCGCGTCTTCCTTTCATCGGAAAGCTTTATGGAAAGCTACCTCGAAAGTGACGTGCTGGGCAACAGCCTCCTTGTCGGAACTGGCGAAACGGTCGTGCGCCTCGGCGGCGTGGTGGCCCGAGCGGTGGGCCCGTTGGTGCAGTTGACTCGATTCCGGCGGGCTCGTGCCCCGTGGCGGTCATCGTGACGGGACGGTTCCGTCCGGACGATGCCCCGGTGACCGCGCCCACCATGGCCGGGATGTGCAACCGGGTCGGCTGGTGGAATCACCGCGGCGACCACCGCCGCACGGATGTGGAAGCCGCCGGGCATGCGGTCGAACCGGCGATGAGGATGTGGTCGCAGGACCGGACACCGGAGGATGCCGGGCCCAAGGCAGTGTCAGACCCGATCAGGCAGGACCCCCACCACTTCGAACCGAGCCTCGGCGCCTGGCCCGTCTCCACCCGGGCGAAGGTCTGCTCACCCGCGGGTCAGGCCCAACTCGCCCGCACGCATGCCGGCCTGGAAGCGTGAGTCCGCGCCCAGGGCGACGAGCAGCTCGGCGACCCTGCGGCGGTAGGTGCGCAGAGACATGCCCAGTTCGCCAGAGGCTGTCACGTCGGTCATGCCGGAGCCCAGTGCGTACAGCACTTCGCGGGCTTGCGCGTCGATCCGGGGTCGGTCGGGGTCGAAGAAGGCCGCCAAGTCGGTGGCTGACTCCCACGCGGCTTCGAACAGCGCGTACACCCCGCTGACCAGGGCGGGGTCGGCGCTCATCGTGTAGGTGCGGTGACGACGACCGTGAGCGGACGGCGGCGGGGGAGTGGGGTCGGTGAGGAACATGGTTCGCCGGTCGATGAAGACCGTTCCCTGGGGCAACGGGGCGGCAGTGATCCGCACCTGGATGCCGTGAGTGGCCATCTCCCGCAGTAGCTCCCGGTCGTGCTCCTCGCCGAGCGCGGCGGGACTGTACAGCTTGCGGGCCTGACGTGCTCCGTCACGTCGTATCCGCAGGCGGGCGGACTCGCGGGCGCCGGGCCAGGTGTCGAGGTCGCGGGCGGCGCTGACCCATTCCGCGTCAAACAACTCCACCAAGGGCTTGATCCGCGCGCGGAGCTCAAGATCACCTTTCAGGGCCATGTTCTGCGGCATGCGCTCATTGTGCCTCTGGCAGCAAGGTGCCACAGCCTCGCCAGCGAGTTCCGTTCCGTGCACGCTGGGCCCATGAGCAATGAATTCCGCCTCGGCGGCGACCTGGCCGTCAACCGCCTCGGCTTCGGCACCATGCGCCTGCCGTCCAAGGAGGGTATGGGCGGTCCCGCCCGCGACCCCGAGACCGGCCGTGCCGTACTGCGCCGCGCCGTCGAGCTGGGCGTCAATCACATAGACACTGCCGACTTCTACTTCAGCGCCGGTGGTGCGGTACGCGCGAACACCCTTGTGCGCGAGGCCCTCTATCCCTACGCGTCCGACCTGGTCATCGCCACCAAGGTGGGCCCCGTCATCCGCGACGGCGGACTCCATCACGCCACTCCGGCCGACATGCGTGGCCTTGTCGAGGCCAACCTCGAAGGACTGGGCGTGGACCGCCTCGACTTGGTCTACCTGCGCATCGGCCCCATGGAACCCCCGCGCGGCGAGTCCCTCGCCGACCGCTTCGAGTCCCTCGCGGCGCTGCGCGAGGAGGGTCTGATCCGTCACCTCGGCCTCAGCAACGTCGACGCCGACCATCTCGCGGAGGCCCGAGCGATCGCCCCGGTCGTGGCAGTGCAGAACGAGTTCCACGCCGCCAAGCGCAACGACGTGGAACTGCTGGCCGTCTGCGAGGAGGCCGACATCGCGTTCGTGCCCTTCTTCCCGCTCGGTGGCGGTCGGGAACTCGACGACGAGCGGTTGGCCAAGGTCGCTGCCCGGCACGGCGCCACCGTGGCGCAGATCGGCCTGGCCTGGCTGCTGGCCTCCTCGCCGGTGACCCTGGCCATCCCTGGCACGGGCTCTCTCTCGCACGTGGAGGACAACATGGCCGCCGCCGGGATCACCCTCACCGAAGAAGATCTCGCCGACCTCTCGTGACATCCGGGGGCTGTCGAAACGCCTCAAGGAGAACCGCCCCACGAGCATCGTCGTGATGGCGGGCGCGACCACCGGGAACGGTAGGGACATAGCCCGTCTTCACGTCGGCCGTCCGCGGTTCCCGAACGGACCGGCGCAGTGCCGGCAACCAGGAGGCACCTTTCGTCGTCAGCCATCTCGTCCACTGCCTGTCGGCACGGCTTCTCCTGCTCGCCACGGCAGACGGCTGCTCATCACCAGGAGCGGTACACCCGACCCAGTCATGACGGCGAGGCCACCCAGGACGCTTCGAGCCGCGGGCCTTCGCGCGTCCCTCCCGGAGGGCCGTGGCGCGTGCTCGAACTTTCGCGCGCCTCGGGGCGCACATCGTGAGTTCGACGACCCAGCGGCCATGGCCAGGTCGGTGCCGTGCGGTTGTCCTCGTTCGGCGCTTGCCGGCCGGACGTCACGTTTTCGAGGGAAGGGCTGCGCCAGGCCGTGGGCATCGTCTTCGTCGTCATCGCAGTCGCCGTTCTGGCGGCGTTCGTCACACTCCACTGGTACGTGTGGCGCCGTCTCATACGCGAAACCTCGCCCCCGCGCTCCGTCCACCGGAGAATCGGCAATGCCGTCTTCGTGGCCGGGCCGGTGCTCACGATCGGTTCTCTGGCGGGCGGATCGGTGGGAGTCCCGTTCGTCCTCCAGCGCGTCATTGCCTGGCCCGGAGACCTGTGGCTGGCCCTCTTCCTGTATCTGCTGTTGGCCCTGCTGGCAGGCGAGGCCGTCCGGCCCGGGCTGCGGTGGTGCCTCGCCCGGCGGGACGCAGGAACCGACACTGAGCGACGGGCCTCACCGATGGCGGACTCCACGGCTGCACTGCGTGGTGAGCCCGGTTCGGCAGAGGACCAGGATCATCTCGACGCGATCGGCGACAAGCGGTCCGGCAGGGCGGAGCTCAGCGACTCCGCTACCGCGCAGGGCACTGCCGAGCCCGTCACGGTGCCGGACCACCCGCGCGGCCCGGACCCCGAGCACTCGTCCGGTTCCGCTCCCTCGCGCCGCCTCTTCGTCTCTCGTGTGGTGGGTGGGGCGGCTGCGGCTGCGGCTGTGGCTCTCGGCACCGTCGGCTACGGCACGTACGGCGTACTCCGTGGTCCTGCGGTGAAGCGGCTTACCATTCCGCTGGCCAAGTTGCCTCGCAGCGCGCACGGTTTCCGGATCGCGGTGGTCAGCGACATCCACCTGGGCCCGATCCTGGGTCGCGGATTCTCGCAGCGGGTCGTCGACACCATCAACGCCACCACGCCCGACCTGATCGCCGTCGTCGGTGATCTGGTGGACGGCAGTGTCGAGGACCTCGCCGATGTCGAACCACTCGCCCAACTGCGGGCGCGCCACGGGGCGTTCTTCGTCACCGGCAACCACGAGTACTTCTCCGGCGCCGAGCTGGGGGTGCCCCCAGGTCCTTAAGGCACTGGGGGAGGGTCGAGAAGGTGCGGGATCTGGGGCTGCGCCCGCTGGAGAACGCCCGCGCGGAACTGCCCGGCTTCGATCTGGCGGGCGTCAACGACGTCCAGGGAGAAGACGAGGGACCAGGCCCCGACCTCCGCAAGGCGCTCGGCGACCGCGACCGCTCCCGGGCCTCCGTCCTCCTCGCCCACCAGCCCGTCGTCATCCACGACGCCGTCCGCCACGGCGTCGACCTCCAGCTCTCCGGGCACACCCACGGCGGCCAGCTCTGGCCCGGCAACCTCGTCGCGGAGCCGGCCAACCCCACCGTCGCCGGCCTGGAGCGGTACGGCGACACCCAGCTGTACGTGAGCCGTGGCGCAGGGGCCTGGGGCCCGCCGGTCCGCGTGGGCGCGCCGTCGGACATCACCGTCGTCGAACTCACCTCGAAGCAGGCACAGCCCCTCTTCCGTACACCGACGAGAAGCCGCCACCACTCCTCCTTGCCGGCCCGTGTGCAACAACCGACCGCGTGCGATGCACCGCAAGGAAAGCGATCCATGAACGACACCACTGTGGTGACGGCCGATGTCCAGCCCGGCCTGGATCGGGCACGCATCACCTCCCCGCTTCGACGTTCAACGACCCCGCGACGACCTCGCCGAGGCGGTCAGGGGCGCGGGGCCGGGCCTTCGTGAGCTGATTCCCGGGCGCCACGAGCCGGGTGATGCGGGTGTCGCCCTCCTCATGGGCGGTCTGCGGGCGGGAACGCCCAGGCGCTGGCACTCCGGTCCGTGGGGCCGACGAGGCAGTGGGCGTCGATGATTCTCGGGCTGTCGGCGTCCTCATGTCCTGCGCGTCGCCGGATTCGACCTTGTCTACCGGACGGCTGTCCGGTACTTTCTCCGTAGCGGATGGCTGTCCGGTTAAGTTCGGCGTCACGGATCACATGCGCCCGGCGGCGCGACGGGCGTTCGCTCACTGCTCTTCTCCTTCCTCCCCACGCGGAAGATCTCCTTGCCATGCGATTACTCATCCCAGGTGTGACCGGCCCACCGGTCGCCATGTCGTCGACCTGGCCCTGAGCTCCGAACATTCGGTCACGGCCTTCGTGCATGGCCACGAAGCGCAGGGCTTCGGCCTCTCCGCCCGACCGGGTTCGGGGGCCCGGGCATCCGTGCCATTGCCGCGCGTGCCCTGGCCCTGCGCCGCTTCGGGGCGAGGGCCCTTGCGACTGGGCTTCGCGCCGCATTCCAGACCGTGCTTCCCCACCTTGCCGATTTGTCGACGCCCCACATGCACATCGGACCGATGACCCGCCAGAGGTGACAGGCCGTCCTTGCAGGCCGGAGGCAGACGCTATATCGGACAGACCACCCTGGAGCAGAGTTGACACAGAATCACGGAAGCGGCCGGGCGATCGGCATGCTGCTGACCCCTGTCTTCGCCGGAGCCTTGGTGCTCACCTTCACTGTCATGCAGGCCAGAACAACAACTGTCCATGCTCCGGGGCCGGGAGGGCGACGGGAATACGGTGGCGACGTCTACGCGGTACGGCTCAGCGACACCTTCGGTGCCACGCCCGGCGTTTTCACCGCCCGGCTCACCGGGCGGCAGGTCGCGGCGCTCTCCGCCACGTCCGGCGTGGTGTCGGTGTCCCGGCTCCCGGCCCGTGCGACGCTGTCGGACTGCTACCCGGTGACCAGCCCCGCTGGCCCTGCCCCCGTTCCTTCGCCATCGCCCTTGCCCGCGCCTTCCCCGCCGGCCGAGGACGGTGGCGGGGTCCCAGACCGCGGCCACGCTGCACAGATACCGTCTCCGGCTGCCATCCCCCGTCGTACCGGTGCTCCGACCGGGGTCAAGAAGGAGGCCGCGTCGGCCGCGACAACTCCATCCGACGTCACCCGTCATCACCACGGCCGGCCCGGCGGGACAGGGGAGAGCCGTGGTCCGGCGGCCTCGAAGGCGCCGACGAAGAGGTGATGGCGCACGTTGTCGACTGAAGCCGAAGAAGCTGTGTCCATGGACAAGGCCCGTCGATCGTCCGCGCCGTGACCGGTACCCAGGTCGGCGGCGCCCGCACCGCGCCCCGGGAGGCGGAAACTTGATCGTGACGGTCACGTTCCCGCACGCTCCCCGCTCGTCCTGTGGGAGGTGCGCCGCACCCGGTATCCGGCCCCGGTACCCGCGGGGTCAGGCACTCGGCAGGAGGACGACTCCGTCGTGGTCGGCGTGGAGGATTTCGCCGGGGGTGAACGTGACTCCGCCGAACGACACGGGTACGTCGACGGCGCCGGTGCCGGCTTTCCCGCTCTTGCGCGGGTTGGTGCCCAGGGCCTGGATCCCGAGTTCCATCCCGGCCAGTACGGCACTGTCACGGACGGCCCCGTACACGATCACGCCGGCCCATCCGTTGTCACGTGCCCGCCCGACCATCACGTCCCCCAGCAGCGCGGTGCGCAGCGAGGCTCCGCCGTCGACGACCGCGACACACCCCTCGCCGGGTGTGCGGAGCAACTCGTGCAGCAGGGCGTTGTCGTCGTGGCAGGAGACGGTGCGTACGGGACCGGCGAAGGGCTGAACGGCCCCGTACGAGGTGAACTGCACGTCACAGACGCGCAGGTGGTCACCGTGCTCGTCGACGAGGTCGGCGGTGGTCATGGGCGTCGTGTGCATCGCAACTCCAGGGTGAGGTATCAGGGTTCACCGCGAGCTGCACCGGGTTCCGGTGGGGTCGGTTAGGGCGGTCGCGGAGTGGGATCGGCGCCGCGAAGCAGGCGAACCGAGAGTCAGGAGTGCCCTTGCCCGTCCCCTGCCCCTGTCGGTGATGGCGCCGCTGGTTGTCGCCAGGACGGAGTCAGGTTCCGTCGTCGGTGTCGGAATGGCCGAGCCGCCACACCGCTGTCGCTCCAAGGCTGGTGTCGATGTGCTTCCGCATGACCTCCGCCGCGCCGGCGCTGTCACCCAGGGCGACGCATTCGACGAGGGCCTCATGCTCCTTGGCCTTCTGGTCCCGGGCGTCCTGGCCCGGGTCCGTGCGGAGCGCCAGGAGGCGATAGCGGTCGGCCTTGTCCCAGAGCGCCTCCAGGGTCCCGATCAGCAGGTCGTTGTGGGACGCGGTGTAGATCGCGGCGTGGAAGCGGCGGTGCGCCACCAATTGCTCGACGCTCGGGTGGGGGTGAAGAGGTGCCAGGCCCTCCGCCGCGGCGCGGATGGCGTGGATGTCGGCGTTGGTGCGCCGTTCGGCAGCCAGTGAGGCGGCCAGTGGGTCCAGGGACCGTCGGATCTCCAGCAGATCGCGAGCCTCCTCTGCGCGAAAGGGCGAGACCCTGGCGTCGCGGTGGGCGTCCAACTCGACCAGGCCCTCGCTCTTGAGGCGGCGTAGTGCCTCGCGCAACGGCGTGGTGCTGATGCCGATGAAGCCGCCGAAATCGCCGTCTCACCGGACGGCAGCCACCTCTTCGCCTCCAACCGCAGCGGCGCAGGCGACGCCACGCCTGGGGGACCCGACCCCGACACCATCGGTGTCTTCGCCATCGAACGCCACGGTGGACTCAAGCCCGTCGACTGGGTCTCCACCGGGGGCATCCGACCCCGCTTCATCGGACTGGAGCCCTCAGGAAAGCGGCTGTTCGCCGCCAATGAGGTGACGGACACCATCGTCGGCTTCCGCCTCAACGGCGACGGCCGACGGCTACGCCCCGTCGGCATCCTCGCCGAGACAGGCTCTCCCACCTGCATCGTCTGGCGCGCTGCGCGCTGACTCACCCCTTGCCGATTCGCCACGGCGAGGCGACCACGGATGACCTGTGGCCCCGCCCGCCGACGGTTACGGGGCGTGCCGCAGGCACGACAGTCCGCTACGGCCGCTTCCAGAGCGGGCGGAGTCGCCTCGGGGGCGTAAGTGGGTGTTCCTGAGCCCCGGTTCTGAGTAAATGGCGTCCTACGCAACTCCTCGACAGCTCAAGCACTTGGTGCTCCGACGGTCAGGACCCGGTCGGGCCGGATGGGCAGGTGGCGGTGGCGGACGCCGGTTGCGTGCCAGACCGCGTTGGCGATGGCCGCCGCGGCGCCGACGTTGCCGACCTCGCCGATGCCTTTGATGCCCACCGGGTCGTCGGGGTCCGGGTCGTCCACCCAGTACGCCTCGATGGCGGGCACGTCGGCGTTCGCGGCGAAGTGATAGCCCGCGAGGTCGGCACCGACGAGGCCGCCGGTGGCGGGATCGAGGGTGGCCTCCTCATGCAGGGCCATGGAGATGCCCCAGATCATGCCGCCGATGAACTGGCTCCGTGCGGTCAGCGGGTTGACGATCTGGCCGGCCGCGAAGACGCCGAGCATGCGCCGCACGCGCACCTCGCCGGTGGCGAGGTCCACGGCGACCTCGGCGAACTGTGCACCGAAGGTGTGCCGTTCCTTGGGCTCCTGCTGCGCGAGGGCGACGACGGCCGCGGTGGTGTCGGACCGTACCGTCATGCCTTCCGGCGGGATGGTGGCGCCAAGGTGGAGCCGCTTCAGCAGTTCCCCGGCGGTGGCCTTGATGGCCCAGGCCCAGGAGCGGGTGCCCATTGAGGCGCCACCGGGTGCTGCCGGGCCGAAGTCGCTGTCTCCGATATGGACCCGGACCTGGTCCGGCGCCACGTGGAGCGCGTCGGCGGCGAGCTGGGTGAGCGCGGTCCGCGCCCCCGTTCCGATGTCGGAGGCGGCGATGCGCACGGTGAAGGTGCCGTCCGCCTCCGCCGTCACCGCGCACGTGGACGGCGCGGCCAGCACGTTGTAGCTGGACGCCGCGGTGCCGGTACCGAGCAGCCAGCGTCCGTCCCGGCGCATACCGGGCCGTGGGTCGCGGTCCGCCCAGCCGAACCTGCGGGCACCCTCCCGGAAGCAGTCGATCAGGTTGCGGCTGCTGAACGGATGCCCGGAGACCGGCCCCCGGTCGGGCTCGTTGCGCACCCGCAGCTCGATCGGGTCGATCCCGAGCTTCTCGGCGAGCTCGTCGAGCGCCGACTCCAGCGCGAACGCCCCCGGCGCCTCACCGGGCGCGCGCAGGAACTGCGGGGACGGCACATCGAGCGGGACCACCTCGTTGGCCGTGCGGTGCGCGTCGGCGTCGTACATCACCCGCGAGATCGTGGCGGCCGCCTCGACGTACTGGTACCCGGTCGAGGTCATGCTCAGAGCGCGGTGATCCAAAGCACGCAGCCGCCCGTCGACGTCCGCACCCAGCCTGAGCCGCTGGATCGTGCGGCTGCGGTAGCCGTTGAGCGAGAACATCTGACGACGGGTCAGTACAACCCGGACGGGGCGCTGCACAAGCGTCGCTGCCATCACAGCGGCCACCTGGTGAACGCCGACGGGTCCCTTGCTGCCGAAGCCACCGCCGACGGTCTCGGTCCGTACCCGCACGGAGGCCAGGTTGAGCGAGAACAGCTTCGCGAGCTGGTCGGCGACATTGCCGCTGCTCTGGTTGGAGTCGACGACCTCGAGCCGGTCACCGTCCCACCGTGCCGTGGTCGCATGGGGCTCCAACGGGTTGTGATGCTCCTGCGGGGTGGTGTACTCCTCGTCCACGACGACAGCCGACGCGGCGAGTTCTGCCTCCATGTCCCCCTTCTCCGTCAGCCCTGGCCCAGCCATGCCGGCCTCCGGGTGCGCGTCCGGGCGGTCGGCGGAGAACGCGATGTCGTGCGGCTCCTGCTCGTAGTGCACCACGAGCGCCTCGGCGGCCTCCCTGGCCTGCTCGGACGTCTCGGCGACCACCAACGCCACCGGCCAGCCCACGTGCGCGACCCGGTCGCTCTGGAAGAGGGCGACCTCCGGGTGCGGCTTGACGCTCAGCGGGGGCATGACGAAGTCTGCGTCGACCGGCATGGCGTTGCCGTGGTGCAGGACCGCGAGCACGCCCGGCATGCCGAGGACGGGAGCACTGTCCACCGACCGGATACGGCCGCGGGCGACGGTGGACAGCACGAGCCAGCCGTGGGCGAGGCCGGCGAAGGGGACCTCGCCCGCATAGCGGGCGACCCCGGTGACCTTGTCCCGTCCCTCGACACGGACGTGCGAGGCGCCGACGGTCTTGGCGGTGGGTGCCGCGGTGGTGGTCATCGGACGGCCTCCTCGGTGAGTTCGGTCAGTACGGCCACCACAAGGTTGCGCATGAGATCCACCTTGTAGGCGTTGTGCGGCAGCGGCTTCGCGGCGGCCAGTTCAGCGACCGCGGCGGCGGCGAAGCTCTCGGCGTCGGCTGGTGCCCCTGTCAGCACGCGCTCGGCCTCCCGGGACCGCCACGGCCGGGACGCGACCGCCCCGAAGGCCAGACGCACCTCCCCTACGACGCCGTCGTGGACGTCGAGCGCGGCGGCGATCGAGCCGATCGCGAAAGCATACGACGCACGCTCGCGCACCTTGCGGTAACGGGAATGGACGGCGACCGGGGCGGGCGGCAGCGTCACGCCGGTGATCAGCGCACCCGGCGGCAGCACCGTCTCCCGGTGCGGAGAGTCCCCCACCGGCAGATAGAAGTCGGCCAGCGGTACCTCTCCCCCAGAGGGGGCACCCCCGGGCCGGTCGGCCGTTTCGTACGAAACCACGGCATCGAAGGCGGTCAGCGCCACACCCATGTCGGACGGGTGGGTGGCCGCGCAGTGCTCGGAAGCGCCCAGGATCGCGTGGTTGTGGTGCTCGCCTTCAATGGCGGGACAACCGCTGCCGGGAACCCGCTTGTTGCAGGCCTTGGTGACATCGGTGAAGTAGGCGCAGCGGGTGCGCTGGAGCAGGTTCCCGCCCACCGTCGCCATGTTGCGCAGCTGCCCGGAGGCGCCGGCCAGCACCGCCTGCGCCAACGCCGGGTAGCGGCGCCGCACTTCGGGATGGGCGGCGAGGTCGCTGTTGGTGACGGTGGCGCCGATGCGCAGGCCGCCGTCCTCGGTCACCTCGACGTGGTCCAGGGGCAGTTCGCTCACGTCGACGAGCCGGACGGGCCGCTCGACGCCGGACTTCATCAGGTCGACGAGGTTGGTGCCACCACCGAGGAAACGCGCCTCCGGCTCGGTGTCGAGCAGCGCGAGAGCGCCGGAGACGTCGTGCGCGCGCTGATAGTCGAACTCCCTCACACCACTGCCTCCGCGCTCTCACCCTCGGCCGCCCGTGCGACCGCCTCGACAATCGCCACATACGCGCCGCAGCGGCACAGGTTGCCGCTCATCCGCTCCCGTATCTCCTCCGCACTCAGCGGCGGCGGCCCCGCATCGGGCCGCACGTCGTCGGTGACGGCGCTCGGCCAACCCGCGGCATGCTCCTCGATCACCGCCACGGCCGAACAGATCTGGCCGGGGGTGCAGTAACCGCACTGGTAACCATCCAGATCGAGGAACGCCTGCTGCACCGGATGTAGCCGGTCACCGTCCGCCAGACCTTCGACAGTGGTGATCTCGCGGCCTTCGGCCGCCACCGCGAGCTGAAGGCAGGACACAGCCCGGCGGCCGTCGAGCAGGACGGTACAGGCACCGCACTGCCCTTGGTCACAGCCCTTCTTGCTGCCGGTCAGATCGAGCCGCTCGCGCAGCGCGTCGAGCAGGGTGGTGCGGTGGTCGACGGACAGCGTGTATCGCTCACCGTTGATGAGCAATGTGATGGTGCTGGTCATCGATGGGGCCATCATCAGCTTTCTTCTGCAGATATAAGGAAAGGTCCAGCAACGCCGGACGTGCATGCCCCCGCCATCCGCCCGGGCCGTGGTCGCCGGGACGGAGCTAAACGGACTGTTGTCCGCCACTCATGGATGGTAGTGGACGGCTGTCCGGTTGGCAAGTGCAACGGTCAGCAACAAGCCTGAGAGGGGAGCGAGTTGAGGGGCGAGGTTCCCGGGATGTTCCGCTGTGGGATGCGGGCGAGGTCGGCAGTCTCGAGGCCTCGCGCAAGACGGTCGAGCGTCCGCAGGTGGGCTTGCTGACGCTCCAGCTGCAACGTGCTTCGGGTGGGAGACGGTGGTCTGCGCATCCTGGGCTACTCGGTCGAGCCGGCCGCTGGTACCAGCACTGTGGGCCGCCGGATTCGGCTCCAAGATCCTTGCCGTCTGGCTGACTCTTCCCCTCCTGGCGCCGCTGATCACCGACCTCGCCGCCACCGCCACCCGCCTCATCCGCACGGGAGGGATTGACGTCCTCGCCCGACAGGCCGGTGGCCGAGGACCATAGCGGGCGGTCAGCCGGGGGTGGATTCGGTCCCAGGCCATCACGCGGACGGTGCCGTAGCGGCGGTGACCTGCACGGTCGCGGCACCGGGCGTACCCCCGGTCTCGGGCTTGGCGAAGTGGAACTCCTTGCCGTGCTTCGGCGGTCGTCCGCCCTGTGGCGGTGAGATCCACTGCACCGGGACCGGCTTGCGCATCACTCGGTCCGTGCGCATCCGCCCGAGGATCTCGACCGGCAGTCCTTGCAGTAGGTAGACCATGCGCGGAGCTCGTAGCCGGTGTCGAAGACGACCAGGATGTCGCGGTCGTCCTGCTGCCACCACCTCATGTCGATGAGGTCATCGACCACGCGGCGGACCTCGGCCACAGATCTCACATGCTCGCTCCGTAGCGCTCTGTCGCACGCCGCCTTCATGCACCAAGCCAGACGGCTGACCAATACACCACGCTCCGCCTCAAGGGCATAGCAGACATGGCAGGTTGAAGGACAAGCTAAGGCAGGGCGCCGGTCGTCCCGGCGGTTCGGCCTCCGCGACGGCCCCGCCGGGCATGCGCCGCGGTGGCGTGATGCCGAGCATGCATTCCATCGCGCGGTTGTGTCAGCTGCCGCCGAGCCTTCCGTGGCGGGTCGGGCACGGCACCCGGTCCGCCGCGGGCTTCGCCGCGACCGGTGGTCAGCGCAGACGCACTGGCACCGAGGCGGGCAGGTCCTCGGCGCTGGAGCCCACGTGCAGGGTGAACTCTCCCGGTTCGTGGGCCCACGCGCCCTTGTCCCAGTGGGCGAAGGCGCGGGCCGGGACCGTGATCTTCACGGTTTCCGTGGCGCCGGGGGCGAGGCGGACCACCTCGTGGCCCACCAGCCATCGCGCCGGACGGTCGACGGCCGTGTGTGCCCGAGACGCGTAGACCTGGACCACGTGTTTGCCCGGGCGGCCGCCGGTGTTCGTCACCTCGGCGCGGACCTCCACCGCACCGCCGGGGCCGCATTCCGCGGTGGCGGTGGCCCGGTCCACCGCCCAGGTGGTGTAGCCGAGTCCGTACCCGAACGGATAGGCGGGTGCGGTGCCGGATCGCAGCCAGGCCCGGTATCCCACATGGACGCCTTCGTCGTACCGCACTGTGCCGTTCACCGGCGTGACGTCGAGCACGGGCACGTCGCTCTGGCACGCCGGCCAAGTGGTGGGCAGTCTGCCGCCGGGCTCGCGGGATCCGGTGAGCACGTCGGCGAGCGCGTTGCCGTACTCCTGGCCCCCGAACCAGGTCAGCAGGACGGCGGCGGCGTCGTCGCGCCAGGGCAGTTCGACCGGTGAGCCCGAGTTGACGGCCACCACCGTGCGGGGGTTGGCGCGGGCGACGGCGCGCACGAGGGCGTCCTGCCGGCCGGGGAGGGTGAGTGAGGTCCGGTCGAAGCCCTCCGATTCGACGTTGCTGTTCGTCCCGACGACGACCACCGCCACGTCGGCCCGTGCCGCCGCGGCGGCCGCCCGCTCGATCAGCCCATCGGGGTCGGAGTCGTCCGCTTCCGTGCCGAGCGTGTACGCGAGGGCTCCGGCGAGACCGGCGTCCTTCGCGATCTCGTACTCGACGCGGATCTCCACCGCTTGGCCCGCGGTCACCGGGAGAGCCGCGGACGTGGTCGGCGGGTGCAGGAACGCGGCGCCGAGTTGTTCGTCGGCGAGCGGGACATCGGCGTCCAGGACGAGCCTCCCGTCGGCCCAGATGCGCGAGACTCCCGGGGCGGCGACGCCGAGGCGCAGTGTCTCGGTGCGGGGGGAGGTATAGCGGGTGGTGATTTCCAGAATGTCGGAGCGGTCGACCGGGGCGTCTCCGCCGAACCAGACGAGCCGGGTTGCGCGGCGGTCCTCGGCGAAGAGTTCGCGCCCTGCGCTCAGGAAGCGTACGCGCACGCCCGGCTCGCCGGTGGCGGCGTTGGTGAGGGCGTCCAGCGGCAGTTCGGCGAGGCCCTCCTGGACGACGGCGCCGAGCGCGTACTGGACCTCGGCATCCGGAAAGGCCGCGATGATGCCGTCGAGGGGGCTGACGACCTGCTCCGGTACGACGGTGGCGCTGCCGCCGCCCTGGGTGCGGGCGCGGTCCGCGTTGTGCCCGATGACGGCGATCCGGGTCACCGCACCGGGGTCGAGCGGCAGCACCCCGGTGTTGCGTACCAGCACCATGCCCTCCGCAGCCGCCTCGCGTGCGAACCCGGTGCCGGCGTCAGGGGTCGCCGCCGGCTGCACGGCCCCGGCGCCTTCCAGAGCGCCGACGCGCGCGGCGAGGGTGAGGATGCGCAGGACCTTGCGGTCGATGTCCGCCTTGTCGACGGTGCCGGACTCGACGGCCGCGAGCAGGGCGTCTCCCCAGGCTCCGCGGGGGCCGGGCATCTCCAGGTCCTGGGCGGCCCTGGCGGCGTTCGTCGAGCGGACGGCCGTCCAGTCGCTGATCACCACGCCGTCGAAGCCCCATTCCGAGTTCAGCGGGGTCTCCAGAAGGTCGTTCTCGGTCGCGGTGACTCCGTTGACGGCGTTGTAGGCGCTCATCACGGCCCAGGCCCGTGCCTCGGTCACGGCCTTCTCGAACGGCAGCAGGTACACCTCGCGCAGCGTGCGTTCGGAAACCTCGGTCGAGGCCGTGAAGCGGTCGGTCTCGTAGTCGTTGGCGATGTAGTGCTTCGGCGTCGCGGCCACGCCGTTGTCCTGGATGCCGCGCACGTAGGCGGCGGCTAGGCGGCCGGTCAGCAGCGGGTCCTCGCTGAACGCCTCGAAGTGCCGTCCGCCGAGCGGGGAGCGGTGGAGGTTGATGGTGGGGCCGAGCACCACGTCGACGCCCTTGCGACGGGCCTCCTGGGCGATGACCGCGCCGTAGCGGTAGGCGAGGGCGCCGTCCCAGGAGGCCGACAGGGAGGTGGCGCTGGGCAGGTTCAGGGAGGGCTCGCGTTCGTCCCAGACCGGTCCGCGTACGCCGGAGGGGCCGTCGGACATGAGGATGCTCCGCAGTCCGATCTTTTCCAGGGGCCACGTCGACCAGAAGTCGCGCCCGGTGAGCAGCTTGACCTTCTCGGCGAGGGTCAGGTGTCCCAGGAGGTCGCGCGCGTCGGGGGCCGCGGGGTTGGCGGGCACAGTGCAGCCTTTCTCGGTGGGGGAGGGGGGTTCTCTTGGCCGGGGCGCAAGCGGTATGCGTCGTCGCCGGAGTCGGTGGTCTGCGGGTCAGGCGATGTCGCGGGCGAGCCTGCTGCGCTCTTCGAGGGTGTGCGTAACGCGCCGCGCGTCCCGGGGGTAGGTGCTGTGGAGTACGCCGAGCACGGCGGCGTTGAGGAGCATGAGGACCACCATGATCCAGAGGAAGACCTCCTGGATGCCGAGGTTTTCGGCGAGTTGACCGGCGGCGAGGGCGAAGACGGCCCAGGCCATGGTCTCGAAGACGGACAGCCAGATGGCGAATGCCTGGCCGCGGAGTTCGGGGAGGACGACCGCGGTCACCAGTGGCCGGTTCACTGGGGGGTTCACCCCCTGGCCGAAGCCCATGAGGGCCCAGAAGACGCAGTAGAGCCCGATCCCGCCGGCATAGTGGAACTGGGTGCCGAAGAAGGCCGCGACGGCGAAGAGGACCTGGGCGAGCTGGAGATAGGTCACGCGGCCGCGCTGGGGCCACCGCCGGTCGACGAAGCCCAGAAGGTAGCCGCCGCCGACGGTCCCGGCGAGGTATCCGACGCCGAACGGAATTCCCACGATGGCCGCGACGGCGTTGCTGAAGCCGCGTTCCGCAACCAGGAACTGGATCCCGAAGATGACGATGAGCAGGTGTCCGGAGAGGAGCCGCGAGAGCATCATCACCGAGTAGGTGGGGATGCGGAACAGGGAGAGGACGGACTTCACCGTGACGGTGTTCTTCACCCGTGCCGTCTCGTTCAGGTCGGCGAGCTGTTCCTCGGCCGCCCCGACGCCGGGGTCCTTGAAGGCGACCGCGACGATGAGTCCGGCGAGGACGCAGACCCCGCCGATCGCCCACATCCCGTAGCGCCAGCCGTCGGTGAAGCCCGTGAAGAGCGCGACGAGCGGGCCGATGACCTGCCCGAACGTATTGGCGATGCCATAGAGGATGCCGACCGCCTTTCCTCGTTCGCGGTCCGTGAAGGAGTCGGCGATGACGGCGTTGGCTATCGGGGAGGCGCCGATCAGACAAGCGGCCATGAGGGTGTTGCACAGCAGCAGGAAGCCGAAGTTGTGCGCGAATCCCGCGAGGACTCCGAACAGGCCGCCGAGGACGGTGGTGATCACGAGGGTGGCGCGGCGGCCTGCCCGTCCCGCCAGCCACACGCAGAACGGACCGGCGGGCACGGAGGCGATCTTGCCGAGCGCCGCGAGCGTGCCCAGATTGCCGCTGGTCAGGCCGAGGGAGCTGGAAATGGAGGGGAAGAGGGTGGTGGTCGCGTTGCCCTCCGTGTTGTCCACGGAGATGACGCCGGTGAGGGTCAGCAGATTGCGCCAGCGGTGGGGGACTTGGGATGCGGTGGCGGCGTTGGGTGCGGCGGTTGGCGCCGTGGACTGTTCCGTTGCCATGGGGAGTTCCTGTTCCGTGCTCTCAGGGAGCCATGGGGAGATGGCTACAGGCCCTGAAGACAGTCCGCGAGGGACCGCAGTGTGCCGGCGGGAATGACCGCGAACCGCGCCAGGTCGCGCAGGCTCGACTGGGCGGGGAAGGCGATGAGTTCGGTGTGCGTGAGGTCGGGGAGGTGTTTCTCGACCACTGTCCTGACGGCGGGGTCCCGCAGCAGTTCGAGGACCGGCCGATTGAGGAGACCACCGTCCGGCAGCTCCTCGGACCTCGGCATCGGCTCCGCGAGCGCGGCTGCGCGTTCCGCCTGCTCCCGGACGAGCAGGTGCCGCTCGGTGATCTCGCCGTCGTAGGGGATGCCGAGCCGTTCGAACTGGCTGCGGGGTGCGTCGCCGGCCCGCAGGAGGTCGGCCAGCAGGCGCAGCATCCGCAGCTCGGCCTCCGGGTCGTCGAGGGGGTGCTGCTGCCCGGGGTCGTTCTCCAGATCGAAGAGCAGGGTCCCGTGGCGCCAGGGATTCAGCCACCCGCCGGTGGTGGGGATCCGCATGGTGCGCAGCCCCTTGGTGAACGGGAACGGGTCGGCCGGCTCCCAGTCGGAGAGTTCCTCCACGCCGAAGCGCGCGCGCATGTGCGTCGGCATGAGCGTGTACTCCTCCAGCGGACCGTTCTCCGGAGTCGCCGTGGCGCGCATGTACACGTAACGGCCGTCCGTCACGTTCACATGACCGCCGTGGATACCGAACAGCGCGCCCTCGCGCAGCCGCCGGTCGTCGTCGAGGACGGCCGCGAGGTCGCGCCCCTGCATCTCGGGCGGGGTCTCCAGCCCGAAGTAGGGCAGCAGGGTGGGTGCGATGTCGATCGTCTGCGAGAGTGCGCCCCGGCGGGTGTCCGCGCCCCGGGTGCGCGGATCCCACATGAACATCGGCAGATGCACGAGTTCGTTGAACCACGGCATCACCGACTTCGCCCACCAGCCGTGCTCGCCGAGCAGGAAGCCGTGGTCGGTGTTGACGATCAGCAGGGTGTCGTCCCACATGTCGTGCTCGTCCATGACGTCGAGCACCCGGCCCAGTGAGTGGTCGCACATCGACACGAGCGCGGCGTACCGGCGTCGTGCGTGCTCGACCTGGTCCGTGGGCTCGCTGACCTTCTGGTAGCCGGGCCAGTCGAACTCGGGGCCGAGGTGGTCGTCCGGATAGCGGGAGGTGTACGGCTCGTGCACGAAGAAGGGCTCGTGCGGGTCAAAGAGCTCCAGTTGCAGCAGCCAGCGGTCCGCGTCCGCGTTGGTGTGCAGGAAGTGCACACCGGCGTCGACGGTAAGGGTCTGGGAGTGTTCCGCCTCGGTGGGCATGTAGGTGCGGTTGATCGCGTCCTGCCGCCGCATGGGCGGGCCTTCACCCTCGCGGTACCCGTCGACGACCCCCTTCCACGGATCGCCTTCCTGGCCACGGAAGAATTCCCAGGTGGTGTAGCGGGTGTGATAGGTCGCCCCGCCGTCCTCCCAGTAGTGCGGATGGTCCGAGACCAGGTGCGTATGGATTCCCGCGTCCCGCAGCATCTGAGGCATCGAATCGTCGAAAGGCTCCAGCGGACCCCACGAACGATGCAGGAAGTTGTGGCGACCGGTGTGCAATTCCCGGCGGGCCGGCATACAGGGCATCGATCCGGCGTAGAAGTTGTCGAACGTCACCGCCCGGGAAGCCAGCCGCGCGAAATTCGGCGCGTCCACGATCGTATCCGCGTACGGAGCGAGCATGTGCCGGTTCAGGCTGTCGAACATGAGAATGATGGCGCGCACAGGAAGTGCTTCCTTCGTTCAGTGGGCGTCGCGGAGAAGGGAGAGAAGATTCGGAGCCCCGGCACCCTCCGGAGCGTCGAGCAGCACTCGCCTCAATGTCTCCAGGTGCTCCAGATATGCGTCTATCGCCTGCGCCCCGCCCTCGTGGGCCCACTCGTCCACGAGCGTTGCCAGGTCTTCGTCGAACGGGGCGCTGGTGTCGACGGCTTGGCGGCGGTCACGGAAGCGGTAGCGGGCCACTTGTTCGCGGCGCGTCGTGAGCTCGGTGTCGATGAGACGCAGAAGCTGTTCGCGCGTCATGAATCCCGCGAAGGCGATCCGCACACCGAAATCCGGGTCCTGGTAGCGCGTCGGGGGGCTGTACGGGCCGGTGAGCCAGTCGAGGAAGACGGTCAATCCCTCGTCGGTGATCCGGTACGTCTTGGCGTCGGTGGCACCGGCTCGCTCCTGCACGGTGTGGATCACCCACCCGCTGGATTCCATTTTCCCCAGCGACCGGTAGACCTGGCTCATCTGGGTGTTTGACCGAAGAAAGCGCCCATGGGTGTCGAGGTACTTCTTCAGGTCGTACCCGGTACTGGGATGCCGGGCGAGCACACCCAGCAGAATGAATTCGAGCTTCATGCTCGCTCCTTACGGCGGCTCCGCGGGACTGTCCCTGTCCGGCGGACGATGCATGCCACAAGTGGAATGGTTAAGATGGGGAGACCATGACACATGTGGAATGCCTCCGCAAGGGTTCGGACACGGCTGAACGAGCGGCACCTGGAACGCCGCGGTCCGGGGCCAGGCGTCCCGCCGCCACCTCTACCGGTGCGCGCCCTCGGTGTGCGCGGACCCCCTTGGCCGTCCGGACCGCGGACGCAGCGAGGAAGCGACCAAGAGACACACCGACCGCGCGAGCCGCGCTCCGGCGCCGCCATACCCTGGTACGAGGAGGGCGAGGAGCCGGATTACCGTTTCTCCCTGGCCAACGAGCGCACGTTCCTCGCATGGATCAGAACCGGTATGGCCCTGCTGGCGGGCGCCGTCGCCGTCGCCCAGTTCGTCCAGCCGCTGGCGCACAGTCACGCGGGCGCGGCGCTCGGGGCCCTGCTGGCCGTGACGGGAACAGCGCTGTGCGCTTCGTCCTACGGTCGCTGGGCGCGCGTGCAGCGCGCGATGCGGCACAACCGCCCGCTGCCGATGACCCGGCTGCTGACCGCGCTGGCCTGGGGTGCGTCCCTGGCGGGCATCGCCGTACTGCTGCTGGTCTGGAGAGTACGGTGACCACCCGGCACCGTTCCGGACCGGCCTCCCACCCCGCAGGCCCGCGCGACCCCGGCCTTCAGGCGGAGCGGACCGCGCTCGCACGCCGCCGCACGGCCCTCTCGGCACTGGTGGCCGCGGCACTGGCGCTGCGCTTCGGGCTGACACATGATGCCCCGCTGGTCACCGCGGCGGGCGCCTGCCTTGTGGCGACGGCGGCCCTGACCACCAGGTCATCCGGCACCGGCCGGCACCGGCTGGGGACCGTGGCGTCCTGTGCCACGGTCGCCGGTCTCCTGGTCACTGCGCAGGTGGCACTACTCGCTCACTGACATCGCCCACCCATTCGCTCGGCACAACCTCAGGATCCACCCTCACCGTACGGAGTAATGCCGCACATGTCCCCGCACTGCTGCCCACCCGGTCGGCCCGGCGACCCGGCCGCCGCCTCCGATTCCGTCCTCGCCCCTGTGCCGGCTTCCGCAGGGAGCAGTCCCGGCGACCGTGCCTTCGCCGTACGGCTACCTGGTGGAACCTTTCTGATGGGCAGTGAGGACGCCGACGTCAACCCCGGCGACGGTGAGGGGCCGGTGCGCGCGGTCACCGTGGCCCCCTTCGCCATCGACGCCCACTGCGTGACCAACGAGCGCTTCGCCGCCTTCGTCGAAGCGACTGGTTACCGCACCGAGGCCGAACGATTCGGCTGGTCGTACGTCTTCGCCGCCTTCCTGTCGGGCGAACCGCGCCGCATCTCCCCACGCCCGAAGAGCGCCCCGTGGTGGTGCGGAGTCCAAGGGGCGTACTGGGCAGCGCCGGAAGGGCCCGGCAGCGACCTGTCCGGGCGCTCGGACCATCCCGTCGTGCACGTCTCCTGGACGGACGCGAGCACGTTCTGCCGATGGGAGGGATCGCGGCTGCCGACCGAGGCGGAGTGGGAGTACGCCGCCCGCGGTGGCCTGGAGGGCAAACGCTTCCCCTGGGGCAACGAACTCACTCCCGGCGGGGAACACCGCTGCAACATCTGGCAGGGCCGTTTCCCTTCCCGCAATACCGCGGAGGACGGCTACCTCGGCACCGCGCCTGTCACGGCGTACCAGCCCAACGGCTACGGCCTGTTCAACGTCGCCGGCAACGTATGGGAATGGTGCGCCGACTGGTGGGCCACCACCCCCGCCGGGCCGCGCCATGGCGTCGCGCGGGTCCTGCGCGGCGGCTCGTACCTATGCCACGACTCCTACTGCAACCGCTACCGAGTAGCCGCCCGCACCGCCAACAGCCCCGACAGTTCCAGCGGGAACACTGGGTTCCGCGTCGCTTGGGACACCCCTTCGTCGGCCTGATGCCGCGTCATTTGAGATCCCAGGCATCGGCGTACGAAGGAAAGGTGCCGAGGCCCGGCCGGGTGCCGCGCGTGTGCCGACTCCCGCAGCAGCGGAAGGTAGGTGAAGACGCCGAGCATCTGGCTCTCGACGCCGGTGGCGAAAGCATCGCGTCTGTCGGCGCAGGCCATCGTCTGCGGCTGGTCGAGAAGACGAGACTGCCGAGTGCCGTTTGCTCGAGACGCTGCTCGGCCAAGGAAGCTCTGGGGGATGCGGCGCTGCGTCGGCCGGGGCGCCGCAGCGCCGATGACTCTGATCGGACAACCGCCCGCTGGCAACAAGGAACGAGTCAGGGGAAACTCACGGCGTCCCAGGGGCTCCCACCCGCAGGCCATCCATCACGAGGTCCAAGAGGCGGCCGGACTGGGCCCGCCAGTCCCCGTGGTTGTCGATCTGCCAGATGCCGGCTATGGCGAGGATGAAGTCGTCGGTGTTCACGTCCGGGCGGATGGTGCCAGCTTCGTGATTGGTGTTGATCAGTAGTTTGATTGCGTCGACCACCAGGGAGTATCCCGGCTTCGCCGGGCTTCCCGTCGCGCTGATGGCCTGGCGTAGTGCGTCGGCCAGTCCGGCCCTGGCCATGGCGAAGTAGGCGAGGCGGCTCATCCACTCGCGCAGGGCCTCGTCGGGTTTCCTGCTCATCAGGAGCTGGGGCGCGCTGTCGGCGAGATGCCGCACCTCGCGGTGGTGGACCTCGAGGACGAGCGCCTCGCGGTTGGGGAAGTTGCGGTACATCGTCCCTTGCCCGACTCCCGCTTTTTTGGCGATCAGGCTGAGTGGAGCGTCCGCGAACAGGGACAGCTCGGTCAATGCCACCTCCAGGATGCGCTCGCGATTGCGTTGTGCGTCCGAGCGCTGAGGTATCTCGTTTTTCGGTTCCACTCGTCCTCCTCCCGGGCATGCCCGGCCTTCCCCTTGGTGACAGGGTGTTGACGGGATACTCGTCCGCTGCCTTCCCGTGCACCGGACTATTGTCCGCTTAGTGCGCCATAACCGGCCCTGTGCGGCCGGTGCGAATGGTCGATGACAGGTGTCGCCGGTGATCGCTCCGTCGCATGGCCTGTTGCCGACTCGGCATCCGACTCCCGACGCGCCCCTGATTCGTCTGCCTGCCGAATCGTCGCCACGGCGTGTTCCAGGAACGAGACAGAAGGATGATCACGGGCCCACCACCTTCGACGACGTCCAGGGCCATCACTGTGAACGTCGATGGCGGGAGTTACTCGCTGTCCGTCGATCACCGCACTTCCCTCCTCGAGCTCTGCGGGAGCATCCCGGCCTGACGGACACGAAGAAGGGGTGCGATCAGGGGGCGTGGGGTGCCTGCACCAGGCTGGGCTGTGACTGTCAGGTGTTCATTGGCGGACGGTTCGGCGCCGTCGCCATGCCGTAGGGTGCCGACGAAGAAGACGGCTGAGCCGGGTGGCGTGACGGTCTTCACCCGGGCGTCGTCGGTCGGTTCGCGGTCGCCCGGAGTCCTCGTCGCTGTAGCCGACCCGTTCGGCGACACTCCCGCCCTCGTCCTGGAGTGCACGCGCAGAGGTCATGCACGGCTCCTTCCAAGCGGCCGCCGGAGGCCGATCCGACGCCATTGCCGTCGCGGTCCATGGCGAGGGCGGCTCCGAGTCGCCATGGTGCGCTGCAGCTGCCGCCGCCAACCGTGGCCGCGGCGAACTCTCTGGCCTCTTCGAGCCATCGACTCAACTTTTGGGCGATATCAAGCACTTGGACTCTCCGCAGGCAGCACACGATCGGGGCGGACGGGCGGATGGCGTCGAAGGAGGTCGGGGCGTGCCGGACTGTATGGCGAGTACCGCCGCGCCCACGGTTTCGATCTCGCCGGTTCCTTGACCCTGGCGGGGCGCCGGGGCCGGGCCCATCCACCCGTGCGCCTTGATGGCCTGACCGAATGCCGGTCGCGTGCCACCGGCCGCTCGCCTCGACTGCGGCTGGCGCTATGGTGGGCCTAAGTGGACCGATGTCCACTACCCAAGAATGTACCGGACAGCTATCCGGTTGCCAAGGGGCTGTGGGGGTGTGAGCCCGGAAGGAGGGGGAGTGGAGTCCAAGAACGGCGGACCTCAGCGCTCGGACGCACAGCGCAATCGGGAGCGGATTCTGGAGGTGGCGCTGGCCGAGTTGTCGCGTGCTGTGGATGTCCCGCTGAGTCTGATCGCCAAGAAGGCGGGGGTTGGGCAGGGCACGTTCTATCGAAACTTTCCCAACCGTGAAGCGCTCGTCCTGGAGGTCTACGGCCACGAGGTGCGACTGCTCACGGACGCTGCGACAGAACTGCTCAAAACCCGGACGCCCGACCAGGCCCTGCGTGCATGGCTGGACCAACTCGCCCGCTTCGCCGTCGCCAAGGCCGGCTTGTCGGACGCGATGCGTCAGATCGTCGGTACGACGGACGGCCCGGCGCAGCCGGGATACGCGCCGGTGATCGCGGCGATCGAAGCATTGGTCGCGGCCAATCACGAGGCCGGCACCATCCGTCCGGGGCTGACCGTTGACGACTTCGTCCTGGTCATCGCCGGCATCTGGCAGATCGATGCCCGTGGGGACTGGCAGACCCAGAGCACTCGGCTCCTGGACCTTGTCATGGACGGGCTGCGCGCGGGAGCGCCACGGCGAGGGTGACGCTCGGGAGGCCGAGATCCGTGGGATCGGGCCAGTCGCGGTCGCGGGCGGATTCCCCTGCCTTGACTTCCTCACCCTCGTTCACGAGGGAGGAAGTCATGGTCAGTCCGTGATGACGGCGTTGCGGTGGATCCATTCGGGGCTGTGGGCCGCCTTGTACATGAAGTCGGCGACGTCCGCTCGGCTGATCGTCGGGTTGCCCTTCATCGGCAGACGCTCGCCGACGAGGTAACTGCTCTTGGCGGGGCCCTTGGTCAGCATGGTCGGGTAGACCAGCGTCCAGTCCAGGCCGCTGGAGCGGATCGCCCTCTCGGAGATCTCCTTGTTCGCGTAGATGTTCCGCAGCAACGTGCGGTAAATGACTTTCTGTGCGGCACTCGCCGACCGGTAGGTGTCGCCCACGCCGAAGGACGACAGCCATACCAGGCGGGAGACGCCCATTTCCTTGGCCGCGCCGACCACGGCCGCCGCGGCGCGGGTGAACAGGTCGTCGGCGCGCACGGATGTGCTCCTGCCGAGGGCCGAGATGACGATATCCTGCCCGATCATGGCCTTCGCGACATCGTTGTGCGAGGTGGCGTCTCCGCCGACCACGGTGACCTGATCCGCCAGGTCCTCCAGCGCTTCCGGCCTGCGCGCCAGGACTGTGACCGTGTCGCCGGACTGGAGGGCCAGGTCGACGACATGGCGACCGGTGGGGCCGGTCGCACCGAGGATGAGCAGATTCATGGCGACGAACCTTCCTTCCATGTGCGGTGGGTCCAGGCGGCGAGCGCGAGGTTCGGTGTGCGGGGTGCGTCGACGTCCCGCTCGGCAGGTCGCCGCGGTGGAGGGGCGCGGGAGAGTGGCCGCATGTCGCAGTCTTCCGGGGTCCCTGACCTCTGACCCCCGACCTCTGGACTTCGAGGGTTGGTGATGGTTGATGCGTGGGGCCGTCGGCGGTCGCGTCTTGACGGTCGTTCCGGCCGTGCGATCGACGTTCGGCGGAGGATCCTGTGACGGCGTGAGTCGACTGCTGAAGGCCGGGAGTCGAGGCGGGGTTCAGGGCTCAAGACGGGCTGTCACCCTTGCCGTCCGGACAGCTGTCCACTAAAGTTTTCACTGGAGGTGGACAGTTGTCCGCTTTGCTCTGTCGTTGCGGCATGACCGTGTGTGGCGGCGCCGTGCTCCTGTCCATCACTCCCGCCCACACGGCAGCGCGGCCGGATCGTTTCATGGCTGACCACTGCCGGACGACCGGCCGTGCAGGGAGCGCGAGTGCCGACATCTGAACCAGTGGCCCCCAGTCGCGTGAGCCCGGGCAGCCCGGCCGGGCGGGGATGTCGGCCTCCGTTCCCGCCGCGGGATCCACCGGCGCCGACCCGGCCGAGCGACCAGATTTGGGCCTTCGTCCCTG
Organism: Streptomyces sp. NPDC050619; assembly: GCF_040654815.1. Classification (NCBI taxonomy): domain Bacteria; kingdom Bacillati; phylum Actinomycetota; class Actinomycetes; order Kitasatosporales; family Streptomycetaceae; genus Streptomyces; species Streptomyces sp. NPDC050619. The sequence goes on along the minus strand of NZ_JBFAIR010000029.1, from coordinate 20,687 downwards.
GAGCCGTGGTTCTGACTTCACCACCGTCCTTACCAAGGAGCACAGCGTCATGTCTCAATCGCCCGATCTACCGGATCCCGGCCAGAGCCGTGTGGACACCATTGACTCGCTCGACGGTCTCCATGCCGACCTGGCTCGACGGCACAGGGCCACGGTAAGCAGTGGAGCCACAGTGTCCGCCGCCGTTGTCGACGCCGACCTCGCCGCCCTGGAACGCGACGGATACGTCATCCTGGACAACCTGCTCACCGAAACCGAGTGCGAGGACGTCCGGGCAGCCGTGACGCCCCTGCTGGACAGGACAGGTCGGAACACTTTCGAGGGCCGGCTGACCCAGCGCGTCTACAGCGTCCTGAACAAGACCCGAGCCTGTGACCGCATGGTCGACCATCCGAGAGTGCTGGCCCTGCTGGACCGGCTGCTCCTGCCCAACTACCTGCTCTCCCAACTCCAGGTCATCAACATCCAACCCGGCGAGGACGCCCAGTTGCTGCACCACGACGATGGCATGTACCCCGTGCCCCGTCCCCGGCCGCCACTGAGCGCGGCCACGGTGTGGGCCATCGACGCCTTCACCGAGGAGAACGGCGCCACAGTGGTCCTGCCGGGTACGAACCGCTGGGGCGACCGTCAACCAGCTGACGGCGACACCCGGGTGAAGGCCGTCATGTCACCGGGCTCCTGCGTCTTCTTCGTCGGCACTCTGTGGCATGGGGGCGGCGCCAATGCGTCCGCCGATGCCCGCCTGGCCGTCACTGCCCAGTACTGCGAGCCATGGCTCCGGCCGCAGGAGGCGTTCACTCTGTCGACCACCCGCGACACGGTCCGCGTGGTGTCCGAGGACATCCGCCGGATGCTCGGCTACAGCATCCATCCGCCCTTCCTCGGAATGGTCGACGGCATGCACCCCAAGCGCCTGCTCGACGGCCGCCCCTGAAGGCTCATCACCCGAGTGTTCTGCTCCGCTCCGAGGAGCACGCTCGGACCTGCCCGCACAAGCCGGTCGAGGTCATGCGGCTCCGTGCATGGCGAGGCGGTGGCTCGTGCGAACGCCTGTCGTCGAGCCAAGGCTCGATATGACAGTCGTTATAGGCGGGTGTACTCTGCTGCTCTCTATAACGACCGTCATAGGAGGATGCCGTGACCATCATCACCGTGAACGCACCGAAGGGGCGCCTGAGCCTTGAGCAGCGCCGTGAGCTGGCCGAGACACTGACGGACGCGGTGCTGGTACCCGAGGTGGGGCAGCGTGCTCCCGCCGCCCGGCCCGGGTTCCAGGTGCACTTCGTCGAGCGCGAGCGGGACATGATGGCCATCGGCGGCCGGCTCCTGGCGGACGCCGACCCGGAGCTCGACGTGATGGCGATCGACCTCGCAGTCATGGATGCCGCCTGGCAGTCGGATGTGCGGGCCGAGGTCATCGAGCGCGTCCTGGCCGCACTGGCGGCGGCCTGTGGACTGGAGAAGCCGTCACCGGCGTGGTGGGTCAACTTCCGTGTGATCGACGAGGGCAGCTGGGGGTCGTCCGGCGGCGTGCTGTCCATCCTGTCGCTCCTTGAGAGCGGGGTGTTCACGGAGGAGAGGGTCAAGGCGGTCCGTGCCGCGCTCGGTGCCTGAAGGCCGGAGTCGTAAAGGGTGGCTTCGATCAGTCCTTGATGGTGGCGAGGATGAGTGCCTGCAACTGCTCCGCGGTGTCGTCGAGCGGCTGGGTGCTGCGCTTGGCGCGGCACATGGCGACGGTTCCCTCGACGGCCGCGACGATGAGCGTCGCGAGCTGTGCCGCCTGTTCGCGATCGGCGCCGTGCTCGCGCAGCGAGGTGGCCAGCAGGCTCTCCCATTCGGTGAAGACGTCGGCGGCGGCCGCGAGGGCAGCGGGTGTCTCGTCGGTGGCAGGTTCCTCGATGGAGACGGCGAGGACGGGGCAGCCGGCCCGGAAGTCACTGTCGACGACGATCTTGCGCCACAGGGCGAGGAAGGCCCGCAGGCCGGCGACCGGACCCGCCTCCAGTGCCTTGCGCAGGCTGCGCGCGGTCCATGCGCCCGTGTAGCGGACGGCTTCCGTGGCCAACTGCTGCTTGCCCTCGGGGAAGTAGTGGTACGTCGAGCCGAGTGGCGCCCGGGCGTGCTTGGCCATCTCTCGGATGCTCGTCGCGTTCAGCCCGCGGCGGCTGATCATGTCGGCGGCTCCGGCGACGATGCGCTCGCGTGCCGTCGGGGTGGGCTTGGTCACGTACGTGATCCCTTCTGGCTTCGCTGGCTATAACAGTTGTCATAGTCTAGCGTGATCGTCGTCTATAGCGACTGTCATAGTCCGGAGTGTCGTCGAACGAAACGAAGAGAGGTACGTCTTATGTCGATGCCGATGATCCGTCTAACGGCCCCGGCCGATGTGCTGACCGATGTCTGACCGCACTCACAGCTCGCCCCACCCCACCGCACCGAGAAACCCGAGGCGCGCCTCCCTCACCGACACGTCGGCCACCGACGCCGACACTCCACCTGTGCGAGCTACGGACGAGGATCTGGAACACCAGAAAGCGGCCATCACTCGCCTCGGCCGCGAACTGCGCGCTTTGGTGGAGGCCACGGTTCGCACCGCCGACTCCCCGGAGACCCTCCACCGCGTGGCAGATGACGTACGTCGGGTCACCGGCCGACTGACGGGACGGCGGCGCGCGCGGGCGGAGATCCCCGAGGTGGACGAGTTCCCCGGGGGGACACGGATCTACAGCCCGGTCGTCGGAGCCGGCAGCCCGCTGGCACCGCCCGTGCACATCACGCCCACCGAAGACGGCCTTGCCGGCCACTGCACCCTGGGCATCGCCCACGCAGGCCCGCCCGGCTACGGCCACGGCGGCATGAGCGCCATGCTCCTGGACGAACTCATGGGGCGCACCTGCACGGCAGCCGGAATGGCCGGCCTGACCGTCTCCCTGCAGATGCGCTACCACCGGCCCGTCCCGCTGGAGACACCCCTGCAGATCCTCGCTCGCGTCACCGGCACGGACAACCGCAAGGTCTTCGTGGCCGGATCGATCACTACTCTGACGGACCACACCACAGACCTGGTCACAGCTGAGGGTGTCTTCGTCGCACCCGATCCTCACCGGACACGCGCCCTGTTCCCCGACCTGTGAATGGACGGCGAGCGAACGCTTCTCGCGGACGAGGCGGCGGACGTGGGCATGTTTCACACGCCCGGGCGGCTTCCTGCCGACTTGCGGACGGTCCCCCCACGTAATCGGTGGACGGGCCGGGCTGACGAAGCCCGCGGGCCTGGCGATGGAGAGCTGGTTGGCGTATGCAGATGGAGATCCGGGCCGCTGCAATCCGGGGTATCGATCGATTGATCGACGATCTCGGGGGTGACGGGGCGAGACTGTTGGCCGAGTTCGGTGTTTCGCCCAGGGATCTGGATTCCGAGGACGGACTGTTGCCGACGGCGACGGCCGGGCGAATCCTGCGCATCGCGGCGAAGAAATTGAACTGTCCGGATCTTGGGTTGCGTTTGGCCGCTTATCAGGACATGTCGATGCTCGGCCCGTTGGCTTTGGCGGTCGGCAACTGCGACACGGTCGGCGAAGGGCTGGACTGTGCGTCCCGATTCCTGTTCGTGCACAACCAGGCTATTCGTCTGTCGCGTGAGCCTGATCCTGAGCGCTATGCGGGGGTGGGGGCAGTCGAATACCGGATGCTGCATCCAGATATTCCGTATGAGCCCCAGACCATCGACGCGGGCCTGGGGCAACTGCATCGTATTCTCATCACGATGAGCGGCGGATACGAACTCCTCGGGGTCTATATGCCCCATCCACCGCTGACGGACGAGTCGGCGTACGCCAAGTTCTTCGGCGCGCCGGTCCGGTTCAACGCCGGCCAGGCCCTGCTGCGGGTGCCGACGAAGCTCTTCACCCAGCCGATGTCGACCCCGGTGAATCCCGAACTGCGGCGCATGGTCGTGGAGTACTTGGAGTCGCACTACACCGACCCCCGCGACAGTGTCTCGACCATGGTGCGGTCGGCGGTCAGTCGTGCGCTGGGTACGGTTCCCGCGCGGATCGACATGGTCGCGCAGTGGCTGCACATGCATCCGCGTACGTTGCAGCGGCGACTGGCGGAAGAGGGCAGCTCGTTCCAGGCGATCCTCGACGACGTACGTAAGAACTCGGCCCACCGCTTGCTGACGGGGACCGATATGCCGTTCTCTCAGGTCGCGTCATTGGTGGAGTTGGCCGGACAGGCGGCGCTCACGCGCGCGGCCCGCCGATGGTTCGGCAGAACCCCCACGCAGGTCCGTCGTGACGCCAAGATCGGACCTGCACCAAACGGTGTCGCGCGGAGTTAAATTTTTGTCGCCCAAGGTTAAGCAGAGGGTCTGGAACGTCCCGATACTCGGGTGCCATGACGAGTTCCGCACACCCTTCTCCGCTGCCTGATCACGTCGAAGTCGTGATCGTCGGCGCGGGAATCTCCGGTATCGACGCCGCGTACCGAGTGCAGTCGCAGTGTCCCGATCGCTCGTACGCCGTGCTGGAGGCCCGTGAATCCCTGGGCGGGACGTGGGACCTGTTCCGGTATCCCGGAGTCCGCGCCGACTCCGATATCTACACGCTCAGTTTTCCGTTCCAGCCGTGGACCGGCGGGAATTCCATGGCCGACGGAGGCGAGATCCTCGACTACCTGCGGCGCACCGTCGAGCAGTTCGGTATCGACCGCCATGTCCATTGCGGCACCAAGGTGGTGGAGGCGGACTGGTGCAGTGAGACGGCTCGCTGGACGGTGACCATCGAGCGGACCGGAGGCGAGGACGGGCCTCAGCGGTCCACTGTGACGTGCTCGTTCCTTTTCACATGTACTGGCTACTACGACTACGAGCGCGGACATGACCCGCAGTTCCCGGGAGTTGAGTCGTTCACCGGCACGGTGGTGCATCCGCAGTTCTGGCCCGACGAACTCGACTACGCCGGCAAGCGTGTTGTTGTGATCGGCAGCGGCGCGACCGCGATCACGGTGGTCCCCGCGATGGCGCGCGACGCGGCGAAGGTGACCATGCTGCAGCGCACGCCCACATGGGTCAGTTCGCTGCCGCGCCGGGACCGGTTCGCCGACAAGCTTCGGAGGCGTCTGCCCGCCGGGTTGGCGCATCGGGTCATCCGGGCTCGGAACGCCGCCTACGCCAACGGGTTCTACCACTACTGCCGGCGGTTCCCGGACCGGGCGCGGACGTTGCTGACGACAGCCGCCACACGGCGGATCGGCGAGGACGCGGTGCGTGAGCACTTCACGCCGCCTTACGCGCCGTGGGACCAACGGGTGTGCGTCACGGCCGACGCGGACCTGTTCAAGGCGATCAAGCGCGCGGAAGTCGACGTGGTCACCGATCACATCGACGCCTTCGTAGCCGAGGGCATTCAGCTGCGGTCGGGGGCGGTGCTACCGGCTGACATCGTGGTGACGGCGACCGGGCTGCGCATGCTGGCGCTGGGCCACATCGACGTGAGCGTCGACGGCAAGCTGGTCGAGCCCGCGCGTCACATGCTGTGGCGGGGCGCCATGCTGAGCGACGTGCCGAACTTCGCGCTCTGCTTCGGCTACGTCAACCTGTCCTGGACGATGCGGGCGGATCTCACCGCGCGACTGGTGTGCCGGATCCTCAACCACATGCGCCGCGCGGACCTCGCGGTGGTCACCGTACCCGCGGAGCCCGGGGTGCGCGAGAAGCCCATGATCGAGCTGGCGTCGAGCTACGTCCAGCGGGGCGTGGCCACCTTCCCCCGGCAGGGCGACCGCAGCCCGTGGCGGATGCACCAGACCTATCCGTTGGACGCTGCCGACGTCGCACGCGCGAATCTCCGCCGCGAGCTGCGCGGAGTGCCCCGTGCGGCGTTCGTACTGCTCGATGGCGGCTCGGCGGCCGGTGACGATCGCCGACTGGGAGGCTGACCGTGGCACACCTGGACGGCGTGTGTGACCCACGCTTCGCGGAGATGGGCGCACGGCTCTCCGAGAGCCTCGACTCGGGCGAGGAACTCGGCGCCTCGATCGCCGTCGCCATCGACGGAGAACCGGTGGTCGACCTGTGGGGCGGATGGACCGACCCGAGCCGTACCGTGCCGTGGCAGCGCGACACGATCACGAATGTCTGGTCGTGTACGAAAACGGTCACGTCCCTGGCGGCGTTGCTGCTGGTCGAGCGGGGACTGCTGGACGTCGACGCCCCAGTGGCCCGGTACTGGCCGGAGTTCGCAGCCCAGGGCAAGGAGAGTGTGCTGGTCCGGCACCTGTTGTCCCACATTTCCGGTGTCTCGGGGTGGGAGCGGCCGGTGACCGTCGCGGACGTCTGCGACGTGCCGACGGCGACGGCCAGGCTGGCCGCGCAGGCGCCGTGGTGGCCCCCGGGGACGGCCTCGGGGTATCACCTGCTGAACTACGGGCACATGGTGGGCGAGTTGATCCGGCGGATCGACGGGCGGACACTGGGCCGGTTCGTCGCGGAGGAGATCGCCGGTCCGTTGGACGCCGACTTCCACATCGGCTTGCCGGACTCCGAATTCGGCAGGGTCGCCGATGTCGTTCCGCCGCCGCCGTTCCGGTCGACGGACCTCGCCGGCGCCGATCCGGACGGCGTGTGGATGAAGACCTTCACCGGCCCTCTGGGCACGGCGGACGAGTCGTGGACTCCCGAATGGCGTCGCGCCGAGATCGGCGCCGCCAACGGCCACGGCAATGCCCGGTCGCTCGCCAGAATCCACTCGGTCGTCGCCTGCGGCGGCGCGCTCGACGGTGTACGGCTGCTGTCGCCGCAAACCATCGAGCTGATCTTCAGTCAGCAGTCCGACGGCCCGGATCTGGTGCTGGGGGCGCATCTGCGATTCGGTATCGGTTACGCCCTGCCTTCGCCCGCGGTGCCGTATCTCCCCCGTGGACGGATCTGTTTCTGGACGGGATGGGGCGGATCGGTGGTCGTGATCGACACCGAACGCCGGGCCACGATCTCCTACGTCATGAACAAGATGGGCCCCGGGCTGCTCGGCAGCGACCGCACGATTCAGTACGTCAGCGCAGCTTTCGCGGCGCTGGAATAGCAAAAGACGACCGATCAGTGGTCAGGGAACGTTTGAATCGAAGGTGCATTCATGAGTTTCGCCAGTCCCCATGCCGACGTGGAGCTGCCTGATCTGGCGCTGCACGAATTCCCGTTCGCGGGTCTGAGTTCCGCTGACCTGGAGCGGGTCGCGCTGGTCTCCGCGGAATCCGGAGAATCGTTGTGACGTACGGGTCATTGAAGACGCGTGTCGACGGATTCGCCGCCGAACTGGTGGAGTGTGGCATCGGCCCCGGTGACGCGGTGGCACTGCTGTGCCCGAACACCCCGGCGTTCGCGGTCGCCTTCCACGGGATCCTGCGGGCCGGAGCCACCGTGACCACGGTGAACCTGCTGTCCACCGCCGCAGAGATGGCCAAGCAGTTGACCGCCGCCGGGGCGCGGACACTGGTGACGGTGACGGTGACGGCGTTGGCGTCGGCGGCTCAGGAAGCGACGGGCATGGCCTGGCCCGACGCCGGTGAGCTCGCACCGGTCCTGGCACTGCGCTCCGACGACGTGGTGCTGGCGGCCCTGCCGTTCTTCCACATCTACGGCATGACGGCTCTGCTCAACTCAACACTGGCCGCACGCGGCCGTATTGTCAGTGGCCCTGGCCAAGCACCCGCTGGTGGATGCCTACGACCTTACGTCGCTGCGGGCGATCGTCAGCGGCGCGGCTCCGCTGGACGAGGAGCTCGGCGCGGCGGTGTCGCGGCGGCTGTCGGTGCCGGTCGTCCAGGGGTACGGCATGACCGAGTTGAGCCCGGTCAGCCACGTCGTGCCGGTAGCCGACGGCGGGGTCGCGATCGCCGGTCGCCGCGCGCCGATCGCTGCCAGCGGCTGGCCGGTCCCCAACACGGTCAACAAACTCGTCGATCCCGCGACCGGCGCCGAGATCGACGTACCCGCGGAAGGGCTGAGCGAGCCGGGAGAGCTGTGGGTGCGCGGGCCGAACGTGATGGCGGGCTACCTGGGCAACCCGGAAGCCACCGCCGCGACTCTCGACGCCGACGGGTTTCTGCACACAGGGGACTTGGCGAGGGTCGATTCCACTGGATGCGTCTACATAGTCGACCGCATCAAGGAGCTGATCAAGTACAAGGGCTACCAGGTCGCGCCGGCCGAACTCGAGGCGCTGCTGCTGACCCACCCGGACATCGCCGACGCCGCTGTGATCGGTGTGGTCGACGCCGAGGGCGAAGAGATCCCGAAGGCGTTCGTCGTCACCGGTATTCCGCGTTGAGCGCTGAGCAGGTGATGGACTTCCTGGCCGCACAGGTCGCGCCGTACAAAAAGGTGAGGGACGTCGAATTCACGGCCGCGATACCCAAATCGTCGGCAGGCAAGATCCTGCGCAAGGAACTGCGGGCAGGGGCCCGTGGGCACGTTAACGGGTCGGCGGGCCACTCGCCGACCGGTGAGTGATAGCCGGGCCCGCCGGAGCGCACGGCGCACGGAGAGCGTCGGAGCCGTGTCTACCACCGCGACGTCCTCGACGTCGGCTGCGGCGAGGTCGCCCACGGAGCGCTGTGAACGGCGGAGTACTTCATCTACCACTGATTATAACGAGTGTTATATTGCTGAAGTTGAGAGGGGTATCCGATGGCCAATCCGGTTGTCGTAATGGCGACGCTGGTCGCCAAGCCCGGCCAGGAAGAGCTGGTCGAGAAAACGTTGAAGGCGGCGGTGCCCGCGGTGCACGCCGAGCCCGGATGCCTGCGGTATGCGCTGCACCGCAAGGCGGACGCCACCGATGAATTCGTCGTGATCGAGAAGTGGGCCTCCCAGGAGGCGCTGGGCGCGCACTTGAAGGGTGCCGCGATGCGGGAGGTCGGCGCTGCACTGGCGCAGGCACTCGCCGCACCCCTGCAGGCTGCGTTCCTGGACGCGATCCCCGCCGGTGCCCCGGACGTCGGCGCCGTCTGACCGACCAACGGGGACCGGGTCGGCAGACAAACCGGCCGACCCGGTCCCCTCCACGAAAACGAGGAGCATTCCCATGAAGAGCCTGATGTTCGTCGCGCCCGGACAGCTGCGCTTCGACGAGGTCGACGCCCCCACCATCGTCGAGGGCACCGACGCGCTCGTCCGCCCGCTCGCGGCCACGACGTGCGATCTCGACCACCATGTCATCGGCGACAAGACCCCGTTCTCCGGATTCGGCCCGTTCCCGATCGGCCACGAGTGCGTAGGCACAGTGGTCGAGGTCGGCCCCGACTGCACGGACGTAGCGGTCGGCGACGTCGTCGGCGTCGCGTGGCACATAGCGTGCGGCACCTGCGCCCAGTGCAGGCTCGGACACCCCGCCCGCTGTCTCCTCCACGGCGACGCCCAGTACGGTCTTCCGGTGAACGGGGCCTGGGGCGGGACCTTCGACGAACTCATCCGCGTCCCCTACGCGGACTTCAACCTGGCGAAGCTGCCCGCCGGAGTCGACCCGGTCCATCTGGCCTCGATCGGCGACAACCTCGCGCTCGGCTGGGAGACGGTGATGCCGACCGTCGCCGGGATCCCCGACCCGAAGATCGCGGTCTTCGGCGGCACCGGTTCCATCGGCCTGTACTGCGTCGACGTTGCGGTCCACTGCGCCGGCGCCCGCACCGTCTACTACGACGACGACCCGGTCAGGATGAAGGTCGCCGAGCAACTCGGCGCCGAGGTCCACGACATCCACGGCAAGCGTGAGAAGGACTTCCACCTCGCCGTGGACGCCAGCTGCGCCCCCGAGCGGCTGCGCAAGGCACTGCTGTCGGTCATGCCCGAGGGCCACGTCAACAGCGTCGGCATCTACTTCGACGACGTCCAGCTTCCCCTGCTCGCGCTGTACCAGCGCGGGGTCCACTTCCACAACGGCAAGGGACACGCGCGACCGAACATGACACCCACCCTTGAGGCGGTGGCCGCAGGCACGCTCCACCCCGAGCTGGTCACCAGCGGAATCTACGGCTGGGACGAAATCCCCGACGTGCTGACCTCCGACCGAGCCGGCCACAAGCCGATCTTCGTCCTGGAGAACTGAGGCACCGGGACCGTCGGTCCGTCGTGGCGTTCACCGCTCGAACGGCGACGTCGACCTGATCGGCGGCACGTTTGAGTGGTGCGAGACCGTAGTGATCTCCCGCCGGCTCGGCACAGGTCCCTCAAGGCACCGGCCTCATCTATAGGCGCAGTGGCTCCCCAAGCGTGGCGTCGCTGCCCGGAAGAGCCGTCCGCGGACCTCGTTCGACCGCTTGGGGTAGGCATTTTCCTTGCCGGTCGGCTCGGCGCGGTTGTGCGGGGTGAGCAGGTCGTCGGCGTCAGCCTCGGCCTCGCGGATGCAGCCGCGCAGAGCCTCGTGATGAACACCGAGTTCCTCGGCCACGGACGGATCACGGGCTTCGGCCCCCCTCCTCCTCGCGCAGTTCGGGACCTCCAGCTCGACCTTCTCGTCTCCGGAGACCGTGCGCGGGCTGACCGGGCGATCGAATTCGCGGCCCGCCTCCTCGACCGCCCCACTGCCTGACGCGCTGGGCGAACGAGGACAACAGCGTCAGCCCTTTTGAGGAGGCCGCCGGGCATCACTGAGAGATGTCCTTCACGATGCGGGTGGCCGCGGCCCGGCCTTCGGGGGTGGGGGTCAGCGGGTAGACGTGCACGGCGCCCGCACAGACCGTCACTTCGAGCGGTGCTCCCTCGGCGGTGGCACGCTCGCGCAGCCGGCGCACATCCGGGTAGAAGATGTCGCGGGTGCCGATGTACACCGATACCGATGCGAGGCCGTTCAGCGGGCTGTTGATCGGGCTCAGGCGCGGGGCGGCCGGATCGTCGCCACCCGCCCACGCGTGGCCCATCTCGACGAGGCCGGCCGGGGACAGCCATGGGTCGTGCGGTGCGACGGTCTGCACCGCTGGCTGGCTGAGCGTGAGGTCGAGCCAGGGGGAGATCAGGACGATCCGGCGGGGCTGCGGCAGCCCCGCCGCCGAGAGTTCCCGGGCGACGCCGAGCGCGAGGCCGGCGCCGGCCGAGTCGCCGGCGAGGGTCGCCGCCGCGGCGGGCAACCGCTCCAGCAGCTGCCGGTACACCTGGATCACCAGTGGATACGCCTCGCGGTAGGTGTGCTGCGGGGTCAGGCCGTAGAGAGGCACCTCGACGTGGACGCCCGCGTCGGCCAACGCGCCGATCAGGGCCCAGTGCTGTGTGATGATCTCGCTGGTGTACGCCCCGCCGTGCAGATACACCGCACCGCGGGTGGCCGCTTTCCCGCGTGGCAGGACGGTCCAGCAGGCGAACCCGGCGACCTGCCGCACGGACACGTCGTGACGCCGGCGCAGCGCGACCGGTGGCTGTGCGGACCCCTTCGGCTTGTGCATCCTGTTCCGGGCACGCGCCGCGGTCGACGAGCGGGGTTTGGCAGTGACCCGCAAATACAGTGCGACGGCATGCATCGCGAGACTCATCCGTTCCTCCAGAAACAACGCTGCGTCAGCGTATTCGCGTACACCTGGGCCCACCACTGATCACCGGACCAAGCGCTCATCCGGTGCGTCGGCGCGTCCCCGCGTCTTCCGTGGCGTGACGGCGTCCCGCTTGTCGGAGCGCGCGATCACCGGCGCTCCCCGCACGCTCATGACGGCATGACCTCTATCGGCTGAAGGGATCGGCCGACCAGGTCGTCACGGCACCGAGAGCAGGCCGGGCCCCGGAGGGGAGGATCCATCGGCGTTGACGCCGTTCGTGACCCGCAGGAACTCCAGCTTCTCCGCATCGGCGGAACCCGCGGCCACCGTGTAGACAACGAGCCGGACGTCGCAGCCCGGGACGGTGAGTACATCGCAGTCGCACGTCACCTCGCCGACCTGGGGATGCACGACGGTCTTGCGGGCCGAGACGTGCGGACCGACCGCGCCCTCGTCCCACAGCCGGGCGAACTCCGCACTGGTGGAGCGTAGTTCCGCGACAAGGGCGGTCAGTCCACGGTCGCGCGGGTAGTCGACGAGTGCTGTCCGCAGATCGGCGACGAGGGCAGGGTTCAGGGCGTCGCCCTCCGGTTGCACCGGCCAGGCCGCGAGCCCGCTGGGCCCCGTGGCGAAGACCGCCCGCACCAGGTTTCGCTCGGCGTGTGTCCGTGCGCTGGGGTCGCCCAGCAGCACTGCCCATGCCGGAGTCCAGGACAACAACGTCCAGTCGGCGCTGAACACGCCCACGGGGAACTCCCCGAGGCGAGCCAGCATCCGTTGGACCCCCGCCGGGACGTGCGCAGAGATCGTCCCCTCCTGTGGCGGGAGGAGGCCGGCCAGCCGATAGGCGTGATCGCGCTCCATGGGTCGCAGCTGCAGTGCCCTGGCCAGGCTCGCGAGGACCTGCGGCGAAGGGCTCGTGGCGCGCCCCTGCTCCAGCCGTACCAGGTAGTCGACCGACACTCCTGCGAGGTCGGCCAGTTCCTCGCGTCGCAACCCCACCGCACGTCGTCCGGGCCGTGAAGTCCTCCCGACGTCGGTGGGGGAAAGCCGGTCGCGCCAGCGGCGCAGTGCGGTGCCAAGGGTCTCGTCTACTCGACCATTGTGTCCGCTGGACAGCCGTTGTGCCTGGTACTGGCGGCCCTACCGTCGCGGAGGGCACTGGTTCTCCTCTCGCCACTGGCCGAGGGTGAACGCATGACGACGACATTCGTCACAGGAGCCAACAAGTCCCTCGGGTACGAGACCGCCCGCCGATTGATCGAGGCCGGCCACACCGTCCTCGTCGGCGCTCGCGATCCGGAGCGCGGCCAGGCGGCCGCCGACGACGTCCTGGCGCGCGAGGGGGCATCGACGTCCTCATCAACAACGCAGGAGTTTACGAACCCCACGTCCCCGCCGATCAGATCGCGGCCGCTCACGCCGGCGCGGTGTTCGAGGTCAATGTCATTGGGCTCGTCCGGGTGACGCACGCGTTCCTGCCCTTGCTGCGCAAGTCCGCGAGCCCGGTGATCGTCAATGTGTCGAGTGGCATGGGTTCGTTGCACCACGTCGGCTGGCCACCGGCTCACCAGGTCTCACCAATCCACTGCCGCGCTGACGTCCTCCATAATGAGGTCTGGTAGGACGGCCTGTGCGAGATCTCGTGGGGCCACATGGGGGCTGGCAGCCCGCTCTGCCGCTTGGGGCAGCCAGGACGAAACACGGCTCACAGCATCGCTCAAGGCAGTGCGGTTGCCCGCGAGTAGCCGGGCCGGGGCCGGCACGTCCCGGATTCCACAGGCTGCTGCGAGAGCGGCGAGAACGAAGCGAGCAGCATCACCCTCGTCGTCCCAGCGCGCTATGAGGCGCGGCAACGCCTGACCGATGGCGTGGCGCGTCAGGTAGTCGGCCGCGCCCTCCTGCCACGTTCCGCCGAGAGCGGCGGTGCGGTCCGCCAGAGAGACCGCTGAGGCTGGGCCGGTGACGGCGAGCCGCAGCAGATCGCCGAGCAGGACGATCCGAGTGCCCTCAGGCACATCGTCGTCACAGGCCAGCTCGACCATGAACGGGACGGCTTCGACCGTGCTGTCCGTGCAGGTGCCTTGGTGGGCCACAGCATCCGCGAGATCGCCGAGGAACTCCCCCGTCGACCCATGGGGCTCGCCGAACGCGAACTCCTCATCGAGCAGCCACCCCACGGCATCCGGAACGTCCTCTGCGCTGCCGTGCATGCGCTCTGCGACCGACACCACGGCCTGGACCACCGCTGCGGGTTCACCGACCTCACTGCTCTTCCACGGCGGACCGGCCGGAGGCCGCGCGGGATCCTTGGGCAGAGGACTCGGAAGGGCGACGTCAGCGCCGGCCCGCTCATGGACCAGGCCGTCCCGTGTGAAGACTCCTTCGAGAGTCGCGGCATGCCCCTCGCTGTACCCCTGCTGGAAACCGCTGTGGGCACGGGCCACGCTGGCCACCCGAATCCGTTCACTCCGGAAGAACGGCTCGAGAGCCATCCGCTCGTACCCGCTGTAGATGGCCAGCGAGAAGACCTGCTACCACCCCTCCAGCTCCGGGTCCATCGACGGCCTGCCGTACCAGAAGTTCGACGGAACGATCCGGAAGTGGTCCTGGGCGCGCACTGCCGTCAGACGGTGCCCCATCCCGGACAGCTCAGCCGCGGCGGCGCGGGCAGCGTCCTCGCTCGGCAGGCTCAGCGTGTACTGGACTCCCCAGGCGGGAGGCGTGGAGGCCATCAGCTGCACTGCCAGGTGAACATCGCCCGCTCGAAGCGCCGCTCGGCCAGGTCCTCCGGGCGGATCAGCCAGTACAGGGCTCCGGCATCGCCCCACATCATGTCCGCGGCATGCTCGCTGTCGAACTGGGCCAGCAACACCCAGTTGCCCGCTTCCTCGGACAGCCGCGGGTCGTCCCAGGGCACCTCGCCGTCCAGGACCGCCTCCGTGATCTCGATCTCGACCGGGTTCTGCACCGAGTGAGCGTGGCCCCCGATCTGGTGCCCTACCTCGTCGTCGAACTCCCACAGCGCGTCGAGGAACTCCTGCGAGCAGACGGGGTGGTCGTACCGGTTCCCCAGCGGGGCACCCGGGGCGAAGGCGGCCCGTACGGACGGATGCCAGGGCTCGGTCGCCGTCATCTCCACCCGAGCCGCCAGCGGAACCGCCGGATACGGCTTGAGCCCGGCAGGCGTCCCACGCTCAGCCACCTCCTCGTCAGCCGCCACATAGAGCACGCGGGCGCCCGCCCGGCTCTCCCGGTTCTCAGCAAGGACGAGAGCTTCACCGTCGTCCAGCTGCCCGTCGAAGTAGAAGAACAGCAGCGTCCCTGCCGCGGGCAGATCAATGTCCAGCGCAGCCGTCGGCAGGCGTCCGCAGTCGATCGAGGCGACGAAAGAGAGCGGACCGCGCCCATCCCACACCGGCCACTCCACATCGACCGGCAAGGACGGGAGGCCCCCGAGCCGACCGACGCCATCGTCAGAGCCGCCCGCTGCCTCCAGACGCACACCAGGGCGAAGCAGACCAACCCACTTCTCGGCAATCTCCGGTGAAAGATGCTGCACGGCGAGAGCCCGAAGGGCATCGCGAGAACCATGTGTCATGCGCCCGATCATCCACGGCACCACCGACACCGACCTCGGCAGCCCTCCCGCGGCACGCTCACCGGCTCAGCCCACCGTCGTGGACCTCGAGACAACGGCCACACACCCTCCCTCCCAGTGCTACCGCTACGTGACCTCGCCGGGTTCAAGAGTTCGCGTCTCCGCTTCAGATCAGTCTCCGCCCGGTATGTGGCTGCCCGGCGGCTCACTCCAACACCTGCAGTCCATGCTCATCGGCTACCAGGTAGCCCTCGGCGTGCACTCCATCGACGACCCCTGCGACTTCTGGCCTGGCGGAGCCTTCAACCAATGGCTAGGGACATGCCTTGGCGGCAGCAGCGCGCTCGGCTGGGCAGCCGACATCGAGCGCCCCCCGACGGCTCGACCTCCGTCGAAGAGTTCTTCTGCCTCCTCGATGCCTACCGGAGCGAAGCGGCGCAGCCCACCGCGACGACTCGGCTTTCCGGCATCGAGTACATGATCAACACCTTCGTCACGTCCGCCTCGAAGCCGGCCAATGGAACACGGAACGAGACATGCACCGCGCCATGGGCGCGGCCCTGGACTTCCCCGACTACTACGGGCACAACCTGGACGCCCTCAACGACTGCCTCGGCGACGTGGCCTGCTACGGCGGCTACGACGATGCTCCCGAAGGCGCCGGACTGGTCCTCGTCTTCACCGACTACGACCGGTTCGCGACGACCTGCCCCAGGGCGGCGCAGGTTGCCCTGGACATCATCGCCGACCAGGCCCGCCAGGCAGCCGTACTTCGCCGCCGCCTGATCGGCCTGGTCCAGAACAACGACCCACAGATCCGGTTCGAACCCGTCGGCGCCATGCCCGTCCTGTGGAACAACGACGAAGCGCTCGACGCCCGCCGCTGCTGAGCAGGCGATCCTTGTCAGTGCACCCGGTTAGGGTGCCCGCCATGAACGTGGGACACCTGACGGAATTGCTCGCCGGTTCCGCTGAGGGTCGCCTTCCGCCCGGTCGGATGGTCACGTCCGATGAAGGCGACGGAGACGTACAGCCCCTGTGGCTCAGTGACGGGCCGGCCGCGATCGAGCTGTGGACGCGGATGCACGCCGAACACACACGTTCCGGCCTGTGGCCGCTGCTGCTCGACTCGCTGGATCGGAACGACGGCGAACTCCGTCCGTGGGGATCCGGAGAGGTCTTTCCCGAGCAGATGTCCTCCCCGGCGAGCCACGACTCTACCGGCCTCCTCGCACGGTGGTGGGATACCTACACAGCGGTCGACGAAGACGACATGCTCGACGCCGACAGGCGCCTCGCCGTCACGGCTCCCTTCGGGCAGACCTGGCCCGGTCTCCCGCCCAGTCGGGAGACGGCAACGAACCCCGATCAACTGGCCGCCGAGTTCGCGCAGGCGTTCCTCGCTGACCGCCCACAGACGCGTCTGGGGCTCGTCGCCGCAGCATCCGGTGCCGAGGCGCTGACGGCCGCGGGCTGGGCCGGCCCCTGCAACTACGACAACGACACCACCAAGTCGTCCGCGGTCGTCCGCGACTGGGAGCACCGGTTCGGCGCCCGTGTTGTAGCGGTCGGGTTTTCCACGCTGCACCTCAGTGTCGCTGCGCCGCCTGCAGGCGAGAGTGAGGCTCTCCTGGTCGCAGCCGAGCACTTCGCCTTCTGCCCAGACAACATCTGGCAGGGCAGCAGGCCGTACACACTGGCCGCATACGCCGAGCGGATCACCGGCGCCCACCGCTGGGACTTCTGGTGGGATTGATCCTGTCCGCAGAAAACGCTCAACTGGGAACTGGCCTTCAGGGGTGCGGTGCTGGGACTTCAGGCGGCGGACAGTCTGTGCCACCAGTGACTGCAGCCGCCAGAGCAGAAGCGCTGACCCGGAAGGCGCCGGCGAGCACATCAAGGTCGCGCCGGGCAGGCTGGACGCGCCGGTGTCGTTCGAGTTCTCGCGGGTGGTGCTTCCCGCGGCGGGCGATCTGCTCACCTTCGATGTCTGGGCTCTCGACCACGCCTTCCGCAGCGTGGACCGCCACGGACTCGCGGGAACGCTGACCGCACCGGCCTTCGCCCTGGACCGTACGAAGCGCTACTTCGCGGTCCTTGCCGGGCTGTGCGAGCCCCGCCTGCGCGGCGAGCTCCACACACCGCTGCCCGCTGTGGACGAGCTGGTGGCACGCCTGCGGCCGGTCTGGCCCGGGGCCAGCCGCTCCGCGGTCTACTGGAACGGCCAGTTCTCTAAGGTGGCGCAACTGGCGCGGGGTGCGGGTGCCGGTCGGCAGGAACCTCAGCGCCGCCCGGTCGGGCAGCCCCTCAGCCGGGGTGCCGGTGCGCCGGGCCGCGTAGACCGTGGAGAACGCGCCGGACGCCAGCAGTGTGCGGACCTCCCAGGGTCCGACCGTGTAGCCCTTCGGGACGGCAATCGCGTACGACTGCTCGGTCATCGGGCCACCTCGCTCACGGCCGGGGCGAGCACCACGAGGTCGTCCGCGTGTACGAGGTCGAAGCATAAGGCGAGGCGAGCGGGAGGTGGAGTTGCTGGGCAAGCTGCGCGCGCCGCGCCTGATCCGGATGTACGACAGCCTGACCGTCGACGACCCCGGTCACCCCGAGCTCGACGGCGCCACCGTCCTCGTACTGGAACGGGCCGAGGGTTCCCTGGACGCCGTACTCGACCACACGCCGACGCCGGACGCGGGCCCAGCGCTGCTCGCGCAGATCTGCGAGGGCCTGTACCAGTTGCACCACGCGGGCTGAGTGCACGGCGACCTGAAGCCGGCCAACGCCCTGTTGATGAAGGACTCTTCGGCGAGGCCGGCCGACTTCAACATGGCCGCCGAACTCAAGGGCACGCACGCGTATGCGCCTCCGTTCGCGACCCCCGACTACACCCCGCCGGAACTTCTCCGGCCGGAGATCGACGAGCGGGGAACCCGTATCCGCCCGTCGGCGGACGTATGGGCCTTCGGCGTCCTGGCGCACACCGTGCTGACCGGTGCCTTCCCGTTCCCGGGCAGCACCACGGAGGCCCGCTGCGACGCGGCGACGCGCTACGCGCGCGGCACCGAGGAACTCCGCCTGTCGCCCGAACTCCCGGATGCCTGGCGGGAGATCGTCCGTGACTGTCTGGCCCCCACCCACGCCGAACGCCCCACCGCCCAGAAACTACTGCGCCGCGTGGAGGACGCCGCGGGCACCGGCCGCTCGCCCCGCCTGCCACGCCTTCGCCCCCGGCGGCGACGCCCCGCACTGGTCGGCGCGCTCGTGGCGGCGGCCTGCTGAGCGCCGCGACCGTGACCTACAGTCTCCGGGACGAGGCCCGGCCGCCGCATCGGCACCGCCCAGCTGCGAGAAGCCCAAGGTGTACGAGGACGAGAAGTACGGCCGCGGCTATACGGCGGGTGAGAACGGCACCTGGGACTTCACCCTCCCGCGGGGCGACGGCGGCAGCCAGGTCCGTGAACTCCAGTGCCTGCTGCGGTACCTGCACGGCATCACCGAAGTCGGCGAAGTGGACGGCGACTTCGGCCCCATGACGCACGGAGCCGTCGTCGCCTTCCAGAAGCAGGCGGGTCTGGACGCGGATGGACTCGTCGGCCCGCAGACATGGCGCGCGCTGCGCGCGGGACGTTAGTAGCTGATGGTCTTGACCCGGTGGAAGATGCGGGTGCCGGTGCTGTCGTAGACATGGACGCCGTCACCCTGCATGACCTTGTGGAAGTGGTAGGCGCCGCCGTCCTGGGACTTGGTGGTGTCGCCCCGGTGGAGTTCCACGAACCCGAAGAGGCCGGCGCTCTTGTAGCGCACGGTCGAGCCGACCCAGGCGAGCCGGTCGTCTGCCTTGCTCCAGGTGGCGTCCCCGACCATGCCGTCGCCGGCGAGCCCGCGGCTCTGCTGCCACTTGATGGTGGCCTCCTTGGTCTTGGGTCCGAAGTCCCCGTCGACATCCTGGAAGTCCAGGTAGTGCTCGGCGACCAGGATGGCCTGCCAGAGCACGACGATGTCGGTGCTTGACGACTCCCCACAGCCGTAGCACAGCGAGTTGCCGAGCTCCTCGAAGTGGTCGCCGAAGTCGTCGGTGAGGGCGCCGTCGCCGTCGACGAACGTGGTCCCGTAGGAACCGGAGTTGCTCGCGTAGGCCGCCTGCGCCGAGCTCATGGGAAGTACGGTCGCCATCGCCGCGCTCAGCGCGACGAGCCCAAGCTTCCACCCTCTGTTGTTCATGTGTCCCCCTCGGATCGGATCAGCTGGTTGTGCTTGCCGCGCACAGGATTGCCCAAAGTGACGCCTAGGTGACCCTGCATTGTTCGAGGTTCCCCAGGCCCCGCTTCAGCTGTTCTGGGTGCGTTCAAGTCGGCGTGCCTTGACGTGCCTGGAGGGATGGGCCGGGTCTCGGACCGCCCCCGGTCCGCGGGTCCGCCCGACGCCGGGCAGCGGGGACAGCCGTTCGGTGACGCGGGCGAGAGTGTCGCTGTCCGGCCCGGCGGCGATGTGGAAGTGCGACCGCTTCACGGGATCGAGGTCGCCGCCCCATACGACCGTGCCTTCGCAGTCCAGGAGGATGTCCCGCACGATCAGTTCGTGGTGGGGCCACAGCTCCTCGGAGCCGCCGAGGGGGTAGGCGGCAGGGTGGAGGCAGAGTCCGGTGCCGGAGAGGTAGGTCGATTCGAACTCCGCGGCGACGGTCCGCCTCGTGGTGTGGCCGCTGATGCCGCCGCCCTGGCCGGTGTCGAGTGGGGCGATCTCGTAGTGCCAGCGACGCGCTATGTGCAGGAGGACGGTTGCCGCCGTGCCGTTACGCAGGTCCACGGAGGCTCTCGAGCCCTCCACGAGGTGGGTGCTGACGGCGTCGGGGGTGATGGGCCAGCCGTTCACGGATCTGTCCCGGGTCCACTTGGCGCTCTGCCTGTTCAAGGCGGCGCCCGGGGCCGCGGCAGCCGGGCCGGCCTGGGTGGTCCAGACGGCCACGGCGGTGGCGGCCCCGGCGGCGAGGGCGCCCCGGCGCGTGATGGTGCGGCGCATGCTATTCCCCTTCCGTACGTCGGGTGAAGACGGTGTGCATTCCCTCGACGAACGAGGCGAGTTCGCCCGAGGGAATGTTCTCCGGCCACTGGCCTTCGTCCTCGGGCAGGAAGAACCTCTTGCCGAAGTCGAATGCGGAGAAGAACTCGAAGTTCAGCAGGATGTTCCGCACGGTCGACCGGAACGTGCTCGCGCTGCCGCCGAACCGGGTCTCGTAGAAGTGGGTGAACCGCTTCGCCGAGCGGTTCGGTCCATCCCAGAAGTGATACGTGAACAGGGCGTCGGACAGCAGTCTGTCGTCCCCGTTGCCGCCGTTCTCGCCGTCCGTGCCGTGCAGATACTGGGAGAGGTTGTAGGCGTCGACGTCGGCGACGAGGTTGTCACTGCTGAACCGGGATTCCACCGTGGCGGCGGGGGGCCCTGGACGGTCGGCAGGAATATGTCGGCGAGGGCGGCCTGGGTGATCAGGTGGACCGGGATGGTCAGCGGGGTGTCCTGGAGTTTGGTGTTGTCGGCCTCGTCCTGGGTCAGGGTCCGGTAGAGCCCG